>JAFAXZ010000319.1 GCA_019240665.1 Pseudonocardiales bacterium | reverse complement strand
AGGTCGGCGCCGAGCTTGACGAGCACCTGGGCCGCGACGCCCTCACCCTCGCGGATGAGCCCGAGCAGGATGTGCTCGGTGCCGATGTAGTTGTGGCCGAGCTGTAGCGCCTCGCGCAGCGAGAGCTCCAGCACCTTTTTGGCTCGTGGGGTGAACGGGATGTGCCCTGACGGCGCCTGCTGGCCCTGGCCGATGATCTCCTCGACCTGCTGGCGCACCCCTTCCAGGGCGATTCCCAGCGATTCAAGGGCCTTGGCCGCGACACCCTCGCCCTCGTGGATCAGACCCAGCAGGATGTGCTCGGTGCCGATGTAGTTGTGGTTGAGCATCCTGGCCTCTTCCTGGGCCAGCACAACCACCCGCCGCGCGCGGTCGGTGAACCTTTCAAACATTGTGCACTCCTGACTGCCGCACCATCGCGGCGCGGCCGGTACTGGGTCAGACAGTCCGTGCCGCCACTGTAGCTCCCGGACGGTCCTGCTCGCTCTCGAACTGCCGCCCGACTCCTGGCTGCAACGTGCTACCGCTGGTCAGGATTCCGCCACGCGACGCCTGTCCGCTCAGGGTGAACGAGGCCCTCTCGGGGGGTCCCGACGCAGCAGCGGGGGTACGAAGTAATCCGACTGGTAAGTTTGCTCGAGATTAGGTAAGGCAACCCTGCGCCGTCGCAGTGTTCTGGCAGTGTTACGCAGTTACGCACTTCAGAGTTACGCACTTCGAGCTGATCGAGGCTGGCAGCCGGTCGGGGCACCGGATGAACCGCGACTGCGACCTGCGCGTTTGTTGTGATGCGGGTAACGCTGCCCGGAAGGTGTTGCTACTTCGAGGAGGGAGCCGTCTGATGGTGAGCTTGGTGAAGGGTTTCGCAGGCAAGCCCGCGCATGCGCCGTTGACCGACGTCGGTATTGGTGCCTACACCGCTGGCGTCGCGATGCTCGTGGCCGGCGCGGCCGGGTTTCAGCAAGCCGCGATGGCTACCGCTTCGGTGATCACGATCGCGGTCGGACTCATCGCCGCCATACCGACCATCATCACCGGTCTGGTGGACCTGTTCGGTATTCCCGCGGATGCGCCCGCACGCACCCTTGGCTGGTGGCACCTGACGCTGATGGCCAGCGCCACCGGCATGTTCGCCGGAACGTTCCGGTTGCAGTTAGCCGGGTACTACAACGGCAAGATCGTAGCATCAGCTTTGACTCTTGGTGTCATCTCCTGGATGCTACTGTTGGTCGGCGGCTACCTCGGTGGCGCGCTCACGTTCGTCTACGGAGTCCGGGTACTCAAGAGACCCCAAGCAGCTATGGCGGATGCACTCATTCCCGGTCGCGCCGACCATACCGACTAAGGGCTGCACCCGCTGGCCGCAGCTAGACCGCGAGAAACACTCCAGATCTAACACACCGGGATCTAACACACCGGTGCCGTCCTAGTGGGACGGCACCGGTGCATACTGGGCCTCAGTTCCCCTTGTGGTAAGCGTCCAACACCTCAGCCGGGATGCGGCCACGGTCTGAGACGTTGTAACCGTTCTTGCGGGCCCACTCGCGGATCGCAGCGTTCTGTTCGCGGTCCACCGATGCCCGACCGGCGCCACTAGCCCGACGAGTCGGACTTGTGACCTTGCGACGTCCGCCCGCCTTGCGGGCGTTGCTGACATAGTCGGCCAGTGAGCTACGCAGCTTCCCCGCGTTACCCGCCGACAGGTCAATCTCGTAAGACACGCCGTCGATACCAAACTCGACGGTCTCTTCAGCGGTACCTCCGTCGATGTCATCGACCAAGGTTACGGTGACCTTCTGCGCCATGCGCGTCGTCCTCCCTCGGGGACGTGGTGGACGGAGCCATCGCACGACGACTCCACAACGACAACGAGCAGGTTAGCCCATTTCCGAGAGGATTGCGAAATCGCCCCGCCGTCCAGTCCGCTCATTGTGGTCGTACCAGCGGGAACAGGATGGTCTCGCGGATACCTGAACCCATGAGTGCCATGAGCAGCCGGTCGATCCCCATTCCCATGCCGCCACTTGGCGGCATTCCGTACTCGATCGCAGTCAGGAAGTCCTCGTCGAGGGGCATCGCCTCGTCATCGCCGGCCGCCGTGAGCGCGGCCTGGGCTTCGAAACGTTCCCGTTGCACGACGGGGTCGACCAGCTCTGAGTAGGCCGTGGCCGACTCAACAGACCGGATGTAAAGATCCCATTTCTCCACTAGACCCGCAGCGCTGCGGTGCTGTCGGGTCAGTGGGGAGGTGTCTACCGGAAAGTCCTTCACGAAGGTTGGAGCGTGCAGGTCGGGCACCACGAGGTGCTCGAACAACTCCTCCACTAGTTTTCCGGGTAGCCAGCCAGGATCCACCGGAAGGCCTACTCGCTCGGCGTGGCGTAGCAACTTGGTACGGCACGTCGCGGGACTGATCTCCTCGCCAAGCGCCTTGGAGACAGCGTTGAACAGACTGATCTGCGTCCATTCACCGCCGATGTTGTACTCGCTGCCGTCGGCAAGTCGAAGTGTCGTGGATCCGAACACATCGCGGGCCACCGTCTGGTACAGCGTGCGAGTTAGCTGCGCCATCCCCTCGTAGTCGGTGTAGGCCTGGTACACCTCGAGCATGGTGAACTCCGGCGAGTGGGTGGAGTCTGCGCCCTCGTTGCGGAACACTCGGTTGAGTTCGAAGACGCGCTCGATCCCGCCAACCACACAACGCTTCAAGTACAGCTCTGGGGCGATCCGCAGGTACAGGTCGCGCTCAAGTGCGTTGGAGTACGTCACAAACGGTCGCGCCGCAGCACCGCCATGCACCATCTGCAACATCGGTGTCTCGACCTCGATGAAGTCGAGAGAATGCAGCATCTCACGGACCGATCGAACCGCGTCGGCACGCACCCGGGCGGTCCGCCGGGCCGCATCGCGAACGATGAGATCAAGGTAACGATGGCGGACTCGTGTTTCCTCGGCCAGTTCCCTGTGCGCGGTGGGAAGGGGTCGTAACGCCTTGGCCGCCATCCGCCATTCTCGGGCTTGCACGGACAGCTCCCCGCGGCGCGATGTGACCACCTCTCCGGCCACGGACACATGATCCCCGAGGTCGACATCGGCCTTCCATGCCGCGAGTCCCTCGGCACCCAGGTGAGCCAGACTGAGCATGGCCTGCAGCTCGGTTCCATCGCCTTCGCGCAGCGTCGCAAAGCACAGCTTGCCAGTGTTGCGCAGGAAAATAACCCGACCAGTCACGGCGACCTGTTCGCCGGTGACCGAGTCCGGCGGCAGCCCGACGTAGGCGTCGCGAATCTCCCTCAGAGTCCGGGTACGCGGCACGTGGACGGGATACGGGTGCGGCCCGGAAGCCAGCATCCGCTCCCGCTTGCGCCTGCGCACTCGCATCTGGTCAGGCAGGTCGTCGGCGGCGGGAGGTAGCTGCTGGGTGCTCACGCCGGACAACCTAGTGATCCACTGGACGCGAGGTTACCACCGGTAGGAATCGCGGGTGTCGTGGACGAACTGCGCGCGCGCCGCACCCATTCTTTCGGCTTCGTGGCCGACGTCAGCCGACATTGCGTTCGAAGACCATCCGCAGTCCCCGCAGGGTGAGATGAGGCGCGTGGTGCGTGATGGCCTGCGACTCGGTGATCAGCAGTGGGGCCAGCCCGCCGGTGGCGACCACTGCCACATCATCCTCGGCTCCTGGGGCCAGCTCCGCGGCGATCCGCTGCACCAGCCCGTCCACCTGGCCGGCGAAGCCAAACAGCAACCCGGACTGCAAGGCTTCCACGGTGCTCTTGCCGATGACCGACCGGGGCCGGACGAGTTGCACCTTCACCAGCTGAGCCGCCCGGGCAGCGAGCGCATCCACGGAGATCTCGATGCCCGGGGCCAGCGCGCCGCCGAGGAACTCCCCCCGCGCACTGACCACGTCGAAGTTGGTGGAGGTACCGAAATCCACCACGATAGCCGGGCCGCCGTAGAGGGTGTAGGCGGCCAGCGTGTTGACGATCCGATCGGCGCCCAGCTCGCGTGGATTGTCGTAGAGCAACGGCACTCCGGTGCGTACCCCCGGCTCCACGATCACCCGGGGCAGCTGCGGCCAGTATCGGTCCACCATCACTTTCAGCTCACGCAGCAACGCGGGCACCGTGGACAGCGCAGCGATACCAGTGATCTTGTCGGAATACCCGCCGAGTAGCCCCCGGACGGTCAGCGCCATCTCGTCGGCGGTCATCCTGGCGTCGGTGCGCATCCGCCAGTCATGCAGCAGGGCGGCGTCCTTGCCGGGGCCCCCCTGATGGTGACCGAACAGCCCAAGAACGATGTTGGTGTTGCCGATGTCTACGGTGAGCAGCACCCGCCGGCCTCCATCACAAGATTGCTTCCGGCCTGGGCATGTGCCGGGTTGCTGCCCTGGTGGACGATCCGATTGTCGGCGTCGACGAACACTATCCGGGGCCGGTAATGCCGGGACTCGGTCTCGTCCATCGTGCCGTAGGCGATGAGGATCACCAGGTCGCCAGGGGCCACCAGATGCGCGGCAGCGCCGTTGATCCCGACCACGCCGCTGGACCGCGCACCGGGGATGACGTAGGTCTCCAGCCGGGCCCCGTTGGTGATATCCACGATTGCCACCCGCTCGCCGGCGAGCAGATCGGCGGCGTCCATGAGGTCCTCGTCCAGGGTCACCGATCCCACGTAATGCAGATCCGCTCGGGTGACGGTGGCCCGGTGGATCTTGGACTTCAACATCGTCCGGAACATCGCAGACCTCCTCGCCCGTTGACATCGAGAGCAACATCAGCGACACCCAGGTGCAGGTCGACGTTGTCGATCAACCGCGTGGCCCCGACGGTGGCGGCCAGCAACAGCCGAGCCGGTCCCCGCTGCGGGGCGGGGCCGAGCTGGGGGTCACGCAGTGCCAGGTAGTCCAGTGCGACGGCGGGTTGCCCGGCCAACACGTCGCTGGCCGCTGCGAGTACCGCGTCGGGACCATGCACGCCAGCCTGGGCTCCGGCGTTCAGGGCCGCGGACAAAGCGACGGCGGCAGCCCGCGCTTCGCCATCCAGATGGACGTTGCGGGACGACAGGGCGAGCCCGTCCGTGTCCCGTACGGTGGGCACTCCGACCACGTGCACACCCATCCGCAGGTCCTGCACCATCCGCTGAACGAGCACCAGCTGCTGGTAGTCCTTCTCGCCGAAGAACGCCCGATCCGGACCGACGATCCCGAACAGCTTGGCCACCACCGTGAGCACCGCGATGAAATGACCCGGTCGGCTGGCGCCTTCCAGCTCGGTACCCAGCGCTCCGGGTACCACAGTCGTGTCGGATCCGGACGGGGACATCGCTGCCACGCTGGGCGCGAAGACCAGCTCCACGCCCTCCTCCCGGCACACGGCAAGATCGGCATCGAACCGGCGGGGATAGCGGTCCAGGTCGTGACGGAACTCGAACTGCAAGGGGTTGAGGTAGATCGACACCACTGTGCTCGCGCCCGGGGTGGCCCGGGCCGCTCGGATCAGCGCACGGTGGCCGGCATGCAGCGCTCCCATTGTCGGGACCAGCGCCACTGGGCGCCCGGCCCGGCGCAGCGTGCGGATTCCCGCAGACAGGGCAGCGGGGTCATCGTGGATGGTCAGCTCACCGCGGCGCGTGCCGGTCACAGCTCCCCCAGCAAGGTCTCCCGGATCTGGGTGGCGGCCGCAGGTGCCAGCAGCCCGGCCGCCTCGGCGCGGTCGGCGGTCCTGCCCGCCTGCGCGCGGTAGGGACCGAGCAGCTCCGGGGCGGCCTGGGCGAGCGCCTGCAGATGCAGCCGGACCGTGTCGATGTCGCCACGGCTCACCGGCCCGGTCAAGGCGCGGTCACCGTGACGTAAGGTGTTGTCCAGCGTGGCCTCTAGCAGCGGGCCCAGCAGCCGTTCGGCAGGCACCACGCCGGCATGCTCCAGCGCTTCCACCGCGTCGCGCACCAGAGTGGCCAGATGGTTGGCCCCGTGCGCCAGTGCCGCGTGGTACAGCGGCCGGGCCTCGGAGGGGACACGTACCGGCTCAGCGCCCATCTCCAGCACCAGTGCCTCCCCGACGCTCCAGCCGGTCTCGTCGGCAACGGTGACGCCGACACAGGCCGCCGCCAGCCGCGCGACGTCCTCCGCGCGCCCGGTGAATGTCATCGCGGGATGCAGCGCGAGCGGGAGCACGCCGACGGCGATCGCCGGCGCCAAGACATCCACCCCCCGAGCGCCACTGGTGTGCACCACGATCTGACCGGTCCGGAATGCCCCGGTCGCGGCGAGCCCGGACACCAGGTCCGGCAGTACGTCGTCGGGAACCGCCAGCAGAACCAGATCCGACCACCGCACCACGTCGTCGGGCGGCAGCACCGGTGTCTCAGGGAGCAGCTCTGCGGCCCGGCGCAAGGATGACCGGGATACCGCGCTTACCCCGACCACCACGTGCCCAGCACCGGAAAGAGCGGCGCCGAGCACCGAGCCCACCCGGCCGGCGGAGACCACGCCCACGGCCAGCCGCGCCGGGCGGTCGGCCACGCTGCTGGACGCGGATGCACCCGACCGTGGCCTCGTTGCCATTGCCGCCCTCCAGACGTTCCAGTCCCGCGCTGGCCACGGGTACCGGACTGCCGCAGGTTAACCCCGCTTCACCCGTTCGCGCCGGTCCAGGTGAGCAGCCTCACTGACCGGGCGGAGACCAACCGCTGCTTGGCGTGACCCAGCGAGGATGGATCTGCGGGCCGCGTACGCCCAGCTCGCTCGAGAGGGCAGCGACAGCCCACAGTCGTCCGCTCTAGGCCGCGCTAGAAGCTGCGAGACACACCGTGGCCGAAGGGTGCCGGGCCGTCCTCGTGGCTGTGCCTGCGTCGGCGGGGCGAACTTCTCCCGTGGGCAGCTAGCAGGTCGTCTACCGTCCGTTGTGCCCCCGGCGTCGCCGTCGGTATCCCGTCGGGCGCCCACCGGACGCCCCCGCCGTTGTTGTGCGAGCCGTTGTGGGGTGAGCCGTTGTGGGGTGAGCCGTTGCTGTGCGAGCTACCGTTGTTGTTCGATCCCGACCATTCCCAGCCAGGTGCACCGTGTCTGCCGTGCCCGTTGGAGATCCCCCCGTTCGAGGTTACCCCGGGGGAGAATCCCGTGTCCGTCGGAGACGCGACCGACCCCCGGGCCGACGTGGGGGGGCGGCCGGGACCAAAACGGAGCCCGGGACCGGTCAGGCTGTGCGCCGCCGTGACTGTCGCCTCCGCTGTTGCGGCCGCGACGGCCCGGCCGCGGCCGTCGTCGGATTTCCTGGGGTGGGCGGGCAAGGGAAGCAGGCGGGCGGACTCGGCCCGCAGCGTGTCCCGCTCCAGGCGCGGATTCCCGGCCAGCAGCTGCTCCAGATTGGCCCGCATGGCCGCAAGCTCGGTACGCAACTCCACGATCTCGCGCTGCTGCGATAGCTCGGCCTGCGCGCGAAGCTCGCGCTCGACGGTCAGCGTACGCTCCCGTCGGGCAGCCACCTCACGCTCTAGTTCACGCTGGTAGACCGTCCGCAACTGACCGGCGTGCTCGGTGCACGAACTGATCTCGCACCGCAGGCGCGCCGTGGCGAAGGCTCCCAGCAGCGCCGCCCACAGCGCCGCGACGAGCCCCAGTCTCAGCAGGCGGGCATCCTGGGTTCCCAGGATGAGCACGGCCACGGCCGCCGCAGCCGTGCCGACAGTGCTCAACATCAGGACCTGACGGCTCCCGCGCGGCAACGGATGCTCGTCGGTCCCGGACACGTCGCACACCGTACCGGCTCGTACCCGCTGGGGTTGACCTCGCGTCTGGGCCAGGCGGTGACAGCCAGCCATCGGGCGAGGACGCCCGAGATGCAGGCAGATCACCCGTCGTCCGGTCCCGGACCGTCGGGACCGGACGGGGTTCGGCAGCAGTACTCCAGCCACAGCGCGGCCGCCACCAGCGCCCCCGCGCAGATCGCCCCGATCGAGGCGGTGACGGTGTCCGAGGCGGCGGCGGGTAGCTGGGACCGCAGTGGCAGTACGTAGCCGAGCACTCCCAGCCAGGCTCCCCCGGTGATGGCGCCGGCCAGCGAGGACGCCTTGGCCAGCACGACGGCCTTCGCCGCGGTGAGCGCCTGCACCGGCCGGGTTCCCGGTCGCTGCCGGATCCGCGCCCGCAGGGTATTTCCCAGCACCACCTCGACGATCGCGAAAGCGAGCAGTGTGGTTCCGGCCGGCTGCGGCAACGTGGGCAGCTCGCTGTAGGACAGCTGCAGCAGTAGATTGACCAGTATCCCCGCGATGACGGCGGCAGCGAGGAGATCCCGCGCCCGGGTGAAGGTCACCGGGACTCCAGCGTCAGGTCGTCGCGGCGGCGCACCCTGCGCTTCTCGGCGGCCGGCAGGGCGGCGACCAACTCAGCCACCATGCCCCGGCCGGCAAGCACTGCGCCCGGCGCCACGTCCAGCCAAGGCACCAGGACGAAGGCACGCTGGTGGGCCCGGGGATGCGGCAGGGTTAGGCGGGGATCGTCCTGGCGGGTCTGCTCCACATCGATCACATCGACGTCCAGGGTGCGTGGACCCCACCGGACGTGGCGAGTGCGCTGCGCGGCGGCCTCACAACACTGCCCACGGCGTAGCCACTCCTGCGCATCGGCGTCCTGGTCCTCGACCAGCAAGACGGCGTTGAGAAAGTCATCCTGCGGCACGCCCCCCCACGGCGCCGTCGAATACACCGGTGATGCCGCCAGCACCGCATCCCCCAACAGCGCGACACACCTGCGCAGGTGCCCCAGCCGATCCCCCACGTTCGACCCTATCGACAACACCGCACTACTCATCCCACGCTGCCCCCGATCACTGCCGTCGTCTCCAGAACGTGATCAGACCCCAGAATGCGATCGGGCAGAGCGTCATGGGCGGGTGCGCCGGGTTGTGACGGCTACGTCGGTGAAGTGTAGGGCCAAGGGGGCGGCGGGTTTGTGCACCGTTACCTCGACGGCCTGTACCCGCTGGTCGGCCAGCACGTCGCTGGCGATCCGCGCGGCCACCGTCTCAATCAGATTACAGGGCTGCCCACCGACGATCTGAGCGGCGCGGCGGGCCAGCGCGCCATAGTCCAGCGTCGCGGAGAGCTGATCAGTGGCTGCAGCGGGGCCGAGGTCCAGCCAGACCGTCGCGTCGACGACGAACTCCTGTCCGTGCGCTCGCTCGTGCTCGTGCACCCCGTGCCGGCCATGCACCCGCAACCCGGTGAGGGTGATCCGGTCGGGGTAGATTCTCGGGCTCACCGGGGGCTTCCAGCGGGGTGAACGGTTGAGGAAGCGCCGAGCAGCCAGGCTGCGGCGACGGCGATGGCATCCCGCGAGGCCGCGGCGTCGTGCACCCGGACTCCCCAGACGCCAGCAGTCGCGGCCAGCGCGGACACTGCGGCGGTGGCGGCGTCCCGGCCGTCGCAGCGACGGCCGGTGCCGTTCGTGTCGTCTCTGCCGGTTCGCAAGGAACTCAGGAAGCGTTTGCGGGACGCCCCGACGAGTACCGGGAATCCCAGTTCGGTCAGCACGTCGAGGTGTCCCAGCAGCGCCCAGTTGTGCGCCGCTGTCTTGGCGAAGCCGAGCCCGGGATCCAGCACCAGCGCACCGGGGTCCACCCCGGCGAGTACCACGGCGTCCACCCGGGCCACCAACTCGGCGCGCACCTCGCGGACCACGTCCTGATAGTTGGCCAGCGCGTCCATCTCCGCGCTGTGTCCGCGCCAGTGCATGAGGATCCATGGCACCCGGCAGCGGGCTATCATCGGCGCCATCGCGGGATCGGCCAGACCGCCCGAGACGTCGTTGACCATGATCGCGCCGGTCTCGAGTGCCGCCTCGGCGACCGCTGCCCGGGTGGTGTCCACGCTGCACGGCACGCCGCTGGCGACCAGCTCACGCAGGACCGGTATCACCCGGGCAATCTCGGTGCGGGCATCGACGCGGTGCGACCCCGGACGGGTGGACTCGCCCCCGATGTCGATCAGGTCGGCCCCGTGAGCGCGCAGCGCCACGCCATGCGCCACCGCGTCGTCGCGGTCCAGGTACCGCCCACCGTCGCTGAAGGAGTCGGGGGTGACGTTGAGGATGCCGATCACCACGCAACGGCCGGGATCGGGAAGCGCCGGGTGCACGATCACCTCCGCATCATCAGGTGCAGCACCTCGCCGCGAGAGGATGCACTGGTCTTGAACAATCCCCGGACGGCCGACGTGGTCGTGGTCGATCCGGGCTTACGGATACCGCGCATCGCCATGCACAAGTGCTCGGCCTCGATCACCACGATCACCCCCCGCGGTTGCAGCCGGCGCACCAGCGCGTCGGCGACCTGCGAGGTGAGCCGCTCCTGGACCTGCGGGCGCCTGGCGTAGAGGTCGACCAGCCGGGCCAGCTTGGACAGCCCGGTGACCCGGCCCGCCGCGTTCGGGATATACCCGACGTGCGCCATGCCATGAAACGGCACCAGATGATGCTCACATTGGCTGTACATCGGGATGTCCTTGACCAGCACGAGCTCGTCGTGCCCCGCGTCGAAGGTCTGCTCCAGCACGACGTCGGGGTCCAGGAACAGGCCGGCGAACATCTCCCGGTAGGCACGCGCGACCCGGGCTGGGGTCTCGCGCAACCCTTCCCGGTCCGGGTCCTCCCCGCAGGCGATCAGTAGTTCACGCACCGCTGCCTCGGCCCGGGCGTGGTCAAAGACCCGGCGCGAGCCCACGCTGGAGCTCGGATTGACGGTACTGGCCATGGTGGACCTCCGCGCGCTGGAACTGAGTGCGCCGGGGACATCACTGCCACCCCCAGGGCCTCAACGGTCCGGAGTCCTCGCCGAACCAGATAGCTGTCCGATCGCCGGCTCAGCCGGCAGTCGACTGGTCGTCGGGGGGAGACTCCCGCGGCGGGCGACCGCCCGGTGGTGCGGGCCGCCAGGACGGAGCGGGCGGTTGGGTGGCTGGGCGCCATCCCGGCGGTGCTCCATAGTTCGGCGGACCAGAGCCCAGCGGGCCGCTACCGCTGCCCGGCCCCTGCGGGCCACCCGAGCCGCGCCGAGGCAGCGGATAGGATTGGGAATAGGACGGGAATCCGACCTGCGCAGGGTCCGGCACCGGTTGCCCGGGTGCCGGTTGTCCAGTCGGGCCGCCGTTGGATGCACCCGCTGGGTAGCCGGGACGCGGCCCCGCACCGTTGGGACCGGGATGACCGGGTGGGGCGTGCGGCGGGCCGCCCGGCAGGTCATCGGCACTCGGCACCACCCCTACCGGCGAAGGCTGGCGGTCCGGCTGGACCGGCGGCCACGGTTCGCCGCGCTCTTTGGCCAGCTCGCCAGCCGTCTTGATGGGCGGCTTGTCGGAAGGGGTGCGCCCGCCGAAGTCGTTGAACGCGGTGATCCGCGGTCGCTTCTCCACCCGGTTGAAGACCCGCTCGAGGTCCTTGCGATGCAGCGTTTCCTGCTCCAGTAACTCAACGACGAGCTCGTCGAGGACGTCTCGATAGGTGTTGAGGATGTCCCACGCCTCGGTGTGCGCGGCCTCGATGAGCGCCCGCACCTCCTCGTCAATCTCGTGCGCAACTTCCAGGGAGTAGTCCGGCTGCCGGCCCGCGGAGCGGCCGAGGAACGGGTCACCCTGTTCCTGTCCGTATTTCACCGCGCCCAGGCGTGCGCTCATGCCGTACTCGGTAACCATCGATCGGGCGATCTTGGTGGCCTGCTCGATGTCCGAAGACGCCCCGGTGGTCGGCTCGTGGAACACCAGCTCTTCCGCCGAGCGTCCGCCTAGTGCGAACACCAGCCGGGCGATCATCTCCGACCGGGTCATCATTTGCTTGTCGTCCTCGGGGACGACGAGCGCGTGCCCACCGGTGCGCCCCCGGGGCAGAATCGTGAGCTTGTACACCGGGTCGATATCCGGCATCGCCCAGGCAGCCAGCGCGTGGCCGCCTTCGTGGTAGGCGGTGATCTTCTTCTCCCGCTCGGAGATGATCCGGTTCTTGCGGCGCGGGCCGCCGATCACCCGGTCGACCGCCTCCTCCAGCGCGCCACCGGTGATGAGCCGACCGCCTTCCCTGGCGGTGAGCAGCGCGGACTCATTGATGACGTTGGCCAAATCGGCTCCGGAAAAGCCAACGGTGCGCTTCGCCAGCCCGTCGAGGTCGACGTCGGTAGCCAACGGTTTGCCCTTGGAGTGCACCTCGAGGATGGCCCGACGGCCGCGGATGTCCGGCGCGGAGACCGGGATCTGCCGATCGAAGCGGCCGGGGCGCAGCAACGCCGGGTCGAGGATGTCCGGGCGGTTGGTCGCCGCGATGAGGATGATGCCACCCCGGGGGTCGAAGCCGTCCATCTCGACCAGAAGCTGGTTGAGGGTCTGCTCGCGTTCGTCGTGCCCGCCGCCGAGTCCAGCGCCGCGCTGCCGGCCCACCGCGTCGATCTCGTCGACGAAGATGATGCATGGGGCGTTCTGCTTGGCCTGCTCGAAGAGGTCCCGAACCCGGGAAGCGCCGACCCCGACGAACATCTCCACGAAGTCGGACCCGGAGATCGAGTAGAACGGTACCCCAGCCTCGCCGGCCACCGCGCGGGCCAACAGGGTCTTGCCGGTGCCGGGTGGGCCGTAGAGCAGCACACCCTTGGGGATCTTGGCGCCGAGCGCCTGGTAGCGGCTCGGGTTGGCGAGGAAATCCTTGATCTCTTCCAGTTCCTCGACGGCTTCGTCCGCACCCGCGACGTCGGAGAACGTCGTCTTGGGCATATCCTTGCTCAGCTGTTTGGCCCTGGATTTGCCGAAGTTGAGGACCTTGCTGCCGCCGCCCTGCACGTTGTTCATCATCCACAGCAGCAGCAGGAGCAACACACCCAGCGGGATGAGGTAGATCAGCACTTGGATGAGCAGGGACTGCTGGGTGACCTTGGTATCCCAGCCGTCCCGGATCTGCGCCTCGTTCAGTGCCTGGGTGATCTGATCGGTGCTCTTCTCCGGATACTGTGTGATGACATGAGTGCCCTGGACACCCTGGACCGGGTGGTCCAGGGTGAGACGCAGCCGCTGTTCTTTGTCCTCGATCGTCGCCTGCTTGACGTTGTGCGCGTTGAGCTGCTGCAACGCCTGTGAGGTGGGGACTTGGCTGTACCCCCGGGTGTCGTCGAGCAGGAAGCCGAAGGCGTAGTAGATCAGCAACCCGGCTAACACCCACAACAGCGGGTTGCGAAGTATTTTCTTGCGGTCCATTCGGCTACGGCCTCGGTGGCCTCGACCCTCCTGAGCTGACTGTGCTGGTCCTCGATGGTGCTTCTCCACCGATGGTGCCTCTCCACCATCGAAGGGCAGCAGAGCACTCCCGTTGCCTCCACCCTACCCGGCGGGCCGGGTGCTCGGTCGGTGGCTGAACCGGAGTTGACACTGTGCGGGCGGTGTAAGCTCTTCCCCAGTATCGGTATTCCCAGCGGTGGTATCCCCGAGGTGGTATCGCTGTCCCGGCTTACACCACAGGGGGATACTTGCGAAACCGCTAATCGGCGTAGACCTTGGGGGCGAGGGTGCCGATGTAGGGCAAGTCGCGGTAGCGCTCGCCGTAGTCCAAGCCGTAACCAACGACGAACTCTGGGGGGATGTCGAAGCCGATATAGCGCACCGGCACGTCGACCTGGACCGCGTCCGGTTTGCGCAGCAGCGTGCACACCTCCAA
>JAFAXZ010000316.1 GCA_019240665.1 Pseudonocardiales bacterium | reverse complement strand
CCCGATGAACCACGCACGTTCGGCGCGAACACCGCAACGCCATAGCTCAGCAGCGCTTGGTAGAGCGGACTGAATGTGGGCCGCTCCTGTGCCTCCGGACCGCCGTGCAACCAGACCAGGGTGGGCACTGCGCCGAGTGCTCCAGCTGGTCGGTAGAGCCAACCGCTCAGCGGGAAACCGTCCCGGGCCCGCCACCGGTGCAACTCCGGTCGGGCTGGCGCGTCCGGCGGCCATGGCGGTGGCAGGGTGGGCGCCAGCCGCACCGGTTCGGTCGGCGGAAGCGGGTAGCGCAGGACGTGCGGTGGCTCGGCGCCGGCTTCCACGGCGAGCACCAGTGACCCACCGTCCCGAGCGAAGGCACAGCCGGTCACCACCTCCGCGGGTGGCGCCGGTAGCGCACGACGCTCCCCTCCAGTGAGGTCGACGAGTTCGAGCTCGCTGTGCCCCTCGACGTTCCACACCGCGAGGACTGCGTGGCCAGTCGGGTCGAGCGCGAACCTGTCAAGCTCGACCCCGTCGCGCGCTGCGATGAGCTCGGCTGCCTCCGGATAACCGGCGGCGACTCTGGGCAGCGCGAGCAGCGCGGCGAATTCGCGATTGGCGTCGGTATGCAGGTAAATCATCCGATTGTCGGGGGCGAAGCAGGCGTCGGCGATAGTGGCATCGGCGCCGAGGAGCTCAGCGCTGCTGCCGGTCCGGGTGTCGACCAGCAGTAAGCGGCGCTTGCCCCGGGCGCCGAGGCGTACCACGGCGTAGCGCCCGTCGTGGCTGAAGGTGCACACTGTCGCCGCCAGGCCGCTCGCCAGATGACGACGGCGGCCGGAGCACACATCCACCGCGTACGCGGTGAGCTTGGCCGGATCCGTGGCGCTGCTCTCCGCAAGACCCACGACGTGTCCGCCGGGCTGCCAGCGGCCGATCCACGCCATCCCGGGCGGAGCTCCGGCGACGACCCGAGCATCGGAGCCGTCCGGGCGCAGCGCGCGGACCAGGGTGCGCTCACCGCCGCCGGGCGCTGTCGTCAGGCACAGCCACTCGCCATCGGGCGACCAGCTGACTACCCGTACGTAATCCCCGCCGGTGTCCAGCCGCACCGGCGGTCCGGCCTGTGCCAGCGGGCTCAGCCAGACCCGGGGCGTCCCGTCGCGGTCGGAGATCACAGCCAGCATGCTGCCGTCCGGGGAGAGAGCGGGTGAGGTACAGGTTTCGGCGGCGAGCCACTCAGGGCCGGGCAACGCGGCGGTGAGCCGGGCCCGCCGGTGCCGCGCAAAGCCACTGGTCCCTCCGGAGCTCGCCGCGTTCATCTAGATCCCCCTCTCCTGCAGCCACATCTCCAACAGAGCGACCTGCCACAAGGCATTGGAGCCCAGTGTGGTGCGCTCAGTGTTCGGGTCGGCAAGCATGCGCTGCAACCAGTCCGGGCGGAAGAGACCACGGTCCTTGGCCACCGGATCGGTCACCGCGTCGTGCACCCGGTCGAGGAACGAGCCGGACAGGTGCCGGATCGCCGGCACCGGGAAGTAACCTTTGGGCCGGTCGATGATCGTGTCCGGGACGACACCGCGACTGGCGGCCTTGAGCACTCCCTTTCCGCCCCCGGCGAGCTTCAGCTCGGGAGGGCAGGCGGCGGCAAGCTCGACCAGCTCATGGTCCAGGAACGGCACTCGCGCTTCCACCCCCCACGCCATCGTCATGTTGTCCACTCTTTTGACCGGGTCGTCGACCAGCATGACCGTGGTGTCCAGCCGCAACGCCGCATCGAGCGCCGTGTCAGCGCCGGGAGCATCGAAGTGTGTGTCGACGAATGCCCTGCTCCAGTCCCTGTTGAAGAAGTCACAGTCAGCCACCCACTCCGGCTCGAGCAGGTCGGCCAGCTCGGTGTGCGGGCGGTCGACGAACACCTCCGCGTAGGCCGTCGCGGCCCGGTCCCGCGGCACACTGGCAAGCGGTGGATACCAGTCGTAGCCGGCGAACACCTCGTCCGCGCCCTGTCCGGACTGCACCACGGTCACCGATCGGGAGACTTCCTCAGAGAGCAGATAAAACGCAACACAGTCATGGCTGACCATCGGTTCACTCATCACGTCGATGGCCGCGTCCACCGCCGGAAGCAACCGGTCCGACTTGACCATGATCTTCTGGTGATCGGTGCCGAAGTGCGCCGCGACCTCGTCGGAGTAAACGAACTCGTCCCCGGATTCCCCGCCAGCGGCCTCGAACCCGACGCTGAACGTGCGCAGCCCGTGCTGCCCGCCCTCGGCCAGCAGCGCCACCACCAGGCTGGAGTCGATACCGCCGGAGAGCAAGATACCCACCGGAACATCGGCAACCATGCGCCGCTGGACAGCGAGTCGCAGTGCATCCAGCACAGCGCCCGACCAGTCGGTGATGCTCCTGGCATCGAGGCCCGGACCGGGACCGCCCCGCGAGAACGCCGCCCGCCAGTACTCCCGGTCCTCGCGACGGCCATCCGGATGCACGGTGCGCACCGTGGCTGGTGGCAGCTTCTCCACCCCGGTCAGGATCGTGCGGGGAGCCGGCACGACGGAGTGGAAGCTCAGGTAGTGGTGCAACCCCACCGGGTCGATGGCAGTGTTCACGTCACCCGCAGCGAGCAGCGCCGGCAGCGTGGAGGCGAAGCGCAACCGGCTTGGGGTCTGTGAGAGGTACAGCGGTTTGATCCCGAGCCGGTCGCGGCCGAGTACCAGCCGCCCGCTGTCGCGCTCAAGCACGGCGAAGGCGAACATGCCCAGGAAGTGGTCAACGCAGCCGGTTCCCCACCGGTGGTAGGCCTTGAGCAGCACCTCACTGTCGGATTCGGAGAAAAACCGGTAGCCGGCGACGCCCAGCTCCGAACGCAGCTCGCGGTAGTTGTAGATACAGCCGTTGAACACGACGGTGAGCCCGAGCTCGGGATCGACCATGGGTTGCGCGGCCCGGTCCGTTAGATCGATGATCTTCAATCGACGATGGCCGAGCGCGGTGCGGCCGCTGGCGTGGACGCCCCAGCCGTCGGGGCCGCGACGGTGCAGTGCGGCGGTCATGGTGGTGACCGCGTCGATGTCAGCCGACGTCTCGTCGAATCTGATCTCGCCTGTGATGCCGCACATCAGCACGCTCCTCTCAACGCAAGATCCAGGTGTCCTTCGCGCCGCCGCCGCGCGAGGAGTTGACAATCATGCTGCCGCTGGACGCGACCCGGGTCAGGGCAGCTGGTGCCACCTCTGCCCCGTCGCCGAGCAGGACGAACGCGCGCAGGTCGATCGCCCGCGGCTCCAGCCGGGTGTCGGTAAAGGTGGGGTGGGTGGACAGCGACATTAGGTCCTGGGCCACCCAGTCCTCGGGGTGGGCCCGGATAGTGGCGGCGAGCTCGGCCAGCTCGGAGGAGTCGGCTTCCGGTCCGATCACGACGCCGTGACCGCCGTAGCCGTCCACCGGCTTGAGCACCAGCTCGTCCAGCCGGTCAAGCACCTCCGCGAGGTGATGCCGGTCGGCGCACGGGTAGGTAGGCACGTTGTCGAGCAGCACCTGCTCGCCGAGGTAGTAGGTGATCATGTCCGGCACGTAGGCATATACCCGTTTGTCGTCAGCCACCCCGTTGCCCAGTGCGTTGAGCAGGCTCACCCGGCCGTCTGCCACGGCCGCGCAGATCGCCGGCCCAACAGGCCGGCCGTCAGCCCCGGTCGCGGCGAGCAGGGCCTGCTCGTCAAGCCGCCGGTAAAGGACACTGAGGCGCTGACCGTGCGCGTACACCCCACTGCCGGTGACCGTGAGCTCCCCTGGAGTGACCAGTGGCAGATCCATCTGCTCCGCCAGCAGCCGATGCTCATAGAACGCGGCGTCGATGGGGCCGGCACTCAGCAATGCGATCGTGTCGTCGCCGTCCCCATCCGGAACCGAGGCTAGCAGTGTCTTGCGCAGCAGCTCGGGTACGCCTTCCAGCGGCACCATGCCGCCGGGTGGCTCCAGATCGGGCAACACGCTGCGTACCAGTCGCCGGCTGGTCATCGCGTACCCGATGCCAGAGGGCACCCGCAGGTTGTCCTCGAGCACGAACCAGCCTTCGGCGCTGTTTCGCACCAGGTCGATCCCGCTGATGGCGGCTCGCGCCGTGCGCGGCCTCGACAGCGCGCCAAAGCGGCTCCAGCCGGGCGAGCCGGTCACCACCGACGCCGGCAGCACACCGTCCCGGATGGCCTCCTGTCGGCCGTAGGCGTCGTGCAGGAACGCCTCCAGCGCACGCACTCGCTGGATCAGCCCGGGCATCAGCGTCGTGGCCCACTCCTCGGCTGTGATGATGCGCGGCACGAGGTCCAGCGGGAACAGTCGATCCGGCTCGTCGTTGGCTACCCGGAACGTCACGCCCCGCGCCCGCTGCTCGGTGTGCAACGCGTTCATTGCCGCCCTCATGCCGCGGGCGCCTAGCCGGTCAAGCATCCGGAACATCCAGCCGTAGTGCGGCAGAACCCGGCCGGTGGTCCCTACCGCCTCGTCGTAGCCGGCGCAGCGGTAGCCACCGAGCAGGGCCGGCGTCGTCGGCACCGTGGTCGGCGGGTCGCGGCGCAGCGACTCGCCGCGGGTCTGCGCGAGCAGGTCATCCACCACGTCAGTGAGCTCACCGCGCCGGCCGAACATCCGGCGCTGGCCGGCCGCGAAGCTGCCCGCGGCAAGAACTCGCTGGGACAGCGCAGACACCTGTTTCCAGTCGCCGGACGCTTCTAGCTCCGGTCGTAACTCGTTGGTCAGCCGTTCGACGAGCAGCGACGGCGGCACCAGGGTCGGCCCGGAGGGGTCGGCCAGGTCGACGAGGTCCCCCTCCAGTCCGGACCGGGCCGCCCGCCAGGTTGCCGCCCGCAGCAGCTCGTGGCGGGCCTGGGGAAACGGCCTGCCGTCGGCGACCCACGTGCGGGCCCGCTGCACCAGCGCCCGGAACAGGCCAGCAATAAGCACGACGTCGTCCACCGCGGGGCAGGCATCGCAGATCCGCAGCTCGACGGTGGGCAGGTGCGCCGAGGGGCGGATGTCGAAATAGACCATGCCGGGGTCGCTGATCGTTCCCGAGGCGACCAGGTCAGCCACCATAGCGTCATAGTCGGCGGCGGTACGCATCGGCCCTGGGGGGCCGGCGGTCGGCCAGCGTTGCCAGACCATGCAGCGGTAGCTGGCGTAACCACTGTCGACCCCTCGCCAGTACGGCGAGCTGGCCGACAGCGCGAGGAAGATCGGCAGGTATAGCGCCACGTGCTGCACGACGGCGACCGCCACGTCCCGATCAGGCACGTCGACGTGCACCTGGGCTCCGCAGATGTGCTGCTCGCGGACCAGCAGCTGGTATTCGTGCTGCATGCGCTCGTAGCGGGCGCCGGCCGAGATATCAGTGCCAAGCAGGTCGACCAGCGGAACCGTTCCGGCTGCCACTACGCCGAGCCCGAGGGGTTCGGCAACCTCGTTCAACCGGCGGCGCAGCCGACAGAGTTCGGCGCGCAGCTCGTCGAGGCTCTCACAGGGCACCGTGTTCGCTTCGACCAGGGAGCGCTGCAGCTCCGGTGCAAACGAGTCGCTGTCCAACTGGGCGAGCATGGCCTCGACCGCCGGTACCGCTTTCCTGGTCTCCAGGTCGACGAGATGGAACTCCTCCTCGACACCGATCCGCGAGCTCACGAAGTCGCCCATGAGGTGACGTTAGGCGATTGTTGTTACCGCTGCTTTGCTGGGAAGCGAGCCGGCCCCCGGGGATCGAGAAGTGGGGACCCGATGCCGCAGCCGCGGGCGAGCGACGCAGCGTGCCCGCACACAGACGGCCCGCTCGCCGCCGGGCAGATCAACCGGTGCCGGGTGCTTTGTCCACTGCACGGCCACACCTTCGCCTTGGCCGACGCATCGTGCTCTACGGGGAGCTACGCCATCCGGATTTACCCGGTGGGGGAGGAAGACGGCCAGATCGTGCTCAAGCTGGGTAGGTACGCTTGTGTGGGGTGGTGAAACATCCCCCTGAGTACCCCACTGGTCGGTTTGCCCCGGACATGCGCTGACTAGCGCTGCTCACCTGAGCGACTGGATGCCAGGATGGACTGGTGTCGAGCGTGATCTGGATCTCCGTCGCCATCGCGGTGGTGTTGTTGATTGCGCTGGCTGTGGGCCTGTTGCTGGCCCGTCGCCGGCGGATCAGCATCGCCGAGAAGCCGGGCCAGCAGGTGGAGGCGCCCGCACCGCCTCGTCGTTATCAGGCTGGCGGCTCCATCAGCTTCTCCGCCGGCGGAGGCGGTCCACCGGCTCCGCCACAGGTCCCGCCTCCGTCACAGGTCCTGCCTCCGTCACAGGCTTCTGCCCCGGCACCGCCGAAACCACCCGCACAGGCGCCTGGCCCTGTTCGGCCACAGGCTTTCGCCCCGGCACCGCCGAAACCGCCGCCGCCGGCCGTGCCGCCGCCGGCAGACCTGGCCCTCCCGGCGAGCGTCGCTCCTCCGGCTCCGACCAAACCAGTTCCCCCTGAACCGGTTCCGACCAAACCAGCACCCGTCGAACAGGCTCCGGCTAAGCCGGCTCCGGCTGAACCGGCTCCGGCTGAACCAGTAGCCGCTGAACCCGCAGGCGCGCTGGTGGAGCCGATCGACGCCCCTGCCGGTCGGCTGGTGCGGTTGCGCGGTCGGCTGTCCCGGTCCCGCTCGGCGTTCGGGCAGAGCCTGCTGGGCTTACTCGGCGCGGGTGATCTCGACGAGGACTCCTGGACTGACGTGGAGGACACCCTGCTGCTTGCCGATCTCGGCGCGGCCACCACCGCCGAGATTGTGGAACGGCTGCGCACCGAACTCGCCCAGCGCGGCGTGCGGACCGCCGAGCAGGCCCGTGCCGCGCTTCGCGATGTGCTGATCGAGGCGTTGCGTCCAGAGCTGGACCGTTCCGTGCGGGCGCTGCCGCATGATGGCGCCGACGGCGCGAGTGTTCCCGGCGTGGTGCTGATCGCCGGGGTGAACGGCACTGGTAAGACGACCACCACCGGCAAACTGGCCCGTGTGCTGGTTGCCGACGGCCGGCGGGTACTGCTCGGTGCGGCCGACACTTTCCGGGCCGCCGCCGTCGACCAGCTGGTTACTTGGGGTGAACGCGCTGGCGCGGAGGTCGTGCGAGGTGCCGAGGGCGCTGACCCGGCCAGCGTGGCATTCGACGCGGTCAAGCGGGGTAGCGCTGATGGGGTGGATACGGTATTGATCGACACCGCCGGTCGGCTGCACACCAAGACCGGCCTGATGGACGAGCTGGGCAAGGTCAAACGGGTGGTCTCCAAGCAGACCGAGGTGGATGAGGTGCTGCTGGTGCTGGATGCCACCACAGGTCAGAACGGGATGACCCAGGCCAAGGTGTTCCGCGAGGTCGTCGATGTCACCGGAATCGTGCTGACCAAGCTGGACGGTACCGCTAAGGGCGGCATCGTCTTCCATGTGCAGCGCGAGTTGGGGGTGCCGGTCAAGCTGGTGGGCCTCGGCGAGGGTGTCGACGATCTTGCACCATTCGAGCCTGTCGCCTTCGTGGACGCATTGCTGGACTAATTTCCGTTATGCGCGGACGGCGGCAAGAGCCTCCAGCTGCTTCCGCAACGTTGATGTAACAACGGGACCCCGACAGTTAACGTGGTCGAAACGTATCGTGTGCCCGGTTGAAACACCTGCTACTCACTCTTTTCACACGCGCCACCCGATCGTGGATGATGGCCGACACAGAGGAGTGAATCCGTGCCAGACACCGGTGACACTGCCTGGATGCTCGCCAGCTCTGCCCTGGTGCTGCTCATGACTCCGGGCCTGGCGTTCTTCTACGGCGGCATGGTCCGCTCGAAGAGCGTCCTGAACATGATAATGATGAGTACGTCCGCAATGGGGGTCGTGGGCGTGCTCTGGGTGCTCTACGGCTACTCGGAGGCATTCGGCAACGACGCCGGCTACGGCCTGATCGGCAATCCGGCGAACTATGCGGGGCTCAAGGGTCTGTTTGGCGGGACCTACGTCGCCAGCGGCGGCTCCAAGGCCGCGATCCCGCTGGTGGGAACTATTCCGGCGACGGTGTTCGTCGCGTTCCAGGCAATGTTCGCGATCATCACGGTAGCTCTGGTATCGGGCGCGGTAGCCGACCGGCTGCGGTTCGGACCCTGGCTGGCGTTCGCCGCGGTGTGGGTGACAGTGGTGTACTTTCCCGTTGCGCACTGGGTGTTCTCGGCCGATGGGGTCAGCGCTCCAGTCGGTGGTTGGATCAACAACCGACTCAAGGCAATCGACTTCGCTGGCGGGACGGCGGTGCACATCAACGCGGGCGCCGCGGGCTTGGCGCTGTGTCTGGTGCTCGGCAAGCGCCGCGGCTGGCCGCGGGAGGCGATGCGCCCGCACAACCTGCCGTTGGTCATGCTCGGTGCCGGTCTGCTGTGGTTCGGGTGGTTCGGCTTCAACGCCGGATCGGCCGTCGCCGCAAACGGCGTCGCAGGAATCACGTTCATCAACACCACGGTGGCCACCGGCGCGGCGATGCTGGCGTGGCTACTCGTGGAGCGCGTCCGGGACGGCCGGCCCACCAGCCTCGGTGCCGCCTCTGGCGTCGTGGCGGGTCTGGTCGCCATCACCCCGTCGTGTTCCTCGGTTTCCCCTATGGGAGCGATTGCCGTAGGAGCGATCGCTGGCGCGGTGTGTGCGCTCGCGGTCAGCATCAAGTTCCGGTTCGGCTTTGACGACTCGCTCGATGTGGTCGCCGTGCACCTCATCGGTGGTCTGGCCGGCACGCTGGCCGTCGGCTTGCTCGCCACCCGCGCGGCACCCGCCGGGGTCAATGGGTTGTTCTACGGCGGAGGCACCGACCAGCTGTGGCGCCAGGCTGTGGCCGCATTCGCTGTGATGATCTTCTCGTTCGTTGGAGCCTTGATCATAGCGTTGGCACTGAAGTACACCATTGGTCTGCGGGTGGACGGCGAGGCCGAGCGGACCGGCATCGACGAGACCGAGCACGCCGAGGCTGGTTACGAACTCAGCGCGGTCTTCACCGGGAGCGGATCGCCCAACAACCGGGCCGCTGCGCGCCCGACGAGCAAGGTGCCGGCCTCGGCCGGTCAGGAAGGGTGAGTGGCGATGAAACTGGTGACCGCAATCGTCAAGCCGTTCACGCTGGAGGACGTCAAGGATGCCCTGGAACAGATCGGGGTGCTCGGGATGACCGTCAGCGAGGTGCAGGGCTACGGCCGGCAGAAGGGGCACACTGAGGTCTACCGGGGCGCGGAGTACTCGGTGGACTTCGTACCCAAGATCCGGATCGAGGTCGTGGTGGACGAGGCGCAGGTGGACAAGACTATTGATGCACTGGTCGAGGCGGCTCGGACCGGAAAGATCGGCGACGGGAAGGTCTGGGTTACGTCGGTGGAGACCGTGATCCGGGTGCGAACCGGGGAGCGCGGTCTGGACGCGCTCTGAGCACCGGCTGGGCACCGGTGCACGTCGCTCGTGCCTCGCCGGGCAGTTTCGATCTCCATGAAATGTGCTCGTCACGCGGAGCGGGCCCGTTCACACCGCTGAAACGCGAAGTTCTCATGGCTGAAACGCACTTCGCGAAGTCTCGGTATCGCGGCCGACGGCACCAAGCCGAGTTCACACTCAGGACGACGTCTCGCCGTACGGTGACAGGGATCATGGCGAGACGGAAGGGACGGCGATGGCGCTGTCTGCTGCCCTGCCCCACGGCGGTGGCCCGGACGCCTCCGCAGACGACCTGCTCCGAGCCCGGGCCGCTCTTCTCAGCACGAACCCTCGGCAGCGCCAGCTGACGGCCGAAGCGCTGCGGGCAGCGCTGGCGGACCTTTACGAGCTGTGGCTCACCTCCCGTTGCGCGGCGGTGGGCGTCGGCTGCGGCAGCGCGCTGATCGCGGTCGGTGCCCTGGGCCGCCGCGAGGTCGTGCCGTATTCCGACCTGGACCTGGTGCTCTTGCATGACGGCAAGCGCGACGTGGCCGTGCTCGCGAACGCACTGTGGTACCCGCTGTGGGATGCCCGCATCGATCTGGACCACAGCGTGCGAACTGTCGGGCAGGCCGTCCAGGTGGCGGCCACCGACCTGCGCGCCGCGCTGGGGTTGCTGGACGCCCGCCTGATCGCCGGGGATGCAGAGCTGTTCACCGCGATGGACACCGCCGTGCGGCGGGCCTGGCGCACTGGCATCCGTAGCCGGCTGGAGGAGCTCGCTGAGTCAGCGCAGCAGCGCTGGCTGCGCAGTGGCGACATCGCGCACCGGGTGGAACCGGACCTCAAGAACGGCCACGGCGGGTTGCGGGACGTGCAGCTGCTCGACGCACTGTCCGCAGGCCAACTCGTGGACCGGGCCGGGCCGGACGTGTGCGCGGCGCGTGATCTGCTGCTGGACGTGCGCACCGAGCTCCACCGGTTCGCCGGCAGAGGCCGCGACGTGCTCCGCGCGCAAGAGGCCGACGAGGTGGCTGCGGCGCTAGCGCTCGGTGACCGGTTCGACCTAGCCAGGAGCCTGTCCGGAGCGGCCCGGACCGTCGTCTACGCGGTCGATGTCGGGCTACGCACTGCCCGGGCCGCACTGCCTCCCCGCGGGCGTGCCCGGCTGACCGGGCTACGCACTCTCGGGCGGGGACCGCTGCGCCGCCCATTGGACGACGGGGTGGTCGAGCACAGCGGCCAGGTGGCGCTGGCCCGCGACGCCAATCCGGCACGGGACCCGGCGCTGGCTCTGCGGGTCGCGGCGACGGCGGCGCGAACTGGGATGCCGGTCGCGACCGGCACCCTCACCATTCTCGCCGACACCGCGCCGGAGCTGCGTCGACCATGGCCGCGGTCAGCGCTGGACGAGCTACTGTCGCTGCTGGGCGCCGGGCCGCCGGCAGTGGATGTGATCGAGGCCATGGACCGCACCGGGCTGTGGGGCAGGCTGTTCCCGGAATGGGGTGCAGTGCGTGACCTGCCCCCCCGGGATCGGGCACACGTGTGGACCGTGGACCGGCATCTGGTGGAGGCTGCGGCGCGGGCGGCTCGGCTGACCACCACGGTCGCTCGCCCGGACCTGTTGCTGCTCGGCGCGCTGCTGCACGACCTGGGCAAGGGCCGCGGCGGTGACCACAGCAGCGTCGGCGCGGCGCTCGCCGAGCAGATCGGGCACCGGCTTGGGCTGCCGACCTCGGACGTCGAAACACTCTGCGCGATGGTGCGTCACCATCTGCTGTTACCCCATGCCGCGACTCGCCGAGACCTCGACGATCCCGCGACTGTGCAGCGGGTGGTCGACACCCTCGGGGGGGATCCAACCCTGCTGGAGCTGCTAGTCGCGCTGGCTGAGGCCGACGGTCTGGCCACCGGCCCCGGCGTCTGGACCGAATGGCGCGCCGGCCTGATCTCCGATCTGGCCGAGCGCTGCCGCGCGATGCTGGCTGGCCGGCCTGTGCCGGCACCGGAGCCGCTCACCGGGGAGCACCGTGCGCTGGCGGAGCGGGCCATTGCGAGCGGCTCGCTGCACGTGGCGGCGAACCCCCCTGCGGGACCGGGGACGACCACCACCATCATGGTCGTGACTCCTGGCCGGCCAGGGGTGCTCGCGCTGGCCGCCGGGGTGCTCGCGCTGCATTCGCTCCAGGTCCACTCCGCGGATATCCGGGTCGTTGAGCTCTCCGGAGGGTCCGCGGCGGTGGACAGCTTCACCGCCTCGCCCCGCTTTGGTCGGCCGCCGGACGCCGCGCTGCTGCGTCAGGATTTGATGCGGGCGCTGGATGGCTCATTGCAACTGGCGGACGCGTTGGCGGCCAAAGAGCGTGATTACGGCGAGCCCCCAGCGTCCGGTATGGGGTTCGGAGATGTTGAGACCAAGGTGCTGTGGTGTGACGACGAGGCGACCGGAGCGGTGGTCCTCGAGCTGCGCACCACTGACCGGATTGGGTTGTTGTACCGGGTCGTCACGGCGTTGGAGAGCAAAGCGGTCACCGTCCGCTGGGCGCGGGTCGTCACGCTGGGTAGCTCAGTGGTGGACTCATTCGGCTTCACTGGACCCGGTGGTCCCGGTGTGTTGCCACCCGAGGTACGCGAGCAGGTCGAACTCGCGGTGCTCAGCGCGGCCCGGTGAGCAGCGGGGCTACCATCCGGCCGCATGCACGGAACCCGGAACGAGGTCGTTCCCTTGTCCCCGCCGTTCGAGATCGTGTTGCGTGGGTTCGACCGGCAACAGGTCATCGACCATGTCAACGCTCTCAAAGCTCGCGTTGCGACCATCGGAGCCGAACGCGACGCTGCGCTGCAGCAGGTTGCCGACCTCAACGCAAAGTTCGAACAGCTGCGTCGGGAAGCCACCGCGGTGACCACGCAGGTTGATCGTCTGCGTCACGAAGCCGCGGAAGCGGCCACCGAGATCGATCGCCTGCAACGGTCCCCGCTGACCGCGGCGACCGCGCGGATCCAGCGCATGCTACAGATGGCCGAAGACGAGGTCGCCGAGCTGCGAACTACTACCGAGCAGGAGACCACCTCGCTGCGCGAGAGCGCCCGCGCTGAGGCCGATCGGCTGCTGGCCGAGACCACCCAGCGATGCGAGCGTCTCGAGGCGGAGTCGCAGCGCCGGCGGCAGACTACGGATTCCGAAACCACAGCCCGACGCCAGCAGGCGGAGCAGCAGGCGGAGCAAGACATCGCACGCCGCTGTGCCGAGATGGAAGCCTGGGTTCGCGATTACCAGACCCGTAGCGTCGCCGCGCTGCATCTGATCATGCAGATCGCGGGCGAGCGGCTGAGCAGCCGGGTGACCAAGGTCAAACACCAGGTCACCGCAGCCAGGGAGCTGCGTTCCGAGGTTACTGGTCAACTGTCCGAGGTGCACCGCTTGCTGGTGCAGGCGCTCGGCGTGGTCGACCAGCCCACGCCCGCTGAACAGGCCGAGCAGGCTGAACAGGCCGAGCAGGCTGAACACGCCGAGCACGTCGAGCCGTCGGATGGCTCACCCCCGCCGCCGGCGAAGGACGCGGGCATGTTCGACATGTCCCGGGCACCTCGACAGTGGGAGCGGCCCGGACCGGTAGGCCGGCACCCGCAAGCAGATCAACCCACGGCCAGATTTGGGCTGCATCCGTGGTAGATGGCGGGCACCGTGCGCTCGGCGCGGGTTCGCTGGCGCAGTCTCCTGAGCCGCCTTGGCTCGTCCTGCCGGTCGGCTGGTTCTTCCACAACAGCGATCACGGGTCGAAACCGCAGCCGTCCACGTCACCGGCTACGGCGAGCTGCGGCGGCGATCCACACGTTTCGTTCCCGTGCCGCTCGACCCGCCAGCCGCCTTAGTGAAGTCGAGTAGTCCTACCTAGCCGTGATTGCGGGTATTCACGCTCCCCGACGGTACCTGCCGGCGGCATGCTGGTCGGGTGGCTCGGCGGTGGTCGGGCGAACGCGGGGCTGCTGCCCGGGCCGAAGAATCGGGCAGCGGGTGTGCCGCTTCGACCGCAGGAGCCCTTGCCGGATCGCCGGCAGCCCGGGGTGGGGCCTGGGCTGCCGGCGATCCAGGCTCTCGCGTCCACGGCGGCGCGGCTACGCTGGCCGGAGAAGCAGTCAGACTCCGGGGCCATCACCCCGCCGGACCCCCAGGGAGTGCGACCGGCGTGTTCGACACCCTCTCCGACCGGCTCATGTCAGCGTTGTCCGGCCTGCGCGGCAAGGGCAGGCTCTCCGAGGCCGACATCGACGCGACCGCCCGCGAGATCCGCATCGCACTGCTCGAGGCCGACGTTGCGCTGCCGGTGGTCCGCCAGTTCATCGGGCAGATCAAAGAGCGCGCCAAGGGCGCCGAGGTCTCAGGTGCGCTGAACCCCGCCCAGCAGGTCATCAAGATTGTCAATGAGGAGCTCATCGGCATCCTGGGCGGGGCGACCCGGCGTCTTGAGCTGGCTAAGATATCCCCGACTGTGATCATGCTGGCTGGTCTGCAGGGTTCCGGAAAGACGACGCTGGCCGGCAAGCTCGCCCGCTGGCTGCGTAACCAGGGCCATACCCCCCTGCTCGTCGCCGCCGACCTGCAGCGACCCAACGCGGTCACCCAGCTGCAGATAGTGGGCGAGCAGGCCGGAGTGCCGGTGTACGCGCCACATCCGGGCGCGCAAGCGACCGGTCAGAGGGCAGAGTCGGGCGCGCAAGCGACCGGTCAGACGGCAGAGGCAGGTAATGGTGCCGGCGACCCGGTCGACGTCTCACGCCGCGGGGTGGCCGAGGCTCGGGCCCGCCAGCACGACATCGTCATCGTGGACACCGCCGGCCGGCTGGGCATCGATGCGGAGATGATGCGCCAGGCCGCTGACATCCGCGACGCGGTGCAGCCCACCGAGACACTGTTCGTCGTCGACGCCATGATCGGCCAGGACGCGGTGACCACCGCCGAGGCTTTCCGCGACGGTGTCGGCTTCACCGGTGTCGTGCTGACTAAGCTGGACGGCGACGCTCGTGGTGGCGCGGCACTGTCGGTGCGGCAAGTCACCGGTGCGCCGATCCTGTTTGCGTCCAACGGGGAAAAGCTGGAGGACTTCGATGTCTTCCACCCGGACCGGATGGCCGGCCGGATCCTGGGCATGGGAGATCTGCTCACCCTCATCGAGCAGGCCGAACAGGCCTTCGACGCTGAGCAGGCCGAGCAGACCGCCGCCAAGATCGGCAGTGGTGAGCTGACCCTGGAAGACTTCCTCGAGCAGATGCAGGCCATCCGCCGGATGGGGCCGATCGCCAACCTGCTCGGCATGTTGCCCGGCGCGGCTGGAATGAAAGAGCAGCTTGCTCAGGTCGATGACAAGCAACTGGACCGGCTGCAGGCCATCATCTGCGGCATGACCCCCGCCGAGCGGGCCGATCCAAAGATCATCAATGCTTCCCGGCGCCAGCGCATCGCCCGGGGCTCCGGAGTGGCGGTCAGCGAAGTAAATCAGCTGGTTGAACGGTTCTTCGAGGCCCGTAAGATGATGCAACAGATGGCCGGCCGGTTCGGTTTCCCCGGGACCGGTCCCGGACGCCGCAGCCGCAAGGGACGGAAGAGCAAGAAGGGCAAGGGACAGGGCCCGACGCCGCCGAGGACGCGCGGCGGGTTGTCTGGAGGATTGCCAGGCGGCTTACCCGGGAGCATGACGGAGCTCCCCGACCTGTCCAATCTGTCTGGTCTGGAGCAACTGCCGCCCGGCTTCGACCCGTCGAAACTGAAGTTCCGCAAGAAATGACGGTGTTCTCTTCTGGGTTCTTTTCTGGGCCTCTGAGGATGCGGGGACCCCAGGTCATGCACTTGCGTGGGGTGCTGCTACCCGCCGGGGAACCCGGCGATCTGTGGGTGGCCGACGGGGTGATCTGCGCCGAGCCGGTACCCGGTGCGATTACTGTCTGCGACGGCGGCTACTTGCTCCCGGGACTGGTCGACGCGCACTGCCACGTCGGCATTGGCGCCCAGGGACCGGCGAGCCTGGCCGAGGCCGCCGAGCAGGCCGCGATCGATCGGGACGCCGGCACCCTCCTCATCCGAGATTGCGGAGCCCCGATCGACACCCGTCCGTTACAGGCCCGCGTCGACCTGCCGCGGATCATCCGGGCCGGCCGCCACCTGGCCCGCCCCAAGCGTTACATCCAGTCTATCGGCGTGGAGCTGGATGAACCCGCGCTACTTCCCCAGGCCGTGCAGGAGCAGGCAGCGGCCGGGGACGGCTGGGTCAAGCTGGTTGGTGACTGGATTGATCGCTCGACGGGCGACCTCGCGCCGCTGTGGCCCGATCACGTGCTGGTCGAGGCAATCGCCGTCGCGCACGCCGCTGGGGCCAGAGTCACCGCGCATGTTTTCGGCGCCGACGCGTTACCAGGTCTGATCGCCGCCGGAATCGACTGCATCGAGCACGGCACCGGCCTGTCCGCCGGCACCATCGCCGAGATGGCCGCCCGAGGGACTGCTCTGGTTCCCACATTGATCAACATTGAGACTTTCCCCGCAGTCGCCGACCGCGCCGGCAAGTACCCGCGCTACGCC
The DNA here is from genome assembly GCA_019240665.1 of Pseudonocardiales bacterium. Lineage (GTDB taxonomy): Bacteria > Actinomycetota > Actinomycetes > Mycobacteriales > Pseudonocardiaceae. The sequence goes on along the minus strand of JAFAXZ010000316.1, from coordinate 3,668 downwards.
GCGCACATGCGCGCGCTGCACGCCCGGGCCCGGGGCACCGTCAGTGCCGCCGTCGAGGCGGGGGTCCCGCTCTATGCCGGTAGCGACGCCGGTGGTGGCATTCAGCATGGCCGCTTGGTCGATGAGATCGCCGCATTGCGCACCGTCGGGCTATCCGGTGCGCAGGCGCTGGCGGCGGCGAGCTGGGCGGCCCGGGACTGGCTGGGCGTCCCCGGCCTGGTGCCCGGCGCGCCGGCGGATCTGTTGGTCACACGCACCGACCCACGGCTGGATCCGGACACGCTGCGGGACCCGACATTGCTACTGTTGCGCGGCCGGGCGCTGTGAGCACTGTCCTGCGGGATACCCGCCGTGGCTGGCTCATGCTCGCCTGCTTCGTGGTCGCGGAAGTGACCTTCCTGTCGGTCTCAGTGCTGGTTCTGGTGCCCTTCGCGCTGGTCTCCCGGCACGTGGGTGTGGGTATGCGATGGCCCGGCGGGGCGTTGGTTGCCGCGCTCGTGGTGCCCACGGTGGTGGCCGGCGGGGTCGCGGCGACTGGTGCCGCGCTCCTCGGCCGGGGGGAATTGCTGGAACGGTTGCGCAGCGAGCTGTCGGTGCGGTGGCGACTGCGCGACGTCGGCCTCGGGCTGGCGCTGGGCGTCATTGGCTTGGTCGTCACCCTGCCGGCTGCGGCGCTCTGGGCCCGCTGGGTCGGCACGAGCCAGGCGAACTCAGCGGTGGGGGATGTGTTCGACGGCCTGCGGCTGCCCCTCGGGTTGGGCCTCACCCTGTTCTTTGCGGTGTGGCTGGTCGCGCCAGTGTGCGAGGAGGTGATCTACCGTGGTGTGCTGTGGCGGGCGATGGAGTACTGGCTGTGGAATCGTTGGGCGATTTTCGGGTTGACCACGGTGTTGTTCTCCTTCGCTCACTTGGAGCTGCTGCGCACCCCGCTGCTAGTGGTGATCTCGCTGCCGATCGCGCTGGCGCGGTTGCTCACCGGCAACCTGCTGGCCAGCATCGTCGCTCATCAGGCGAACAACTTCCTGCCCGCGATCGGGCTCCTGCTGCTCACTCAGGGTGTACTGCACGGGTGATCCCCGCTCGGCGTATCCGGTCTTCGTGTCCAGTACACCCGCTGGTTGTGGACGGGCGATACGGAGGGACCGGGATGGTCTGGCAGAATGAGGCGCTGTTGTCGCGGCGGGTCTACTTATCGCGCTGCGACCACTGACCTCGCGAGCACCATCGGTCCGTGCCCCCACCATGGGCCATGCGCGCTCACCGTGAACACTCGCGCGTTGACAGGAGTAGCTCGACCCGTGGCTGTCAAGATCAAGCTCATGCGGCTCGGTAGGATTCGCCAGCCGTACTACCGGATCGTCGTCGCCGACGCCCGTACCCGCCGCAACGGCAAGGCGATCGAGGCAATCGGCAAGTACCACCCCAAGGAGCACCCCAGCCTCATCGAGGTCGACTCTGAGCGGGTGCAGTACTGGCTCGGTGTCGGGGCCCAACCCACCGAGCCGGTCCAACACATCCTCCAGATCACCGGGGACTGGCAGCGGTTCAAAGGTCTCCCAGGTGGTGAGGGCACGCTGCAGCGTGCTGAACCCAAGCCAGGCAAGGCCGAGCTGTTCAACCGGGCGTTGGCGCAGGCCGGTGAGGTGCCGACCACGGAGGCCACCACGCCACGGAAGAAGGCTGCCCGCCAGGCCGACACCAGCACGGTCACTGAGGCCCCGCAGGCGGCTCCAGTCAAGGCCCCAGAAACGGCTCCAGGAACGGCTCGGGCCGGGGCCGACGACCGGGGGGACGACAAGGACACTGTGACGGTCGCGGACGGCCAGGTGTGAGCATGCTGGCGGACGCGCTCGAGCATCTCGTACGGGGAATCGTCGACAATCCTGACGATGTGCGTGTCCACCTGGTGACCACGCGGCGGGGCCGCACTCTCGAGGTACATGTCCACCCCGATGATCTCGGCAAGGTGATCGGCCGGGGCGGGCGCACTGCCACGGCGTTGCGCACGGTGATGAGCGGTATCGGCGGGCGTGGGGTTCGCGTCGACGTCGTCGACACCGATCGCTGACGGTGGTGGTTGAGGCGTTGACCATGCAGCCGGGCAGTGACATTACGGGCGTGGGTACTCAGCGGGTAGTCGGCCGGATCGGCAGGCCGCACGGCCTCCGTGGGGAAGTGGCGGTACAGGTGCGCACCGACTTCCCTGAGCAGCGGTTCGCTGTCGGTGCGAAGCTGCGCGGTGACACTGGCCGCACTCTCACGGTGGAGACTGTCCGTCCGCACGGGAAAGCCTTGCTGGTGCGATTCGCCGGGATAGTCGATCGAGATACGGCAGCGGAACTGTGCGGTCTCTTGTTGACCGTCGACGCCACGGCGCTGCCCGACTTGGCCGACCCCGACGAGTTCTACGATCACCAGCTCGAGGGTCTGATCGCTGTTGGGTCCGACGGCGAGGCGCTGGGCACGGTGCGCGAGGTGGTGCATGCCCCGGCCAGCGACCTGCTAGTGCTGGAGACAGACTGCGGTGAGGCGCTGGTGCCCTTCGTGCGGGCGATTGTGCTTGAGGTGGATCTGGCTGGTGGCCGAGTGGTGCTCGACCCCCCTGCCGGGTTGCTCGACTGAGGGCGTTGCCCTGTGTTGATTCAGGTCGTGACGATCTTCCCCGAGTACCTGGCACCGGCCAGGGAGGCGCTGCTCGGCCGGGCCATCGAGCGGAACCTGATCGCTTTCACGGTGCATAATCTGCGGGACTGGGCCCACGATGTGCACCGTTCGGTGGACGACGCGCCCTACGGCGGTGGACCCGGCATGGTGATGCGGCCCGATGTCTGGGGTGTGGCGCTGGATGAGGTACTCGCCGGTGAGCCGCCGCCACGGTTGGTGGTACCCAGCCCCGCTGGACGGCCATTCACCCAGCGGTTGGCCGCCGAGCTGGCTGCGCGACCCCGGCTCGTTTTTGCCTGCGGCCGTTACGAGGGCATCGACCAGCGGGTGATCGACGACGCGGCCGACCGGGTCGTCGTGGAGGAGATCTCGATCGGTGACTACGTGCTCGTCGGGGGTGAGGTCGCCGTGCTCGTGATGGTCGAGGCGATTGCCCGGCTACTGCCCGGGGTGCTGGGCAACCCTGCTTCGGCGATGCAGGACTCGTTCTCCGACGGCCTTCTGGAGGGGCCCTGCTATACCCGTCCCGAGGTGTGGCGGGGACGGGAGGTGCCAGCCGTGCTCCGCTCGGGCAACCACGCCGCGATCGCTCGCTGGCGCCGGGACCGTGCGGTGGAGCGCACCGCGGCGCGGCGTCCCGACCTGCTGGCGGCGCTGCCACCCGGTGCGCTGGATGGCGCGGACCGAGCGTTGCTCGAGGGCTTCGTCACGCCGCCCGGATGAATCCCGCCTCTCGCCCCCCGCCATCACCATCAGACATCAACTGCCCGGTTTCGTCGCGGGTGGCAGCGTCTGGCACACTGGCCCGGTTGTCACACCGGAGTAAGGCAAGGGACTGCCCCAGGGTGGACGTCCTTGCCGTCACCGAAACCGCTGTTCGTGCCCGCTGAGGGTGCCCCAGACCGTGCACAGCACACGATGACGAGGATGGACTCCCGATGAACACCCTGGACACCCTGGACGCGAAGTCATTGCGGTCCGATATCCCCGACTTTCGGCCTGGT
>JAFAXZ010000266.1 GCA_019240665.1 Pseudonocardiales bacterium | reverse complement strand
CTGGCGTGGGCCATTAAAGGTGAGACAATCAGCCCCCTCCGTGATCGTACGGACTGATGTGGCCGTTCCGCTCATGCCGCTGACCGAGCGTGGGTGCCGGCGTAGACCGTGCTGAGCGGTCCGTAAGGGGAATGGTCTGCGAGACGCCGAGGATGTCCCCCGGCGGCCGCGACCGGCCAGCGCGACGAGGTCGACCGGCGCGCGAATCAGCTCTCGCTGCGCATCAAGCTAGGCGAACATTCCCAGCCAAATCAAAGGAAACTGGCAGCCTGTCTCCACAGTGCTCGGCGACGGTGGCAATCGTGACCATGACCGTCCCAGCCTGCCACCCCGTCAAGCCCTCCGCAGGCCCCGCCACGATGCTGGCCCCGCCGCCCAGGCCACGCTGGGTGCGTCCGGGCCTCTTCGGCCTGCTCGGCGCGACCGCGCTGCTGTACCTGTGGGGCTTGGGGGCCTCCGGCTACGCCAACACGTTCTACTCCGCGGCTGTGCAGGCTGGGGCGACGAGCTGGAAGGCGTTTTTCTTCGGTTCCTCCGACGCGGCCAATTCGATCATGGTGGACAAGCCGCCAGCGGCGCTGTGGATGATGGAGCTCTCGGCTCGGATCTTCGGCGTGAACCCGTGGAGCATCCTCGTTCCCCAGGCGCTGGAGGGTACCGCCACGGTTGGCGTGCTCTACGCTACGGTACGTCGCTGGCACGGCCCACAGGCTGGGCTACTAGCCGGCGCAGTACTCGCGCTCACCCCGGTCGCGGTACTGATGTTCCGGTTCAACAATCCCGACGCGCTGCTCGTGCTGCTCCTCACCCTGAGCGCTTACGCGCTGGTCAAAGCGGTGGAGGCCGGACGGACGAGCTGGCTGATCGCCGCAGCGGCGTTCGTCGGTCTCGGCTTTCTGACCAAGATGATGCAGGCCTACCTGGTGCTTCCCGGCTTCGCGTTGACCTACCTGGTGGCCGCGCCCGGAGCACTGCGACGGCGGATCGAGCAGCTGCTGCTGGCCAGCGTGGCACTGGTGGTCAGCTCAGGCTGGTGGGTGGCCGTGGTGGAGCTGTGGCCGGCAGCCGACCGGCCCTACGTCGGTGGCTCGCAAACCAACAGCGTCCTGGAGCTGATCTTCGGCTACAACGGTTTCGGCCGGCTGACCGGCAACGAAATCGGCAGTGTCGGCTGGGGTAGACAACCGGGCGGCCCCGGCGGCGGCATGTTCGGCGGCGGGGTAAGCCGGCTGTTCACCTCAGCGATGGGCAGCCAGATCGCCTGGCTGCTGCCAGCGGCGTTGCTGTTCCTGCTCACGCTGCTCTGGCTCGGGCGGCGCATGCCCCGCACCGACCGACTGCGTGCCTCGATCCTGCTGTGGGGCGGCTGGCTGCTGGTCACCGGCATTGTGCTCTCCTACGCCCAGGGCATCATCCACCCCTACTACACGGTGGCGCTGGCCCCGGCGATCGGCGCACTGGTCGGGATCGGCGCGATCACCCTATGGCAGCTGCGCTCGACGCCGCTGGCGCGGACGGTGCTCGCGGCTGGGTTGGCCAGCACCGCGGTGTGGGCCTACCTGCTGCTCGATCGCGCACCGAGCTGGCAGCCCTGGCTGCGGGGAGTCGTGCTGATCGGCGGCTTGGCGTGCGGGCTCGCACTGGCCATGCCAGCACGGGGCCGCCGCAAGACCGGGCTCGTGGTGGCCACCATCGCCATGGCGCTCGGTCTCACCGCGCCGGCCGCCTACGCCCTGGACACCGCGACAACCCCGCATGGCGGGGCGATCCCCTCGGCCGGACCGCAGGGCGGCGGCTTCGGCGGCCACGGTCCGGGTGGTAGACCCGGCAGGTTCCCCAGCCGTGGGTTGCCCGGTCACAGGTTCCCGGCCAGCGGGTTTCCTGCCGGCGGTGTCCCGGTGGGCGGCTTCCCGGGCGGCAGACGCGGCGCTCTGAGCGGGATCGGCAGCCTGCTCGACGCCACCGCACCCAACACCGCGCTCACCACACTGCTCACCCGCGACGCCGACCGCTACACCTGGGTGGCCGCCGCGGTCGGCTCGAACACCGCCGCCGGCTTCCAGCTCGCCACCGGTCACCCAGTCATGCCGATCGGCGGCTTCAACGGCAGCGACCCATCGCCGACCCTGGCCACGTTCCAACAGTACGTGGCACACGACGCGATCCACTACTTCATCGGCGGTGGTGGCTTCCCCGACCAGCGCGGCGGCAGTTCCAGCAGCCGACACATCGCAGCCTGGGTACAACAGAACTTCACCCCGACCACCGTAGGCGACACCACGGTCTACGATCTCACACAACCACTGAACGCTGGCTGACTTCTGACTTCCCACACCTGACTTCTGACTTCCCACACCACGCTTCGCACAACGCAACCGCATCAGTGCTTTTCGGAGCGCAACGCCACAAACGGGCGCAGCGAGTCCGGGTTGCGCAAAGCGCCGGTGCTGACCGCGCGCGCCGGGTCCATGCCGGCGAGGATCTTCTTCACCGGTACTTCGCATTTCTTGCCGTTGAGGGTGCGGGGCACTTCCTCGACCATGATGAACCGGTTGGGCACGTGCCGTGGCGACAAGTTCTCCCGCAGCACGGCGCGCAGCCGCGGCTCGACGTCGGCCAGTGACACCCTGGGCGCGAGGACCAGGAAACAGAGCATTTCACCCTCCTGGCCAGCGCCGGAGGTGTCGATGACCAGTGAGTCGAGCACCTCGTCCAGGCCTTCGAGCACCGCGTAGAACTCGGCGGTGCCCATCCGCACCCCGCCGCGGTTGAGCGTGGCGTCCGACCGGCCGTACATCACGCACGAGCCCCGGGGGGTGATCTTGATCCAGTCGCCGTGCCGCCACAGACCCGGGTAGGTGTCGAAGTACGCCTCGCGCAGCCGGGTGCCGTCCGGATCGGCCCAGAAGCAGACCGGCATTGAGGGCATCGGCTTGGTGATCACCAGTTCGCCCACCTCATCGCGCAGCGGTGCCCCGGTCTCAGCCAAGGCCACCACCGCAGCGCCCAGCGCGCGGCAGGAGATCTCACCCTCCCAGACCGGCACGTCCGGCGCGGCACAGACGAAGGCCGTGCACAGATCGGTCCCCCCGGACACCGAGCAGGTCTGCACGTGCGAGCCGAGTGCCTCGGCGATCCAGCGGAAGCCCTCCGGCGGCAGCGGCGCGCCGGTCGAGCCGACCGCCCGCAACGCGGTGAGGTCGCAGTGGATGCCCGGACGCAGGCCGGCCTTGCGGCAGGACTGAATGAACGGCGCGGACGTGCCAAAATAGCTGACGCGCTCCTCGTCGGCCAGCCGCCACAGCGCGCCGAGGTCAGGATACCCCGGGCTGCCGTCGTAGAGCACGATCGCCGTACCCACCAACAGACCGCTGATCAGCAAGTTCCACATCATCCAGCCGGTGGTGGTGAACCAGAAGAACCGCTCTCCTGGCCCGAGATCAGCCTGCAGCAGCAGCGCCTTGAGGTGCTCCACGACGATCCCGCCGTGGCCCTGCACGATGCCCTTGGGCAGCCCGGTGGTGCCCGAGGAATAGAGCACCCACAGCGGGTGGTCGAAGTCCACGGTCTCGAACGCCAGCTGCGCACCGGAGTGCGCGGCAAGCAGGCTGTCCCAGTGCGCTGGCGTCACCGTGGCACCCAACGAGGGTATCTGCTGGCGCAGCGCGTCCACCGTGGACCGAACATCGAAAGACGTGCCGCCGTAGACGTAGCTGTCCACCGCGATCAGCACAGTAGGCGCAAGCTGGGTGAACCGGTCGGCAATCGCCCGGGGCCCGAAATCCGGCGAGCAGGACGACCAGATGGCGCCCAGGCTGGCGGTGGCGAGAAAGGCCACCAGGGTGCTCGGCGAGTTCGGCGCCAGCGCGACCACCCGGTCCCCCCGGCGGACACCGAGCGACGCCAGCGCTGAGCGCGCCGCGGCCACCCGCTGCCGCAGCAGCCCGAAGCTCACCTGATCGCGAGAGCCGTCCTCGCGACGGAAGATCACCGCCAGGTCGTCGTCGCCCTTGCCAGGCCGGGGAGCCAGGGCGTGCTCGGCGTAGTTCAGCGTCGCGCCCGGAAACCACCGTGCCCCCGGCATCGATTCATCGGGAAGCACCCGCTGTGGCGCGGCGTGGAAGCGGATGTCGGCGAACTCGGCGAACGCACCCCAGAATCCCTCCAGGTCAGCCACCGACCAGCGCCACAGCGCATCGTAGTCAGCCACGGCGACCCCGCGGGTGGCCGATAACCATCCGCGGAAGGCCGCCATCTGGGAGCGGGCGACCGTGGCAGGGTCAGGCTGCCAGAGGATCCGGGGCTCGCCCATGTCCCCGTTTTTAGCGCACGTCAGCGCAAGTGACTGTTAGCGCACGTCAGCGCAAGTGACCGCCGAACCAGTTCAGCGTACGGGCCCAAGCCTCCGGCGCGACCGACTGGTCGGTGTCAAAGTGGCAGTACACCAGGTCGGTGGCTACCTGGGCGGAATGGGCGGCATCCCGCAGCTTGTGCACCTCCTCCTCGGGCACCTCGCCACCCCGGCTGTAGATACCCAACCAGGGGCAGCGCAGCTCAGGCGCAACGTCCACCAGCGCAGGCAAGGTCGCCGCCACCGGCGCCACCACACCGATCCCGCCGATGGTCACCGCGGCACCAAGATCACGCTGGGTAGCGACGATGAGCGCCACGGCGCCACCCAGCCCGAAACCCACCACACCGATCCGGTCTGCGCTTACGCCACGCTGCGTCAGCCAGCCGAAGGCGGCGTCGGTGTCGGCGTGCACGGACTCCGCGGTGAGCCGCTCGACATGGTCACGTACCGGGTCCCTTCCTCCGAGCGGCGCGGTGGCACCGTCCCGGTGGTCAAGATGGGGGATCACCGCTAACCAGCCCTCACCGGCCAGCCCAGCGGCGAGCTGCCAGACGGCGTCGGTGACACCGCGGGCCTCTGGCCCGACGACGATGCCACCGCGGACCGCGGATTCCGGGGCAGCGACGGTCAGCCGCAACCTAGTACCGTCAGAAAGCAGGATCTGCTCAAGGCTACGCTGCGTCATGGCCACCCACTCGTCGCCGGTGAAAATAGGGTGACCGGGCATCTTACCAGGTCAGCAGCGTCGACCGTTTAAGATCACCTGTTCGATGGACCGAGCGCAGCGGAAGGGTAATCACCGAGCGGCGGAAGAGCGATCATCGTGACCACCGTGGAACCGGCGGTGGCGCCAGCAGCAAGAACTGCTCACGGGAGGAGCCGTGATGACTGCCCGCACCAGGGCCGATCTCGACTCGTTGCCCAGCTACGTCCCCGGCCGCAGCATCCCGGGAGCGGTGAAACTGGCCAGTAACGAGGTGTCCGCGGGCCCGTTGCCCAGCGTCATCAAGGCGATCTCCGACGCCGCCGCGGATGTCAACCGTTACCCGGATAACCGGGCAACCGCGCTGGTGGACCGCCTCGCGCTCCGGTTGGACGTGCCGCCGTCCCAGCTCGCCGTCGGCTGCGGGTCGGTGATGCTGTGCCAGCAGCTGGTGCAGGCCACCTGCGGGCCGGCCGATGAGGTGCTCTTCGCCTGGCGCTCGTTCGAGGCCTACCCGGTCATCACCCAGGTCGTCGGGGTTCGGCAGCGCATGGTGCCGCTGCGCGCCGACCACAGCCACGACCTGGCCGCGATGCTCGACGCGATCACCCCGGCCACCCGGCTGGTCTTCGTCTGCAATCCCAACAACCCCACCGGCACGGCCGTGCGGAACGACGAGCTGGTCGCGTTCCTCGACGCGGTACCCGACGGCGTCCTGGTCGCCCTCGACGAGGCTTACCACGAGTTCGTCACCGATCCCACGGTTGGCAACGGCATGGCGCTGCGTCACCATCTGGCTCGCTGTCGGGACAACCTCGCGGTGCTGCGAACCTTCTCCAAAGCCTACGGGCTGGCCGGCCTGCGGGTCGGGTATTGCGTGGCGCCGGAGCCGGTCGCCACGGCACTGCGCGCGGTGTCCGTGCCGTTCAGCGTCAACTCGCTGGCGCAGATCGCCGCCCTGGCCAGCCTCGATGTCGAGGAGGAGTTGCTGGCCCGCTGTCAGGAGGTGGCCGACGAGCGGGACCGGGTGCGGGCCGAACTGCTCGC
>JAFAXZ010000193.1 GCA_019240665.1 Pseudonocardiales bacterium | reverse complement strand
GCCCTGCGCTCGCGCATCCCCACTCAGCAGCGGCGCTGTTCCTCGGGGCGCGTGGCGGACGGGTCGATCAGCGGATCATTCGGACCGTCGTGCACGACACGGTCGGCGCGGTGCCAGGCGCGCCGGACATGGGTCCGCACGGCCTGCGGCACAGCGCCGCGACCCATCTGCTGGAGGGGGGCGCCGATCTGCGCGCCGTTCAGGAGTTACTCGGTCACGCTACGCTCGCCACCACGCAGCTCTACACGCATGTCACTGTCGAGAGGCTGAAGGCGATCCATGACCGGAGCCACCCCCGTTCCTGAGTACTCCGGGGATCGTGGCCGCACTTTGACAGCCGTGCCCACTGGCGATTCCGGGGCCTGCAGCGGGACTGCTGAGGTCAGGGCCGAGGAGGTGGAAGCCGGCATCGTCGCGCTGTGGCAGGCCTACGGGCAGCATCGCGACGCGGCCGTGCGCGATCGGCTGATTCTGCACTATGCGCCTTTGGTGAAGTACGTGGCCGGCCGGGTCGGGACCGGACTGCCCGCCCATGTGGACATCGCGGACCTGGTGCAGTCGGGCGTGTTCGGCCTATGGGATGCCATCGACCGGTTCGAGCCCGGGCGTGGTTTGAAGTTCGAGACCTATGCGATGCAGCGGATCCGGGGGGCGATCCTGGATGAATTGCGCGCTCAGGATTGGGTGCCCCGTTCGGTGCGCAGCCGGGCCCGCGAGGTGGAGCGTGCGCTGGAACGCCTGGAGAGTCGGCTGCAGCGTTCTGCCACCGATGCGGAGGTAGCTGCCGAACTCGGTATCACCATTGCCGAATTGCGGGAACTCTATGCCCAGCTACAGCTGACCAGCGTGGTCGCGCTGGATGAACTCATGGCCGTGGGCCGCGGCGGCACGTCGATCGCCGAGACATTGCCCGATGACACCGTGGAGGAACCGGGCGCATTCCTTGATTCGGTTGAGAGCAGGCGCCTGCTTGCTGAAGCGGTCTCGCAACTCACTGACCGGGATCGCGTGGTGGTCTCGCTCTATTACTTCGAGAACCTCACCCTCGCCGAGATCGGCCGGGTGCTCGGTGTCACCGAGTCCCGGGTATGCCAGCTGCACACCAGGGCGGTGCTACGGCTCCGAAGCAAGATGCTGGAATCCTCCTTCGGCTGACGCCCCCGGCGTCAGTGGCATTCGGGCATCACCGGGATGCGGGCATCACCGGTGGGCCCTCGATCGGTAATAGGCGCACCCGCGCCGCGGCGAGCAGTCGCAGCGGGTCCAGGTATTGCCTGTCTTGTTCTGGGCCGCGGCGGACGCCCCAGTGCAGGCAGACGGTGCTAGGGCAGCCCGGGTGGCCAGGCTGCACGGTGCCGATCCGCTCACCCCTAGCCACCCGGTCGCCAACGGTGACGGTTGGCGAGATCGGTTCGTATGTCGTGCGCAGCCCACCTGGGTGGTCCACTGACACTACACCGTGGCCGGCCACTGTCCCGGCGAACGCCACTGTGCCGGCACCAGCGGCGAGCACCGGGGTGCCGGCCACAGCGGCCAGGTCGACACCGCGATGCCCCGGTCCGTACTGGAACGCTGGCGGGTGGAAAGCTCGGACTACGGTCGGGGAACCGGGAAGCGGCCAGACGAACCGCGGCGCGGGTTTGTTGCCGCCGTCGTCGGGCCCCGCCCGGACCACGAGATCAATCCGGTGACCTCGACCGGTTGGAGCCACCGGATCGGCCGGGCTCGCCTGGTCGGTTCGGGTCGCGTGATCGGGCCGGGCGGTCAGGCCGGTCAGGCCCGCCGATCTGCTAGACAACCCACCGGACAACACCGCCATGAGCATGGCGTAGATCAGAATTCTAGACACGGCGACAGCTTCCCCGTACCGGATCCGGCTGCCCAGCGACGAGGCCAACCACTGGGGATAGAGCGGGGGAATGTGGATAGCTGCGGACAACTGAGTGAGCGTGGAACCACCTCGGCTGGGATCGGGCGTGGGCACGCCGTACACTTCAGGAGCGACTCGCATGCGAGTCGACTTCGCGCGCCAGCGCTGCGCCCTACCGGGGCCTCGGCGTCCGGCGGTCTTCGTTGCGGTCATGATCGCACGGGGTCCGGCCGTCGGCCTGGCGCCAGGGCGGCAGACCGACCCGGCCTGCCGCGACAACCGCATGAGCGCGCCGACGACAGCCGACGCGCCTGACACATCGAGGTGTGCACCGGCTATGGCCGTCGTCACCATGAAGCAGCTGCTTGACTCCGGCGTGCACTTCGGGCACCAGACCCGCCGCTGGAACCCGAAGATGAAGCGCTACATCTTCACGGAGCGCAACGGCATCTACATCATCGATCTGCAGCAAACGTTGACCTACATCGACCGGGCTTATGAGTTCATCAAGCAGACTGTGGCCCACGGTGGTTCGATCTTGTTCATCGGCACCAAGAAGCAGGCTCAGGAAGCGATCTCGCATCACGCGCAGCGAGTGGGCATGCCCTTCGTGAACCACCGCTGGTTGGGCGGCATGCTCACGAACTTCTCCACCGTACACAAGCGACTGCAGCGCCTCAAAGAACTTGAGTCCATGGAGCAGACGGGCGGTTTTTCCGGGCTGACCAAAAAGGAAATCCTGATGCGCACCCGGGAGAAGGATAAGCTGGAGAAGACCCTGGGCGGGATTCGGGACATGCAACGCGTTCCCAGTGCGGTATGGATAGTGGACACCAAGAAGGAGCAGATTGCCGTCGGTGAGGCCCGCAAGCTGGGCATCCCGGTTGTGGCCATCCTAGACACCAACTGTGATCCAGACGAAGTCGACTATCCTATCCCGGGCAACGACGATGCGATCCGCTCTGCGGCACTGCTCACCCGCGTGGTGGCCGATGCCACCGCCGACGGATTGATGTCGCGGGCCGGACGCTCCGCCGGAGCCGACGGCTCGGACAAGCCTGGAGCCAGTGCCGGTGTCGACGAGCCGCTGGCCGAATGGGAGCAGGAACTGATGGTCTCCGGCGATCCTGTTTCTGGCAACACTGTTTCCGCCAACACTACGGAGCGGGAAGTCGCGCTGCCGCCGGCCGAACACATGGTCGCCAACAACGGCGTGTCGCAGGCCTAAGAGGTCGGTTGCGCACCCCATCCAGATCCGACAACGAACTCCAGGACGGTAAAGCCACGATGGCGAATTACTCCGCCGCCGATGTCAAGCGAATCCGGGACCTGACTGGTTCCGGGATGATGGACTGCAAGAAGGCCTTGGAAGAATCCAGCGGCGACTTCGACCGGGCGGTTGAACTGCTACGCATCAAGGGCGCTAAGGACGTCGGCAAGCGGGCCGAGCGCACCACGGCCAATGGACTGGTGGCCGCCGAGGGCGGCGTGATGATCGAGCTCAACTGCGAGACGGACTTCGTGGCCAAGGGCGCCGACTTCCAAGAGCTTGCCAGCAAGATTGTTGCTGCGGCGATCCGGGTCCGGCCCGCCGACACCGAAGCGCTCGCCCGAGCAGAGTGCAACGGTGGCACGGTCGACGACGCAGTGCAGGCTGTTTCGGCCAAGATTGGCGAGAAGCTACAGCTGCGCCGGGTGGTGTCCTTCGACGGCGAGGTGGCTACCTACCTGCACCGCCGCGCCTCCGATCTGCCACCTGCGGTGGGCGTGCTGGTCGAGTACGACGGTGGTTCGCCGGAGACGGCGCGTGCGGTGGCGATGCAGGTGGCCGCCATGAAGCCGCGTTATGTCACCCGGGACGACGTGCCGGCCGATGTGCTGGCGGATGAACGGCGTATCGCGCAGGAGACCGCCCGCCAGGAAGGCAAGCCCGAGCAGGCACTGCCGAAGATCGTCGAAGGCCGCATCAACGGCTTCTTCAGGGATACCGTGTTGCTGGAGCAGTCTTTCGTGCAGGATTCCAAAAAGACCGTCAAGGTTTTTCTGGACGAGACCGGGGTGACTGTGCGGCGGTTCGCCCGCTTCGAGGTCGGCCAGGCTTGACGCGCCGATGAATGCCGACCGGCTGGTGGGTCCCGGATACCGCAGAGTGCTTCTCAAGCTTGGTGGGGAGATGTTCGGCGGCGGTGGAGTCGGGGTAGACCCCGAGGTGGTGCAGGCCGTCGCGCGGCAGATCGCCGAAGTGGTCGCAGGCGGGATGCAGATGGCCGTGGTGATCGGCGGCGGGAACTTTTTTCGCGGCGAAGAGCTCCAGCAGCTCGGCATGGAACGCTCCCGCGCTGACTACATGGGAATGCTCGGCACAGTGATGAACTGCCTGGCACTGCAGGACTTCCTGGAGCGTGAGCACAAGATCGATACTCGTGTGCAAACGGCCATCACGATGGGTCAGGTCGCCGAGCCCTACATTCCGCGTAAGGCCATCCGGCATCTTGAAAAGGGCAGGGTGGTGATCTTCGGGGCTGGCGTGGGTATGCCCTACTTCTCCACCGACACCACCGGTGCCCAGCGGGCGCTGGAGATCGGTTGCGAGGTCCTGCTCATGGGCAAGGCGGTCGACGGGGTCTACACCGCCGACCCCAAGATCGATCCCTTGGCCACGATGTTCACTCACATCACTCATCGCGAGGTGCTTGAGCGCGGACTTAAAGTGGCGGATGCGACCGCTTTCAGCCTGTGCATGGACAATAAGCTGCCGATTATCGTGTTCAATCTGCTCACCGAGGGCAATATCGCTCGTGCGGTGCGTGGTGAGCCAATCGGAACCCTGGTCAGCACTGCGGCATAACGGGCATCGGGCTAGTTACAAGGAGCAGCCGTGATCGACGACACCCTCCTCGACGCCGAGGAGAAGATGGAGAAGGCCGTGTCGGTGGCCAAGGAGGACCTCGCTACGGTGCGTACCGGTCGTGCCAGTCCCGCGATGTTCTCCAAGATCGTCGTGGATTACTACGGCTCGGCCACCCCATTGATCCAACTGGCCAGCGTGACGGTCCCGGAGGCCCGGATGGCCGTGATCAAGCCCTACGACCCCAGCCAGCTCAGGCCGATGGAGAAGGCGATCCGGGACTCCGACTTGGGCGTCAACCCTACCAATGATGGCATGATCATCCGGGTGGTCATCCCGCAGCTGTCCCAGGAACGCCGCCGAGATCTGGTTAAGGTGGCGCATACCAAGGGAGAGGACGCCAAGGTATCCATTCGCAATATCCGTCGCAAAGCCAAGGAACAGCTTATTCGTATCTCTCGCGACGGCGAGGCTGGTGAGGACGACGTGACAAGGGCAGAGAAGGAACTCGAGGTCATCACTCACCGGTACGTGGGGCAGATCGACGAGCTCGTCAAGCACAAGGAATCCGAACTACTCGAGGTCTGAGTGTCTGCCAGCGGACTGCCCGAGCATTCCACTTCCGCTGTGCACCCAGCTGAGCGTCCCCGCGTCCGGCGGGCGGGCCGAAACCTGTGGGCCGCGATCGCCGTCGGACTGCTCATGGGCGCCGGGATCCTGGTGGCGCTGTCCACTGTGCGACAGGTGTTCATCGGGATCGTGGCCGCGGCGGTGGCAGTGTCCAGCTGGGAGCTGGCCGGGGCATTGCGCCGGGCCGGTATCTGGATCTCCCTGCCACCGGTCCTGGTCGGCGGGCAAGCGATGGTGTGGCTGGCTTGGCCGTTTGGTCGGGACGGAATACTCCTCGCGTTCGTGATTACTGCGCTGGGCTGCCTGGTGTGGCGCTTCCCCAGAGGCGCGGCAGGCTACGTCCGCGACGTCAGCGCGTCGGTGTTCAGCGCGGCCTACGTGGCCGGATTCGCCGCTTTCGCAACGTTGCTGGTGGTTCCTGCCGATGGTGCGGCGCGGACCTTGTGCCTGATGCTCGCTGGGGTGGCTTCGGACGTCGGGGGCTATACCACGGGTGTGCTGGGCGGGCGACACCTGATGGCACCTTCGATCAGTCCGAAGAAATCCTGGGAGGGCTTTCTCGGATCGCTGGTGACCGGGACTGCTGCGGGTGCTCTGTCGGTGACCTTTCTGTTGAGTGGCCAGCCGTGGTACGGGGTGCTGTTTGGGGCGGCGATCGTGCTCACCGCGACCGGAGGTGATCTGATCGAATCACTGATCAAGCGTGATCTCGGCGTTAAGGACATGGGTACCGTGCTGCCCGGCCACGGTGGGTTGATGGACCGGATCGACTCGCTCTTGCCCTCGGCGGTCGTGGCCTGGCTGCTGCTGAACCTGTTCGTTCCGGTCAGCGGCTGAACCCGGCCTCTCACTGCTTCCCTGGGTCAGTTCCCCAAATAGCCGACCTGATCGGCAATGCTGGTCGGTGGCGGCACGACCCGAGTGGTGGGGTCGATCAGGGCGAAGGTGGCCCCAAAGGGGTCGGCGACCCGCGCAATCCGGCCCAACTCGGTGTCGTAGGGATAAATGTCCACCCGGCCGCCCAGCTCAAGGACCCGATTGACCGCGGCGTCAGTGCCGGTCTGCGGGTCCACCGCGAAGTG
Organism: Pseudonocardiales bacterium; assembly: GCA_019240665.1. Taxonomy (GTDB): domain Bacteria; phylum Actinomycetota; class Actinomycetes; order Mycobacteriales; family Pseudonocardiaceae. Next base: position 4,435 of record JAFAXZ010000193.1, on the reverse strand, counting down.
CAGCATCCAGTGCGCAGGGATTCCGGGGGCCCAACCCTCGTTCATCTGAAGCCTGGCCAACATTGTCGGCCCCCCACGTGACCAGCTAGTGTAGTCCACGTAGCGGCCGTCACCGATCTGATGCTGGTGATAGCCAAACAGGTTCGCGTAGAACTCATCGGCCCGCGCGCCATCCCAAGTGTTCAACTCGGCCCAGATCAGCGACCCGGGATCGGTAGTGTGGAATATCCACGGCGGCCCGGGTTCCCAGAAGCCGATCACACCGCCGGTCGGGTCCGCCCCGATGAGTACGCTACCCTGTCCGGGCGCATCCGCCGGTCCATAGAGCACCTGACCGCCCCACCCGGTAAACACCTCGGCGGTGTGCATGATGTTGGCGCTCGCCAGATACAGTCTCCAGGCCACGGGTTGCTCTGCCTGCACCGGAATGCCCGCCAGACCGGCCACCGGCAGGCCCGCGCGCAGCGCGGTGGTGTAGTGCCCACGGCGCGGGTCTGGGTCGATCTGGTAGGTCCAGCCGAACAACCCGGCATAAAAGTCCCGACTCCCAGCTGGATCGCTGCTCGACACTTCGATCCAGCACACCAAACCCGGGACGAACGACATGTCCTCGACCACGTGGTAACACTAGACCACGTGGTAACACGATTCGATTCCGGTAGATGCTGCGCGGGCACAATGGACCGGTGACCGACGGGCGTGCTGGCCAGCCCCAACATCTGGAACCGGCTCGGGGTCTCTGAGCGGGAAAATCCGCTACCGTGTGCACCTGCGCCGCGAGCCCATCGTCCGTACTGTGGAATTACTGTGGGATACTGGAAAACGCGATGACTGCGCTGCCCCTGGTGTTCGATGCTCCGCGCTGGGGCATGCCGCCGCGGCACCTTGCTGATCTCGACCGTGATCAACGCCGTGCCGTGATGACGGAGCTGGGAGAACCGGCATTTCGCGCTGATCAGTTGGCCAGGCATTACTTTGCGCGGCTGAGCACCGATCCGACCACGATGACCGATCTACCTGCGGCACGGCGAGACCGGCTTGTCGCGGCGCTGCTGCCGGAACTGGCCACCCCGATGCGGCACATCTGCGGCGAGGGCGGCATGACCCGGAAGACGCTATGGCGTGCGGCGGACGGGGCGCTGTCTGAAAGCGTGCTGATGCGCTACCCGGACCGGGCCACGGTGTGTATCTCCAGCCAGGCCGGCTGTGGGATGGCGTGCCCGTTCTGCGCTACCGGGCAGGGTGGACTGACCCGTAACCTGTCCACCGCGGAGATCGTCGACCAAGTACGCGCGGCCGCAGCCGCGATGCGCGACGGCGCGCTTACCGGCGGAGCTGGCCGGCTGTCCAACGTCGTCTTCATGGGCATGGGCGAGCCGTTGGCCAACTACCAGCGGGTGGTCGCCGCGGTCCACCGGATCACCCACCCTGCACCGGACGGGTTGGGTCTGTCCCAGCGGTCAGTGACGGTGTCCACCGTGGGCCTGGTGCCGGCGATCCGGCGGCTGGCCGCCGAAGGACTGCAGGTCACGCTTGCGGTCTCGTTGCACACCCCGGACGACGAATTGCGGGACATCCTGGTCCCGGTGAACCGCCGGTGGAAAGTGGCCGAGGTGCTCGACGCCTCGCGGCATTATGCGGACACCACAGGGCGCCGGGTGTCTATCGAGTACGCGCTGATCCGGGACGTCAACGACCAGCCGTGGCGGGCTGAGCTGCTCGGCCGGCTGCTGCACGAACGCCTCGGCGCTCTGGTGCACGTGAACCTCATCCCGCTCAACCCCACCTCGGGCAGCGAATGGGACGCCAGCCCACTGCCCGTGCAGCGGGAGTTCGTGGCGCGGGTCCGCGCGGCCGGAGTGCCCTGCACCGTCCGGGACACCCGCGGCCGTGAGATCGCCGCCGCTTGCGGCCAGCTCGCAGCGTCACCGCAGTCAGCGAGCTGAGCGTGGTCATCAGGCGCCGGTGCACGCTCAAGACTCGGTGCCACCCCAGTGCCCACGTTTTCCCGGTCTGCGTGGTTTGAAGAGGTTGTCGATGGCGCGTCGTGCTTGTTCGTGGCTGGTGGGCAGTAGGTGTGCCCGATCCCTCCACCATCTACATAGGACCGCGAGAGAACAACCGATCAGGCCGACGTCAAGCATCAGCTGAAATCGCAACGTCAAGCATCAGGCGGAACTACACAGCGTGTCACAGTGCTTCGTTGCTGAATTCGCCTTTATGGGATCAAGCACGCCGCCTGCGGCAGCGCGGACGTTGGCCAAGTTCCACTCGCCTGCCCGCTCGGGCCGGTCCCGATTGCTCGCGCGACCTGACGGCCGTGCTCGCGCGGGCCGGGCCGGCGGGCACTCACACTCCCGATAACGAGCTCATGGCTCAGTCCTCGACGACAAACTCCATGAGCGACAGCCAGGGACAGTCCGTTAGAGCATGCGTCGCCTTCTGCCGCAGACCTGCTGTGGTGCAGAGCTGGCGAAACTCTTCTTCGCTCCGTTCCCGACCGCCGAACAGTAACAGACTGCACAAGTCCAAGTGGCTTATGGCGGCCTGCACGGTCTCATCCGCGTCACCGGCGATGACGCGTTCAACCAGCAGCACTCGCCCGCCCGAACCAGCCGCATCCGCGCACCGCTGCAGGATCTTGATGCTTTCCCCATCGCTCCAACCGTGGATGATGTTGGCGAGTAAGTACACGTCGCCGCCGGAGGGCAGCGTGTCGAAAAAGCTTTGCGCAGCCACCACACACCGGCTGCCCACGTTGGCTGCTTCAAGGATGGCAGTCGCACTCGCAACCGGGTCGGGCAGATCAATCAGAGTTCCGCGTAGGTGCGGATGAGCACTCATGATCGTTGCCAGTGTATGACCCGTACCCCCACCCACGTCGACGAGATGCTGAACGGTTGACCAGTCGTAGCTTTGGGCGAGAGCCGGGCCGAACATGGCTGCATGTACGGCCATGTGGAAGTTGTAGCTCCTGCCGATTTCAGAGTCGAACGCCAGCTCTTTCCAGAACGACCGTCCGTGCAACCGTTCCCAGACTGCACCACCTGTGCGCACCGCGTCCAGCAGGCCGTAAATGCTTTGGTCCACCTTGCGCACAAAATCATCAGCTTGGTCCATGGCGATTCTCATCGGATGGCCGTCCCGCAGGATCTCACCGAGCTCTGCCACCTCCCAACAGCCAGCCGCAGTGGTGCGGAACAGTCCCAAAAACGTCAGATGCCGCATAAGCCTGCCAAGAGCATCTAAGTCGGCACCGGACTGACTCGCTAACTCGCTGGTCGTGTCCGCACCATTAGCCACTAAATCAGGCAGCCGCATAGTGACGGCGGTACGTATCGCCCACGGGTTGAGTAGCGAAGATATCTGGTTGAGCCGCGCCGCGGCTGGTTGATCGGAACTGAATAATTCGGCCATATCTGTCATCTCGCTTATGTAGGGTGTCCGATGTGTGGCGAGTCAATAGCGACGGCTTGAGGCCAGATAGCTACTACTCTCCTTCAGTTTAGAAGTGGCAAGCAAGTAACAAGTAACCTCGCCTACGACGAGACGTCCGTTTCACCTTCCAGCAGATAGTTACGCGCTATTTGCGACCACGATTCGCACGACCATCGCCGCACTCCCCGTCTCTGTCAACCTGGGTTAGGTACCCGCGCCCCGCCCCACCTGCGGCAAGTCAACACTCCGCGCGTGCCATAGGTCAGGGCAGGCCAGCCGTCCAGTTGCCGCAGGCCCGCCTTCCACGTCACGAAAAGCGCCACATCTCCCGGTAGGGCTACCGGAACTTCCGCTGCCGGCGGCCTGGTCGGCGGACGAGGACACTGAGACTTGTGCGTCTTCCCGTCATGCCGCCCGTCGCGCCGATGCTGGCCAAGCCTGCACTTGAGATCCCCCTTGATCAGCACTATGAACCGAAATGGGACGGCTTCAGGTCCATCATCTTTCGCGACGGTGCGGAGGTCGAGATTGGCAGCCGCAACGAACGTCCGATGACCCGCTATTTTCCCGAGATCGTCGCCGCCGTCCTGGCGAACTTCCCACCCCGCGCGGTGATCGATGGCGAGATCGTCATCGCCGATCAGGAACGCAACACCCTCGACTTCGAGGCGCTGCAACAGCGTATCCACCCTGCCGCCAGCCGGATCACGCTCCTGTCCGAGCAGACCCCGGCCAGTTTCGTCGCATTCGACCTGCTCGCGCTCGGCGACGACGACCTCACCAGGCGGCCACTCGCCGAGCGACGCGCGGCGTTGGAAGATGCGCTGGCTGGCGCCGCCGCACCGGTATATGTCACGCTGGCGACGCACGACTACGACCTCGCCCGCCGCTGGTTTGACCAGTTCGAAGGCGCGGGGCTCGACGGGCTCATCGCCAAGCGGTTCGACCTGTGCTACCAGCCCGACAAGCGAGTGATGACCAAGATCAAGCATGAGCG
>JAFAXZ010000176.1 GCA_019240665.1 Pseudonocardiales bacterium | reverse complement strand
ATTGGCCGCGGCGCGCAACCCGGGAAGATCCACCTCCGGGGCACTCGGGCGCAGCAACTCCACGGCGTCCGGGCGGGAAAGCCGCTCCACGATGATCGCCTCGATGTAGGAGTCCAGCGGCCCGGCCACCCGCACCACGTGCCCGGTAGTGCCGTGCTCACCGGGGCAGCGGTAGCACGGGATGCCCCGGCCCGCGGTGGACACCCGCAGCGAGGGCCGATCGCAGCCGGCGCACCGGTAGATCCCCGACCCCAGCCACTTCACGCGGGCATCGCAGGGGCTGGTGCGCCGGGACGGGTCGGTGAGGATCGCCACCACCGCCCGCCACTGGTCCTCCTTAACGATCGCCGACCAGTTCGCGGGGCCGATCACCTGCCCCTGGTGGTCGCGTAGCCCGACGTTGCGGGAGCGCAGCAGCAGCACGCGGACCGAGTGCGCGTCCCAGGCCCGGCCCTTCATGGAGGTGGTTAACCCGGTCTTGTTCAGCTCGCGCGCCACCGACCGCAACGACGCCCCGGCTAGGACAGATTCCACGGCGGCGCGCACCGCCTCGGCCTCGGGTTCCCGCACCGTCACCCCGTCGTCCTCATAGCCGAACGGTCGCGGACCGCCCGAGCGGTCACCGGCCTGGGCGCGCTGCAACGCCGCTGCCGCCACCCGCTCACCGCGGTGCTCGCTTTCGTACCGGGCCAGTGTGCCCAGCGTGCGGGCCAGCATCCGCCCGGAGGGGGTCGCCAGGTCCAGCGTCCCGGCTCTGACGCAGTGGGTGGGGACCTCCCGGCCGTCGTTGCACGCGCTGATGTATTCCTCCAGCTCGATCGGGGAACGATGCAGCCGATCGGTGTGCCAGGCGAGCACGGCATCAATACGCCCGGACCGGATCGCCTCCAGCATCGCCCGATAGCGCGGCCGTGGCTTACCGGAGTACGCGGACAGGTCATTGTCGCAGAACACCTCGGCGACACGCCAGCCCAGCCGGGTGGCCAGCTCACGGCAGTCCTGCTCTTGGCGTTCGACGCCGAGGCCGGCGCCGGTCTTGTCGTGCGAGATCCGGCAGTAGATCGCGGCCCTACGGGGGGATGGGTCCATCATGACCTAAGAGTGTGTCATAGATTGACTCTCGTCCAGCGGAATTTCCCGGGCTGGTACTGGTTGGCCACGATGGGCGGTCGGATCGGGTCCGAGTCGTGGGTGGAGCGCGACCACCTGGTCGCGCTGGACTTCGACCCGACAGTGGTGCGGATCATGGGTGCGGATCATGGGTGCGGATCGTGTCGCAGCCGTTTTGGCTGTGGTGGACCACCGTGGAGGGGAAGCGGCGTGGGCACGCCCCGGATTTCCTGGTGCTGCTGGACGACGGCACCGCTGATGGCGCGGTGCTGGTGCTGGATTCGCGGCCGCTGGAGCTGATCGCCGAGACCGACCGGGCGGCGTTCGAGGCGACGGACCGGGCCTGCGTGCTGCTGAACTGGCGGTATGCGGTCTGGGACCGGATGGACGGCGTGGCCAACCAGAAGTGGCTGGCCGCCCATCGGCATCCGCGCTGCTACAACGATCCGGTCGCCGCACGGCTGGCCGAGGTGTTCGCGCAACCGCGGCCGCTGATGGAGGGTGCGGAGCTGGCCGGTGACCCGCTGGGCACGCTGCCGGTGCTTTACCACCTGCTCTGGACGCGGCGGCTGCTGGCGGATCTGGCGCTGGTGCTGTCCGATCGCACGATCGTGCGCACCGCCCCGACCGCGGACCGGGCCTACGAGCTGGTGCCCGTCACGCAGGGTGATCGGAATGGCTGAGCGTCCGAACGTCCTGCGGGTGAACGACCGGGTGATCTTCTCCGGCACCACGCACACCGTCGTCGCGATCTGTGGTGCAACGATCCGGCTGCTGGCCGCGGCTGGCGCGACCACCGTGGTTGCCCTTCCCTACCTGCTCGGCGCGGAGGACTTCGAGCTCCTCGATGCCGCCCCCGCGCCGAAGATCGACCCGCACGGCCTGCTGGAGGCGCTGCCCGAGCCGACGCTCGCGGCCGCGCGGACCTGGGAGGCCCACCTGATCGAGGTCGAGACCGGCCTGCCGCCGGACGCGGACGCTGATGCGGTTCCGCGATCGCAGTACGACCCGGCGACCCGGTCGCTGGCAGCACGTCAGCGGGCCAAGGCCGAGGAACTGACCGCCACCGGGACGCCGACAAGTTTCCGCACGCTGGAGCGGATGCGGCGCCGTTACCGGGAGCAGGGCATCTGGGGCCTGGTCGACGCCCGGTCGGCCCGCAAGGTGAAGCCGACCGGGCACGTCGACGCCCGCGTTCTCGCCGCGGCGGCCGCGGTGATCCAGGCGCAGACCCCCACCTCCACCGGCACGAAGTCCCGCGCCATCCGGCAGATCCGCCACCTGCTCGACGACGAGCACGGTGCCGGCGTGGTGGCGATACCCTCGCAAGCAACCTGCTACCGGCTGCTGGAGGTGCTCTCGGCCGGCAAGTACACCTTCGCCTCGGCGGTGACGCGCCGACAGACCGCGAACAAGCCGCCCGGCGCCGACACCGCCACCACCGCGGCCCGCCCCGGCGAGCAGCTCCAGCTCGATTCCACCCCGCTGGACGTGATGGCGGTGATGGACGACGGCGTGATCGGCCGCGCCGAGCTGGTGCTGGCCATCGACATCACCACCCGCACCCTGTGCGCCGGGGTGCTGCGCCCGGTCGGCGCCAAAGCAGTGGACGCGGCGCTGCTGCTGGCCCGGGTCATGGTCCCCGAGCCGATGCGCCCGGGCTGGGACGCCGCGCTGGCGATGTCGGCCTCACGGATCCCGCACCAGCGGTTGGTCAGCCTGGATGCGCGGCTGGCGATGGCCGCGGCGAAGCCGGTGATCATCCCGGACACCGTCGTGGTCGATCACGGCAAGGTGTTCCTGTCAGAGGTGTCCGCCGCGGCAAGCTTTAGAGCAACAGCTCGGTCGGCACCTGCGGGTCGATGCGCTGCAACCGGCCGGGATCCGTGGTCAGCGCGTTCCACCCCCCGCGTTGCCGACACAAGTGGACCACCCATCCTGCCATCACGTCGAAGGTTCGGCTGGCCGCGAGTAGCTCCTCGACGCCTGCGGCGTCGGCCGGGCTCATCCGCGTGAGCACCACGTGCGGATGGCTCACCAGTTCCTCAACCAACTCACCAGCATGGGGTCGCAACGTTCGCGCTTCGGCCACGGCCAGCTCTGGCAGCAGGAACGTCAATCCCAGCAGGGGTGCGACCGCGAGCCAGGATTGGATCGCCAACTCGCCGGCCGTCCAGGACGCGACCGCCCCAGCATCCAGGATCCGGCCGCCGACGAGCAGCGAGGGTGCATGCTCGGTCAGGAGGCATCCGCCACGGGGAACCGACGACGGATCTCCTCATCGCCCGGCCAGGGCTGATCACAGGATTCATACACCCGTCGGTAGTGCGCCAGCGTGGGGGCCCCGAACCGGTCGGCCATCCGTTGAGTGATCGCCCGTGCGGCCTGCGTGGCGCTGCAATCCGCTCCGGCGGGCACCAAATCAGCGACCGGGCGGCCGTCCCGCACCAGGTGCACGACCTCACCACGAGCTACCCGGTCGATGGCCCGCGCCAGGGTAGCCGGATCCTCAACCGGTAGTTCGTCGGCATCCACGGCCCTCAGCGTAGCGAACAGATCACCGCCAGGCGGTCTCCACCCCTGCCCTGCCGATGCTCACCGAACTTTTCGCTCCACTGCACTCCGAGCTCGGGATTGTCGTCTCATCGCGTCGCTCGATGCGTGGCACGCCCGCTCAGCAGGGGCACAGCGCGGCGAGGGCGGTGTTGACCGCCCTCACGGTCGCCGGGGGAGCGGGGGCACGGGCGGTCATGAGGCGGTTCGCGGTGGCCTCGGCGAGCCGCGGTGGGTGGATTGGCTCGGTCGGGTCTTGCCACCGGCTTGCTGGGGCGTCGTGCCGGCCTTGGTGGGTGAGGTGTCCTCGGTGGGATCACCGGCCACCCGGTCGGCACGGTTGGTGAGCTGCGCGCGGGAGCTGTTGGCGGTGGCCTGGGCGAGTTCGAGAGCGCGGGTGAGTGCCATCATCCGATCCTCGGCGGCTTGGTGGAGATCGCGGAGCTGCTCGGTGTGGTCAGTACGGAGTTGCTCGCGGTCGGCGCGGGCGTCTCGACGCGGCGAGGTCCTCGTGATCTGCCGACGGGCCTCATCAAGCTCACTCCGTAGTCGGGTGAGGGTGGCGCGGTCCTCGGCGGCGGCCCGCTCGGCGGCGAACCCGACCAGGATCAACACGAACAAGACGACTAATGACGTCTGCGGCTGAGCCGGCGAGGAACCCGTCATGAGATCTCTCCTTCACGTCGGTCGAGGTCGGCTAGATGGGCGCTCATGCCCCCGCTCGACCTGGCGGACTCCGCTGATCTCGGCGGTGATCACCTGCGCTTGCGGGCTGCGGAGTGAAGACGGTCACGGTGTTGTGGGGGTGTTGCGTTGGTGGTGCTTGCTTAGCGCGGGTGCGGCTGGGTGGTTATCTCCTCGTGGCGCGCCCCTGGGGCTGCCGGGCGGTGGGTCCGGAGTGCAAGGGAGGGGTTCCCCTTGCGCGGAGCGGCCCATCGTCTGGCAGGACTTGTCCGCGCTGCGAGGAGATAACCACCCCCTCTCGGCACCTCCCCCCATCTCCGAAGCGGTGCCGGCGGCCAGCCGACCAGCTGTCCACGTTCCTCGGAATCAAGATCAGAACGTCGTCCCAGGGCACGTCTGCGGCATGACGTTAGGCCATGTTCCCGCAGTTTAAAGCCATACTAAGTGATAGTTAGAGTGATAGTGTAGGTGGTAGTTCACGTGCTGAACTGTGGGGATTGACGGGCGGACGACCATCCGCCGGGGACGGCGGGAGCTGCGGTGATGAGAAGCCAAGGCGATAGCTGGGGCGAAGCGCGAGTAACTCCCACGACGCGCCGGGCGGGTTGGTGCTTGTTTGTTTGACCAGCTTCGTGGCAAGGTGCGCCAAGCAGTAGTAAGGGGAGTTCCAGTCCGAGTTGTGGGAGAGAAGGCCGTGGCGATGCACGCTTTGGCAGTTGATCGGCAAACCGCTCTGGCCCGTGTCATCGCCGTCACGAACGACAAGGGCGGGGTGGGCAAGACGTCGATCGTGGCGAACCTTGGTGGGCAGCTGGCCGCGGCTGGCTACCGCGTTCTGCTGGTCGACCTCAACCGTCAGGCGAATCTGGCTGATGATCTGGGAACGCGAGGAACGTCGGTGGACGATCAGGGGGAGGGGTTGCTGACCGGCATTGTGCTGGAGGGCCGGCACCCGCTGCCGGTGGCGTTCGGCGTCCGTCCAAATCTTGACCTGGTCTGCGGTGGCACTCGGCTTGAGGCTCTGACACCGCTGATGGTGTCCAAGACGATGGGCTCGCCGGGTTCCAGCGGCCAGAGCAGCCCGTTTCTGGCGCTCGCCGACGTCCTCGCCCCTGTGGCTGAGCACTATGACGTGATCCTCATTGACTGTCCACCGGAGAACTTCATCCTCACCGATCTGGCGTTAGGTGCCGCCCGGTGGGTGATCATGCCGACGAAGACCGACATCGGGGGACTGGTCGGCATGACGTTAGTGGCCGAGCGGTTTGCCAAGGCTCAGCAGATCAACCCGTCTCTGGGTCTGCTGGGCGCGGTGTTGTTCGCGACCGGCACGAAGGCGACGGCCATCCATGCCGCGGCTCGGTCCGCGATCAGTGCGGCGTTCGGTGGGCAGAGCCCGCTATTCACCACTGTGGTGCGGCACGCCGAGCGCACGGCGCAGGACGCCCGCCGGCTGGGCAAGCTCGCGCACGAGCTGGAGGCCGAGGCGGCGCAGCAGCCGGCCTGGTGGGTGACGCTGCGCAACCACGGCGAGCCGCAGGCGCCGCGGTTATCGGCCACAGCGGCGAGCGTCGCCGCCGACTACCGGGAACTGGCGTACGAAGTGCTCAACGTGCTTCGGAGCATGGAGCAGGCCGAGCAGGCGGGCGCGGCGCTCGGGGCAGCGGGGGAGCGAGCGTGAGCGTTGACCTTTCCGCGCAGTTTGGGCGTTCCGGGGCAGCGCAGGCCCGGGAACTCGGCGCGCTGCTGCCGCCCAGGCCGCCCCGAGCCGCAGCCAGCGAGCAACTTGATGACTCCACGCCGGCGGCGGGCGAAGTGTCGACGGAAGCAGAAGCGATTCCACAGGCCTCTGCGGACGACAACACCGGATCTCCGGTCGATGACCAGTCAGCACGGCGATCGGCCCCGAGCCGGCGGCTGCAGCCCGCACCCGCCGAAGTCGACCAGACTCAGAGCTTTCAGATTCCGGTCTACGTCCTGCCCGCGGCTAAAGCCGCGGCTCAGCAGCGACGCGCGAGGGATCGCGTCACCAACGCTGAAGTCGCCTTCTCGGCGATCGACGCGACGTTTCCCAAGCTTCAGCAGCTACTCCAGTCACGCCGTACCGTTCAGCGCAAGGCGGGGAGTCTTTTCCCCGCGCGAAGGCAGCGGACCCGAGGGTCTTCCGCGGAGCCCCAATCCCGCCGGGTCGCTTGGGTCCTGCAGGCGACCGCGGAGGAGCTTGGTGTCCTGGACTCGCTTGTTGTGGAGTTGGGCGCGGAATCACGGAGCGAGCTCATCGCGGCCGCGCTCGAAGCCGATCTGTTGACCAAGAGCCGTCGCTAGCCGACCGCTGGGCAGGGGGCTGCCGAATGATGCACTGTGGCTCTGGACGTGACAGGATGGGTCCGCGAGCGCTGCGGCGAGGGTGGCTTTGGCGGCGGCGCGGGTCGTGGGGCTGGCCGGGGGGCGAGCGGCCCGGCCGTGTTCGGTGATCCGGTGGGCGGTCAGGGAGCGCTCGCCGGGCCGGAGCCGGGCCGGCCGTGGCGAGTGGCGACCCGGGCCTGCGCGGCCTTGGTAGCCGCCGCGTCGGTGACACGCGAGGTCCAGTGACCGGCACTGTTGCGTTGTGTGAAGTGGTGGGTTGGATCCGTTCCCGTGGTCTGATCAGATGGTCAGGGTCGGCTCGGTGAAGGCAGTCATTACCTGCGGTGTTGTGGGCTCCTCGACTCCGAGTTCGTCGTGGCTGCGGCGGATGTTCTGGATGAACGCATGCCCGGCGCTGATCACTCGTGCTGACTGGAGCCGTGTGCGACCGCGCATCGGCCGCAGCCGAGTCTTCAACCGGCCATGATCGGTTTTGATTGGGTTAGTCGCGTATTTCTGCATGACGTGGCAGGCGGCGGGCAGCACCTCATCCAGTACCCGTGGGTAGGCGGGCGCGCGGTCGGTGCTCACCTCAGGGGGAGCTGTGCTGTGTCGCAGAGCGCTGGTGAAAAACCGGCGGGCGGGCGCTAGATCCCGCTTCTCCGCCACGAGAACATCG
>JAFAXZ010000168.1 GCA_019240665.1 Pseudonocardiales bacterium | reverse complement strand
AGTGGCGCGACCGCAGGCCGTTTACTGCAGAATTCTCGCCCACATGGGCGCCCCGCTACCCTCGCCTACCGAGCCAACCGTGCCGCCAAGCAATGTGGATGTCGTGGAAACGTGGGGTTGTCGCGCTAACCTGCAGATGCTGTGTGCGGAGATAGGAAAAGGAATGGAGCGACGATTAGTCCTCACGCAGTCAGGGCTTACCCTTGTCAGCCTGGCTAACCCTTGGCTCCTCGATCCGGTGGACCGGGTCGAGGACAGCATCGACGGCCGACGGATCGGTCACGCTACGGTCACCGATATTGAGTCGATCACCGCTGCACGGCGGCGCATGGACGACGCGCTAGGCGGCGGTTCTCTACTCTCGGCTGTCCGCGAGGACTTGCGTGTTTCGATCAGTCTTCTGGCTCGCGCCTCATATTCAGCTGAGGTAGGCCGCCGCCTGTACTCAGCCACCGCGGAACAGGCACGACTCGCTTCCTGGCTCTGCTTTGACACCGGCCGACACGGACTCGCGCAGCACTATACACAGATGGCACTCCGTGCTGCCCATTCCGCAGAAGACCGCCAGATCGGCGCGAACGTGCTCGGATTCGCCGCTTACCAGGCCGGAGTCAGAGGAGACGGGGTCGCCGCCGAAGCACTCAGCCGGACCGCTCTGGCCGGCGGGCGCGGTGCGCTGACACCGGCAGTCGAGGGAGCCATGCATGCTCGACTGGGTATGGGCCGCGCACGCCTGGGTGACCTACCAGGAGCCGCTGCCTCCTTCGACACCGCCGAAGGACTACTCACCTCAGCCGACCTTGAAGAAGAACCAGACTGGATCTACTGGTTCACCGTCGCCGACCTGCACGGAATCGCCGGCCAGGCTTACATACTCGCCAACGAGCCAGGAACCGCTGTTAAGCATCTCAATCAGGCCGTCCGCGGAACCGGCGAGGAATTCACCCGTGACGGGGCATTGTGGCTGAGCACCACGGCAACCGCTCAGGTCCTCAACGGAGACCTGGAAGAAAGCCTACACAACGCCGAAGGCGCTCTGGAAATCCTCAGCGGAGACCTCAGCTCTGGGCGGGTCGTTGAGGTACTCACCGAGTTCTGCGGAATACTGCGCACACACAACACACGAGACGCAGCGGACTTCGAGGAACGCCTTGCCGCTCACACACGCGTACAGCCAGAGGCGTAGAAGCCAAAGGCCTGCACACCGAAGTCGACGGAGCAATGCTGATAACCATCAGCGATCTGCTCGAAGTACCCCTTGCGAGCGCGGTGACGGCCGCCAACGCGCGAGGGGCGTGCTGGCGATACCCACCAGGCGACAGCCATGATCCTGACCAAGCTCGGCTCTGGTCGGTGACGCACCCGCTGCTATCGAATGGCCGCTACGCAGAGGTGGTGCAGCTCATCCAGGACGCGGCCAGCTACCTGCAACCAGGGCTGGCCAAAACGCGACACCGGAATACCTGCCGATCTACGGCACGCTGTTCCTGGCCGGCTCAATGGCGGCGGCACGCAACGACTACTGGGCCACTACCAGGACTTTTTTGGCCGAGACCGAGGAGAGCGTACGGCGGCTGGGCGAGGACGCCAACCCACCTGTGGACCGGCAGACCGGCCGCATGCGCAGTTTGTCGACGCATGCGCGTGTCGACGCATGCGCGTGTCGGGTTCATCAGTTACATTCCCACAGCGGTTCCACTAAAGAATATTTGCTCGTCGATTTCGTATGTGCTAGGGTGTGGAACTCAGCGGGACCTCATAGCGTTTGATAGGGGCCGGCACCGGCGGGCATCACATCTGGGGCGTCGCACGCGTTCAAAAAGGATCAGCAGTGCGACATACGTCTTAATCCTGCTCAGTAATGATTCCCACCCACCGGGCTTTAGGCAACACGTGTGGTCGTTCGGCAGTCGTCAACTTGGCCCGAACGCCACCGTCTCAGCGGCAGAAGGTTAGGCAAAAGGCAGGTAGATTCATGCGCGAGGCGGTCGATCCTAAGCGTACGCCGGAAGCACAACTTCCTGGAAACGATACCTTCCAGGCAC
>JAFAXZ010000290.1 GCA_019240665.1 Pseudonocardiales bacterium | reverse complement strand
TGAGCTACCACCCCATCACCACCACCAAAATCACCACCCAAATCGGGGTCACCTGGACTCACTACACTCCCAGTGATCACCCAAGAACTCACCACAGTTGAATACGCAAGCTCGCCAGTCCGGGAGGACTAGTTGGCGGATGTCCTTGCCGACGCCGGCCTGCCAAGCTGTGGTGGATCAGCGCGCCCGCATACCCGAGCCCGACCACCGCGAGACCATGAGGAGTCGTCCGGATGACGGACACCATTCCCACCGCCATCATTCCCACCGCCGAGACGACCCCCCTGATCGACCCACCGCCGCACCGCGACTGCCCGGTCCCGCCGGACCCAGAAAGCGCGCTGGTCGCCGCGGTCCGGGCTGGCCCGTCGGGGTTGGGCACTTCGGCGGCCCGCCTTGCGCGCGAACTCACCCTGGCCAGCGACCCCGGCCCCGCGTACCTGGAACGTCCTTGGGGAGACGGCACGGCCGCGCCGCTGTACGTCCCGGCGGTCGAGCGGGTGGACGATGCGCTGGCCGCCGAGGTCGACGACCGGCTAGTGGTCTGGGCCAAGGACTGCGGCTTCACCGATGATCAGGCCGATCTGATGCGCCGGGCCGGGTTCGGCCGGCTGGCGATGCTCGCCCATCCCGATACCGATGATCCCGACCGCCTGCTGATCGCCGCGCAGCTCAACGCCGCGTGGTGGGCCGCCGACGACCTGTACGCTGACGACAGCAAGATGGGCGCCACCCCGACCGAGCTGCCGCCCCGGCTGGCCCTGGTGATGGCCGCGATGGACCCGGTGGCCCCGGCCGGCGAGTTCTCCGTTCCCCTGGACCAGGCCCTACGCTCTGAGCCGGTCTTGGTGGCGCTCAATTCCGGGATCGAGCACCTGACCCGGCACGCCAGCCCCGCGCAGGTGCAGCGAGCCTGCTACGCCACCTTCGCCATGTTCGTCAGCTGGAACAGCTATGCAGCCTGGCGATTCACCGGCAACTACCCGCCGGCCTGGGAGTACCTCGCCGCCCGCCAGCACGACAGCTTCTACACCTCGATGACGCTGATCGACGCAGTCGGCGGCTACGAACTGGACGCCAACCTGTATTACGAGCCGCGAGTCCGACGCTCCCTGATGCAGGCCGGCACCGCCTCGGTAATGGTCAATGACCTGCACTCGGTGGCCAAAGACGCTACCGACGACAAGCCAGTGTGCAACATGGTGTTGCAGATCGCCGCCGATCGGCAGTGCTCGGTCCAGGAGGCCGTCGCGATCACCGTCGACCTGCACAACAACCTGGTCCGGGATTTCCAGGCCACCCACCGCAACCTACTGTCCGTGCCGTCGCCGCAGCTCCAGCGGTTCCTGCGCGGGGTACGCGCCTGGATGGGCGGCGGCTTCGAATGGCACGCCACCAACCCCCGCTACCGGAGCTGACCCGCGCACGGACTGCACCGCAGCGTACCGAAATCAACCACCGTGGGTGGCCCCCGGATAAGGTGCGGTGCCGCAACCGACGCTTTCCTACTCGAGTTAGCGCGCGACTCCGACGGTGCCGCGCTGCCGTTTAGGCTCCGTTCGGACGGCACATTAGGTTGACGCAGCTGGGGTGTACCGGGCTGTCCTGGGGACGGCATTGTCAAGTGAACCTTGATCATGCCCTGGCAGCAGCCGGCATTCCGCGCGACAAGATCTTCGCGGAGAAGGTGTCCACCCGTGTGCGCGTGCGTCCCGAGTTCGAGAAGGCCCTGGACGCGTGCCGGCAGATCAAGGCGCACGCCCCACACTGCCGTGTGATCCTCACCGCGTACGAGGTGAAGCGGCTCGGCCACGACTCCGCCGAACTGACCGCGCTCGCGGACCACCTCACCGCACAGGGCATCGCCCTGGAGAGCTGGCCGGGCCACTGCCCGGTATCTACGACCCGTCCGGCACCGGCCGGATACTGTTCGCGTTCTTCGCCGCGATGGCCGAAACGAACGGGAGAACATCCGCGAAGCCACCCTGGAGGGCCTGAACGCAGCCGCCCGCAAGGGAAACCACGGCGGCCGACCCCCAGCCATCACCGAGGACATGCTGCACACCGTGCTCCGCCGCCGCGCCCGCGGCGAATCCGTCGAGGCCATCCGACTGGGCCTGATCATCCCCACCGGCAAGCGCAAAGGGCAGAATCCGAGCCTGGCCAAACAGAAAGTCGTCCGAGATAGCGCGCGAGCAAGGGGATCCAGAATTGCTTCCCTATGTCAGCTAGCCAGCTACCGCGGCGATTTCCGTCATCTCGGGAGTCTTCCCCCGGACCAACTCAAAACGCATCTGTCGATTGGGTTGAGGTCTACCGATGTCAACGATCCCGCTCGATACGCTCGAAAATGTCAGCATCGATTTCTCGCTGCCAGGGTGGCAAGTCGTCCCAGTCCGCCACATAAGCTGGCTTAGGATCTGGGAAGTGCTTAAAGATTTGCCCGATCCAGCAGAGAGCTACAAAACGTCCCTTCTGCGAACGGGTGAGCTTCGCTGTATTGCCGTCGGTAGCATCGATGAACGCGCGCACCTGTTCGTAGACGGCAGCAGCACTCTCCCGTTCCCAATCCGGTGTTTCGTCCCAGGATGTGATGTAGCTAGGCTTCGGCTCACCCGGATAGTGGCGCATGACACCGGAAATCCACGCCTCCCGGAAGACACGTCCCTGACTGCCTGACAATTTACCTCCCTCGCAAACCCCTCAGTCATCAAGGCTCAAAATTCCTGGATATGACCATAATTTGCTGATCGAGTCGCCGAGCCCGACTATTTCCAAGTAATGGCGCGAGATGATCTCGAAGTCCTTGCAATTTGCGACTGATGAAACCCGATCCAGTCCGTCTGGCAATTTCCAAGGCCGCCTCGGCATGAATGATAAGTCGATCCACGTCGCCACGTTGCAGCCCAATGATTGCGAGATCAGTCAAGACGCTGGCGCGGCGACGTGCAGATAAGTTCTGACGCAAGGTGCCAGCAAGGACACTTTCAGCCAAGTCAGGACGGCGAAGCTGGACATAACAAGCACCGCGTTCCTCGGCAAGGCGGGAATCATCAAATCGAAGCCATCCGCCGTTACTCGCATCGCCCGACAGTTCACGCACCTGTTCAGCTGCGTCAAGCGTGCGCTGACAGGCAGCTAATTCACCAAGGCCAGCGAACGCCTGCGCTTGAACCGAGGAAACCCAATATCGCGTTGGCAGCGCCCCGTCTCCTCTTCGCGCGAGACGTGCGGCTAACTCCAACATCGGCAATGCCTTGTCAAAACGCTGTTCATATATCTCGACAAACGCATGACGCGTCATCGCGCACGCCCATAGATCAAACGCGTCGGCTTCCTTGCTGGCGGTGGCCGCCAGGGTATAACAGTACGCCGCGTCACTGTACTTGTTAGCATCGAAGAAAATCTCGCCTGCCAGCTGCAATAGCTCGCTGGCTAGTGCGCACAGCAGCCGATGCGTCGAAATTCCTCGCGATCGACTGAGGCAAAATATGAGTGCTTCGAACTGGTCGCGTACAAGTGGAAGTACGGCTCCCTTGGACTTAGACAGCACGAATACGCGCCACAGGTGTTCGTTCAGCGCCGCATAGTCGTCGATAGTTAGATCATTGAATTGGCCAGCAGCGGTCGATAGGTGATCCAACTGGTCTAGCTGTTCGTCAGTGTCAGGCATCGTCAGGAGCACGCCGATCATGCTGAATAGACGGAGCAGTTCACGACGCATCATCTCTTCAGAACTCCCACCCGGAGCACCAGTGACTAACACCGGTTGTGAGTCATCTCGCGCACGAGACATTGGTGATGCCCGATCAGGTCTCAACGGAGTAACTGCTGCTAACTGTTGGACGGTGACTTGAGCCCGGGCTCGTTCGTCGAGGTCAAGCCCGTCACCCGCCTCGGCGGCGGAGGGATCTGTCTGCGTGTCGACCGCGAGCAACTCCTCCAGCCTCGCGAGCGTGACAACCAGCAGTTTGGCCAGCTTGGGCCGCAGCCAGGGCAGCGGTTCGGTCTCGCCACTCTCCCAGCGAGCAATGGTGGAGCGGTCCACACCGAGCCGGTAGGCCGCCTCCTCCTGGGTAAAGCCGACGGCCTTCCGAGCTCTCACCAACAGCACACGCTTACCGCACCTCACGACGCGCAACCCCCCTCCATGGAACCCTCCCGCAGAAGGCCCAGCCTACCGACAACGCTGATCAGTCCGGACACCCCAGCGAACCATGCCACAACGGTGCGACGTTGGCAGGCTGGTGTGCGCCCACACACAGCAGCTTGGCTTGGCGGTATGGCCCCAACGCCGAAAGAGGACGAGCTGAACAAGACCATAGTTGAAGACGCGACCGCGACCGCGTCCCGTGAGAACCACAGGGCGATCCCGGTCAGCTGCGGGGTGCACCGGGGTCCGCAGGGCTTTGCCAACCTGGTGGTGGAACGCAAGCCGAATGGCGAGATCGTGCTCGACCCGCATGTCACCGGCGCCTGCGTCATCATCCTTGACGAGACTGCCGCGACGGCGCTGTTTGACGTGCTCGGGACGTGGCTCCGGTGAGCAGCACCGGAATGAGGATGACCGGCTGGGAATTGCGCGACGCCGCAATGCGCGCCACGGGCTGGGGGTGGCCGGTGGCGCCGGGCACTTTGGCCTCCCGGTAGCAAGCGCCGAATTTTCAACGAATATCTACATTCACGCAGGTCACAGCACTGCTGGCAATCTTCGCGTACCCACCCTCAAGGATCATAACCGAGGTGTCTGACCAGCACAAACGACGCGGATCGATGATTTTTCGTTGGAAACTACATCTGCCGACAATTGCATCCGATGCGAATACGCGACAGTTTGCGAATGACGCCCACGGGGATCGAATTTAGCTGTTCTACCAGGGATGATCTCTGGCCCAGCGGCGAGGGTAGTGGGCGTGGACGGCTGATCCGCGGCGGGCTGTGTCGCCCGGAAGGTTGGTTGGCCTGCGAGTTTCCCCGACTCACATCCGATGCGGCTTTGTCGCGTTGGGTGCGTGTGACGGAGAGTGGTGGCCATGGGCTCGATCGGGGTGGTCCCGGGTGCGGCGAGGCTGCACCTGGTGGATGGGGTGTCGCTGCTGCGGCCGGAGGACCAGGTCTTCGCGGCGATGCTGGCAGGGTTCGCCAACCAGCAGCTAGCGCGGAACCTGGCTCGCTCGACGGTCGAGGGCCGGGAGAACACAGTGCGGGCGTTCGCCAGCTACGTCAACGCGTTCCCGTGGCAGTGGTCGCCAGCGATGGTCGATGAGTGGCTCGGGGATCTGCGCTCGCTGCGGGAGCTGAAGCGCTCGACGATCCGCTCCTACTCCGAAGCCGTGCGAGCGTTCTGCTCCTTTTCTTTTGTCACCGACCCGGCCTATGAATGGGCGGCGACCTGCGAGAAACATTTCGGTAGCCACCCGGTGCAGATCGTGCACGAGTGGAACACCGCCGCGCACGTGCAAGACAACGAGGCCGACCCCGAAAAAGCGGGCCTTCACCAAGAAAGAGCTGCACGCGTTCTTCGCGCACTGTGACGAGCAGGTGGCCCGCATCCGCGCGTTCGGGCGCAAGGGCTGGTTGCCCGCGTTTCGCAACGCGACGTTGTTCAAGACCGCCTACGCGTTCGGCCTGCGGCGCAACGAGACCAGGATGCTCGACGCCGTCGACTTCGGCCGCAACATCCACGCCGCGGAGTTCGGCGCCTACGGGCTGTGTCGGATCCGGTTCGGCACGGCGAAGAAGGGCTCACCGCCCAAGCAGCGCAGCGTGCTGACCGTACGGGCCCGGACACCGGAGGTGCTCGAGGAGTGGTTCACCGAGGTCCGGCCATTGTTCAGCACTGACGGCAACCCCGCCACGTGGCCCTCCGAGCGTGGGATGCCGTAGACGGCCTTTTCCATGTCGATGAGGGCATGCAGGGTGAGCACAACGTCATCAGGTACACCCAAGGCCCGGGCCGCTCGGATGACCTTGGATCGCTCGGCTTCGGCGTAGGTGCCGTCGGTGCCGCACATCTGGATAGCGTGGTGGTAAATCAAGTGCGGTGCGGGATTCCAGGTCTCCACGTCAACTCTAATGTCGGCCAGCAGTTCGTCGACGTTGGCTGACTGATGGTCAAAGTTCTCGTACTCGGCAATGACGTCTCCAGGGGCGCCGAATTTGCGTTGATGCTCGATGAGCCAGTTGTACTCTGCTGGGCTGACCGTGCCGTCGGCGCCTGCGATGGCCAACAACACCTTCCCATAATTGATCATCGCCTGTCGGGGTGCTCCTGACATCCCGTACAGTTCACGACCGAAATCACTTACCTTCAGCATCTGCTCGTCGCCCACGTTCTGGCCTTTCTCGTTCGGTTACGGACAATCAGAAACCAGTAATCACTATATCAAAACGAAGGATATGTCACCATGACGTGTCCATTCACGGGTCCAGGTTGTGATGTCACGCCGTTACCGTTGTGGGTAGCCAGAGCTTGCCGGTAAGGGGCGGCGTGGATGGCGTCGATGGGTGAATGCCATGGTTGTGGGCGCTGACCAGGTAGGAGCCCTTCGCCGCAGCTTCAGCGGGTAGCGCCCAGATACGGCGGGAACCTGCCATTGGGTGCGTTAATGCGGGGTGTCGGGGAATGGTTTGTCCTGGTCATGGATGGGACGCCGCTAAGCGTTAGGGTGCGCCGGGTCACAGCGCCAGAGCCGTTGATCTACTGCCAACAGATCGTTGACCAGCCAGTATGTGTCTGATGGTAGGTTCCCGCCGTATCCGGGCGCTACCCGGATTACGGGATCATGTTGGTCACGCCCCTTTAAGGTGACAAGTCACCCCAGGCCAAAGCCGGCGCCGGGCACGACCACACCAGTTTCGCCCTCGACTTCGACCGCCAGCAAGTCATCTGCCCCCAAGGTCATACCAGCTCTTCCTGGAGCCCGAGCATCCAACGCGGCGTCGATACGATCACCATCAAATTCCCCACCGCGACCTGCCGGCCATGCCCGGTCCGGGACCAGTGCACCACTTCCAGTGGGCCTTGCGCCACGCTTGCGCCTTACATCTACCCTAACGCCTTACAACATCTACCCTAACTCCTTGAGCTCAAACGGTCATCGCGACACGGCTTGACCTGGGGCGAGGGCTCGTAAGCTAGCCCGCGGCATCGGGCACGCCCCTGGCCTGCCCGCAAAGCTCGATGTGAGTCCTCGCCCCAGGTCAAGCCGTGTCGCGATGACCACTAGAGACCACCCTCTGAAATCTGTCCGTAACGGACGCGGTTGGGGCTGATGAAGGAACTCTGGCTCAGGATCGGTTCGCCCAGGGGTGGGATGGTCGAGGAGGTAACGTGTCTGGTAATGACGGTGTTGTTCTGTCGTTGTCGGCTGCCCAGCGTGAGATTTGGTTTGCGGAACAACGGTTAAACACGGCGAACCGGGTTTACAAGCTTGGTGAGTATGTAGAGATCTATGGGCCGGTTGATCCGGTGTTGTTCGAGGCGGCGTTGCGGCGCGTTGTCGGGGAGGTCGACTCACTGCATGTCCGGTTCGTCGAGGGCGGTGATGGGCCACGGCAGGTTGTTGAGCCGTTGTCGGAGTGGCCGATGCCGGTGGTCGATGTCAGCGAAGAACCTGATCCGCGCACGGCTGCGCTCGCATGGATGGCCGCTGACGTGGCTCGGCCGATGGATTTGGCTCGTGGTCCGCTGTTCAGTTACGCGTTGATTAAGTTGAGATCTGACCGGTTCTTGTGGTATCAGGGTTACCATCACATCGTGATGGACATGTTTGGTTTTTCTCTCATTGCGCGACGGGTAACCGAAGTTTACACGGCGCTCGCGCGTGGTGTGATGTGTGATGAGAATGTTTTTGGTTCGCTGCGTCAACTGCTGGACAGTGATTCTTC
>JAFAXZ010000230.1 GCA_019240665.1 Pseudonocardiales bacterium | reverse complement strand
CTGGCCGCCGAGCTGTACCCGGCGCAGCAGCGCATCCCGGGAACCACGGTGCTCACCTCGGCGAGCTGGCTGCCCGACGGCCCAGTCGACCTGGCCGATATCGAGCTGGCCTGGCGCCCCGATCCACCAGCGCCGCAGCTGGACGGCAGCGGCCCACGATCCGCTGGCGTGCGCCCTCTGATGGCCAGCGGTGAGCGTTATGACCGTTACTCCCGAGCGCTGCGTGACCTGGCCCGGCCCAGACTATTCGACAACCGTGTCAGCTATCGCCTGCTCGACGTGGCATGGGCTGGTGCCCGGGGAATGCTGGGATTCCACTACACGTCCTTCTTCGGCGCTCTTGACGTATGTGAAGCGTCGGCGCACGAGTTCGTGCAAGCGTGGCTCGCCGCAGGCCGGAAACGCCCTAGTTTCGCGGAGTTGTCGTTTCGCCGCAGCATCGTCGACCCGTTCGATTTGTCCGCCCGGCCGGTGCTGCCCGGTATCGCTACGTTGACGATCCGGCGCGATCCCATCGAGGGGCACCGGATGTACCTGCATCACCGGGACGCCAGCGCGGTGGCTGGCGGGGGCGGCGTGTACCAAGTGATCCCTGCGGGTCTATTCCAGCCCGCAGCCCTCGCGCCAGCGCATCAAAACAACGACTTCTCTTTGTGGCGTAATGTCCAGCGCGAGTTCTCCGAGGAGTTCCTCGGTAACTGCGAGCACGACGGAAACAGCATCGATCCGATCGCCTACGATATCGACGAGCCCTTCGTGTCTTTCGAGCGGGCCCGCCAGGCCGGTGACTTCCGTGTGTTCGCCTGCGCCATGGTGTGCGAACCGCTCACGCTAACAGTGGAACTGGTGACGGTCGCGGTCATCGAGGCACCAGTGTTCGACGCGCTGTTCTCGAAAATGGTCGCCGTGAATGAGGAAGGCGCCGCGGTCAGCACCGAGGCCGGCCGCCCCACCGTGGGCATCCCGTTCACCGAAGCGTCCCGCGAACGGCTGCGTACCGAGCCGTTAGCACCGAGCGCCCGGGCCTGCGTTGAGCTGGCGTGGCGCTACCGGCATCAGCTTCTCGGCCCATGAGAGTGCTGGTCACCGGAGCCGCCGGATTCGTCGGCTACGCGGTGACCGCCCTCCTCATCGAGCACGGCTACCACGTGATCGGGCTGACCCGCTCCCCGGCGTCCGCGCTGCCCGCCGGTGTCCAGCGACTCCAAGGCGACCTCAACACACCCGACACCCTGCCCGCGGCGCTCGCCGATGTTGATGCGTGTGCCACCTGGCCGGGCTGACCAAGGTGCGGGACTCCCGAACCAATCCAGTTGACTACTGGCGCACCAACGTCAGTGGCACCCTGGCCATCCTCCAGGGACTCGCCGGCGCCCATGCCGGTCGAGTCGTTCTCGCGTCAACCTGCGCGGTGTACGGCGCGCAAGCCGGGCAGCCGATCAGCGAGACCGCGCCCGTGGCACCCCGCAGCCCGTACGCCAGCAGTAAACTCGCCGCCGACCAGGCAGCCGCCGACCTCGCTACCACCGGAGCGATCGGAGCCATCAGCCTGCGCGCCTTCAACGTCGCCGGAGCCCTCCCCGGACACATCGACAGGGACACGACCCGGCTCGTACCCCGCCTCCTCGCCGTCCAACAGGGCCAGGCGCCCGAACTCGTCATCAACGGCGACGGCAGCGCGGTCCGCGACTTCGTGCACGTCACCGACATGGCTACCGCCTTCAGCCTCGCCCTGCACGCGTGCCAGCCAGGCACCTGGCGCGCCTACAACGTCGGCAGCGGGCACCCCAGCACCGTCCACGACGTCATCACCACCACCGAGACAGTCACCGGACAGCCCGTCCCCCGGCGGCACACCACCGCCGCCGACGAGCCCGCGACACTGCTGGCCGATAGCACCCGCATCCGGTCCGAGCTGGGCTGGCGACCCCAAAAGTCAGCCCTTCCCGAGATCATCGCCGATGCGTGGTGCGCTCTGACCAGCGAGTAGTCACCCGCCGCATATTCGATTACGGAATAGTGCTCAATCGACTACGCAGCGTCTACCGTGGCGCTCTCACCCGCGGTTGCCTTATCGGCCATGAATGCAGAGCCCGTCAGTGAGTCGACGCGCCGCACGGATGGCGACGCGCTAGCAAGGCTGACCGCGATCGATCACCGCCTGCACCAGATATCAACCCGGCTAGCAGCCGTAGGCGAGCTGCTCAGCCAGCTCGACGAGATCCGTGCCAACCTCGAAACCCTGACCGAATCGCTCCAGTCGGCAGGGACGATCATGACCCGGCCCCCGTGCCCACCGTCTGATCGTGGGGACGGCGGTGCGACGAACGCCGGTCCCCGGCTGAACTTGCCCCTGGCGGGCAGCGATGGCTGACAGCCCAGAATTGGCGGCCGCCAAACGGCTGCTGGACGCGGCGAAAGACCGAGGATTCACCTTCCAGCGAATCGCATTCGGGGAAGACGCACCCCTGCGCGGCATACAGGAAAGCACGAGCTGGCTGGATGAGGTCTACGTCGGTGGGCTATCCAGCGGATGTTCCGCAGCGCGCCGGCGCCGCTACTCCCTCATCGTGCCCGGCGGCCTACCAGCCACCGAACGCATCAGCGGAGACGCGCTAGATGTCCTGCACACAGTGGTCTTCGACTGGGACCCCTCAACCGCCAGCAGGCCGCCGGTTGAGCATTCCCGCGTCCGGCTCCCGGCGGCCCCCGCGCCGCTAATCTTCCCGGCCACCACCGGTTGACGACCACCCTTAGTTTCCCCGGCTGAAGGCATCCCAGTGGTGGCCGGGCTCCACCGAACCCAACAAAACGCAGAGACGGCCGCAGTGGGCAGACACAGCAAGCTTCGCCGACAGCAAGTAATGACACCGAGAGGAATGGTGGAAATAGTAGACACCCGTACCGGCCAGAGACACCTGCTCACACCGGATGCCGCGGCCACAGGCCAACAGACCCCGGGCCGCTACCACACCCTGTGCGGCACCGAGATCCTGCCCGCAGCACTCGTCGACCCCGGAACGGGCTACTGCTGGCCGTGCCGATCCACCGTCATCCCGACTCCCCGCACCGGTAAATGATCTCCGACTGGGAAGTGTCCCCCATGTCCCGCCAGGCCTTGGTGTGGGACGGCTGCGATGGGACAGGCTCGCATGGCGGCTACCTGCGGAAAGCCCGTCGAAGCGAAGGCTGGGACGGGGGTACGGGAGCTGTCCCATTGGCCCATAACCACCGCAGCAGCCCACCTCCATGACAGCGACACTCCGGGACGGGACACCTAATCCCCCCGCCGATCCTACTTGGGGTCGATGCGCACAGTTGCCGGATCGAACCGTGACCCGGACCGCAGGGCGGGCAGGACGGTGACGGAGAGTAGGCCGGGGGAATCGCACCCCCGGCCCCTCGCAGAGTGAAGTAGGCCGCCGGTGAGGTGCCCGCAGTGCGGGTCCTTTTCCGTTGGTCCCTTCCCGAATCCGCCGGACGGGTGGTTTCCAGGGGTGAGTGCACCACCCGCTTGACCTGGGACCCTCGCGAAGGCTCACATCGAGCGACTAGCGGGCAGGCCAGGGGCTGCCCGATGCGGGGGCCAGCTTACGAGCCTTCGCCCCAGGTCAAGCCGATGGTGCACTCACCAATTGACATCAAGCGGGTAAAACCGGCAATGGGACGATCTTATGCCGTAAATCCCCTGGTGGAACCCTGTTCACGGGTGCACGGCGGGGCGGGTGCCCGCCCGGGTAATGATCGTCTACAACCAGCCCGTGCGATGTGCCGTCCGCCACATGGCCGCCCGGTGAGTGGGCGGCGCCGACCACCTTCTGGGCATCCGACCAGGCCGGATTCGCCAGGCGCAGGCTTTCGTCTTTGCCGATGAGCTTGGCGTCCCGGAAGGCGTCGACCAATACGTGCGGGTCCATGGTCCAGGTCAGCGTGCGTGGACCGGCCAACACCGCTTTACGCCCCGGTGAGCCGTCCTTGTGTCGGCCGGTGATCGCCAGTGCCACCGTGCCGGCCCCGGCTGTGATCCACAAGGCAGCAGCGCCGTAGACGAGATCGACGGTGATCACCGCCGCCGCGCCGGACCATATTGCCGTTGCGGTGAGTTTCCATCGGAACACCGTCAAGGCGCGGATCTCGAGGAACGTGTCCGCTAGTTTCTCGGCCTGCTCGGCCGCCTCCCGGTAGTCGTGCACCCGGACCCACCGACGCCACCCGCGCGCGGCGGCGACGAGGCCCCGGGTGACCGCACCGATGAATCGAAACGGCGAGCGGATGACTCACACGATCATGTCCCTGGCTGCCTGCCTCAGCGCTTGCCGGGATGTGAGTGCTCTAGGCACGCACCGAGAACGCCCCCACCAGTGCACAAATCGGCGGACAACCGTCTGCCGCACGGCGCGCGGGTCGTCGACAACTTCGCCGTCGTACACCGGCTCGGCTGGTGCCCTCTGGCGCGTCTGGGCCGCGACGGGCAAAGCGTCGTTCATGGCTGACGGTTCTGGTGGGGTTCCTTCTTGTGGTGGGGGGTGGTTGGTCATCGGCGATCCCGCTGGTGGGTGGGCGGGTGGATGATGTCGGTGACGGAGAACGTTCGGGCGATCGCGGCACCGGCGAACAACGCGGGTACTCCCAGGGCTACCGCCCACGCGCGGGGATCGGTGGTGAACAAGACCACTGCCCATTGCACGGCGACGATGAACGCCGCGGTGCCCAGCGCGCGGAGTAGGTTGCCGCCCATGCGGGTGACTTCCTGGCTATGACGGGCCAGGCGGTGCCCGCTGCGGGCGCCGCTGCGAAACGCCGCCAGCATCCCCAATCCGGCCAGGGCCAGCGCCACGATCAGCACGGCACTTTCCGGTGTCGGGCTCATCGGGACTCCTTCCCACCGTCGATGGTGGGCTCTGCGAGCAGCCGAGTCAGGGCACTGGCTGGAACCATCAGCCGGCTGCGCCGCCGCACAGCGCGCAGCGTGCCCAGACGAATCGCGATCGCGGCAGAGACGGTGGAGGGCTTGACGCCGAGAATCCCGGCGGCTTCCCGAACCGTGTAGTACGCCGAAGACCCGGCGTTGGACTTGTCAGTACGCATGAAGTGAAGCCCTTCTGATCGATACATATTGGATGATTTAATGCCTCTTGTCTGGATGATTTAATCCATAGTGGACATGGGTCTGCCCGCGCTCGGATACATCCGTCAAGCCGCGTGAGACCGCGCTACTCTTTGCCGCCAGGGTGAGGTGCGGAGGAATATGTGTCGGAGGACTGGGCGGCTGTTGCGCAGGCGATCAGCCAGCGCATGACGGAACTCGGTATCAATCAGGCGGAGTTGATCGAGCGCTCGCAGGTCTCGAAGGCAACGGTTGGCGAGCTTTACCACAACTCCGCGCAGCG
>JAFAXZ010000203.1 GCA_019240665.1 Pseudonocardiales bacterium | reverse complement strand
TCGTCAGCGTCCATGAGAACCCTCTCCTCACCGAGGTCCTGCGCCACCGAGGTCCTGCGCCACCGAGGCCCTGCGCCACCGAGGCCCTGCGCCGTCGCCCCAGGTGTAGTACAGCGCAGGGCTAGTACAGCACAGCCTGGTCGGCGTTGACTGAAAGCGACAGCAAGGGCACGGTATGCCACACGATGACCACCCAGGGGAGGACTGATCGACATGGGCAGGCACGACAAGGACACTGATAACGGGCAGAACGAGCGCAACGTCGCCAAGACCAAGGACGGGCAGGAAGCTGGCGGCGGTCGGCACAGCGCCGAGGACAAGGGTGACGAGAACGACAAGGACGAGGACGACGAGACGAAGTGACGACCGCACAGCAGGCTCTGACTGCCCTGCTGGGTGGCTGCCTGCCCGACTGGTGGCGACCGGCGTTCCCCGCGACACCCCGTGAGCTGTTCATCCCCGACCGGGCGCTGTGGGGGCACGGCGACACTGGGAAAACCCCTCGACCGGGACACCGACCCGAGACACCTGGATGGCAGCGGCCTACTCCAACGATCCCATTATCACCCAGATCGATGGCGGAGCCGCCAACGGCGCAGGGGAACACCCCTCGTCGGCCTCCATGCCCTCGCCAGCAGTTTCACCCGACGGTGACCCGCGAGCGCCAGCGGGTCTGGCGGGACGACGCGGCTAACACGATCACTACCCGGACCTGAGTCAGCCGCCGCCGGAACTCAAGCCGCATCGGTGCACACCCCCGGCGTTGGCCTTACGCCTGGGCGTCCCGGCGTTGCGTCCAGGCGTAAGGCCAACGCTCCATACCATGCCGTACCGCGCTGCCTGGGCACCTGAGGGTTCTCCCCTGCCCGGACCCTGATTCGCCCCCCATGACCACTCAGGAGCGGGCGCGCTGCTTGATCCGGGACGTGAGCTCCTGCACCTGGTCGTAGGTGCGGCGGCGTTCGGCCATCTCCTTGCGGATCTTGCGGTCCGCGTGCATCACCGTGGTGTGGTCGCGGCCGCCGAACGTCTGGCCGATCCGGGGCAGCGACAGATCAGTCAGCTCCCGGCACAGGTACATGGCGATCTGCCGGGCTTGCGCGACGTGCTTGGTCTTGCCGGGCCCGCACAGATCGTCGATGGTGAGCCCGAAGAACTCCGCGGTCACCGCCATGATGTTGGGTGCACCGATCTCGTGTGCCTGATCGTCGGGGATGAGGTCACGCAGCACGATCTCAGCGAGCTGGTTGTCCACCGGTTGGCGGTTCAGCGAGGCGAACGCGGTGACGCGGATCAGCGCTCCCTCCAGCTCACGGATGTTGCGTTCGATCCGGGCGGCGATGAACTCCAGCACCTCATCGGGCGCGGCCAGCCGGTCGCCGGCGGCCTTCTTGCGCAGGATGGCGATCCGGGTCTCCAGCTCAGGCGGCTGGATGTCGGTGATCAGGCCCCACTCGAACCGGGTGCGCAACCGGTCCTCCAGGGTGCCGAGCCCCTTCGGTGGGCGGTCGGAGGAGATCACGATCTGCTTGTTCGCGTTATGCAGGGTGTTGAAGGTGTGGAAGAACTCCTCCTGGGTGCCTTCCTTGCCCTCCAGGAACTGGATGTCGTCCACCAGCAGTACGTCGACGTCCCGGTAACGGCGCTGGAAGGCCACCTTGCGGTCGTCACGCAGGGAGTTGATGAAGTCGTTGGTGAACTCCTCAGTGGAGACGTAACGGACCCGCATCCCGGGGAACAGCCGCTGCGCGTAGTGCCCGACGGCGTGCAGCAGGTGCGTCTTGCCCAACCCCGATTCGCCCCAGACGAACAGCGGGTTGTAGGCCCGCGCCGGGGCCTCGGACACGGCCACCGCCGCAGCGTGCGCGAATCGGTTGGACGCGCCGATCACGAAGGTGTCGAAGGTGTACTTCTCGTTGAGTCTGGTCTGGGAGCTCGGTGCTCGGGTCGGTGTCACGGCGGCCGGGCCGGCGAAGGGGGGCCAGATCTCGTGCACGGTGGCCAGCGCGGCCTCCTCGCTCTGCTCGCCCGGGCCGGTGGCGATGCCGACGGCATTTCCGTTCGGCTGGACGCCGCCTAGGCTGAAGTTATCGGTCACCTCGGTGCCAGGTGCGGTGAACTGCGGCGGTAGCTGCGGTGGCACCGGCAGCGGGTGGTCGACCTTGACGGCGAGCGATACCTGCCGACCGAGACGCCGGGACAGCGCCGCGCTGATCGGCTCGCGGAGCGCCCGCTCGATGGCGTCTTTGGCAAAGTCGCTGGGCGCGGCCAGCAGCGCAGTGCCATCCAGGAGGCCGATCGGCCGGGTGACGCGCATCCAGGCACGTTGCTGGGGCGACAGCGTCCCGGTAGAGAGCTCCCGGACGACCTCGTTCCACACCTGCGCGAGGTCGGTTTGCCGCTCTGACACCCGCTGACTCCCCCTTCGGCCGGTGGTGGTCTTCAGGAGCGCTGGGCGTCCACAAGGTTGTCCACAGCTGTGGATGACGATGTCCGCCGCATTCCCCGGGTCCCCGACGTGCCAGCTGCCGGGTGGCCCGCAGACCATATTCAGGCGCCGCAAGCTAACAAGCCTGGGGTGCTGCCACAAGAACCCCCTGTAAGCAAGCACCATCGATGTAACGGCGTGTCGCCCCGGCAGTGACGCGAGACGCTGGTTTTGACGGGGCCGGTACCGGCGGCCTACGCTCGGGGTGTCTCCCGCCCACCAGCGGGCGTTTCTGCGTGCCCTCGCCTATGGCCCATTGTGGTCCGCGTACCGGGTGAGCCCCGCTCGCAGCAGTGCCGCCCGTGTCGGCAGGGGATGAGCGGACTACCCCAGTCCTGATGGCCCCAGTCCTGATGGCCCCAGTCCTGATGGCCGCGACCCCGTAATGAGAACCGAGCATCAAGCACCGGGAGACGACAGCCGTGACCAAGGGCAAGCGTACGTTCCAGCCGAACAACCGTCGCCGCGCGAGGACCCACGGGTTCCGGTTGCGCATGCGTACCCGGGCCGGGCGAGCCATCCTCGCGGCCCGGCGCCGCAAGGGTCGCACTGAGCTGTCGGCCTGAGTCGTTGGCGTTCGGCGGATATCTCGCTTTGCTCTCCACTGCCACCCGACTGACCCGCCGCGAGGACTTCGCGACGGCGGTGCAGCGGGGCCGCCGGGCGGCCTGCGGCTCCGTCGTCGTGCACCTGGCCCGCGCCAGTGCCGTCGATTCGGCTGGAACGGCCGTCCCATCGCCAGCGCTAGCAGGCCCACACGTGGGCCCCAAAAAAGTGGGCCCCAAAAAAGTAGGCTTTGTGGTCGGTCGCACGGTTGGTGGCTCTGTGGTCCGGCACCGGGTACAGCGCCGGCTGCGGCATCTCATGCGGGAGCGGTTAGCGGCCCTGCCCGCCGGAGCGCTCGTGGTGGTGCGCGCGTTGCCGGCGTCGGCGGGCGCGAGCAGCGCGGCGTTGGGTGAGGACCTTGACGGGGCGTTGCGGCGGCTGATCGGCTCCCGCACCGCGAGCGCGCCCAGCGCGGCAAGCCACGGCAGCCGGCGATGACGGTCCTGCCTCCCGGGACTTCCGCGGCTGCATCGATCGGCCCGACCGGTCCGAGTAGTCATCCTGGACCCCTGGGTCATCCTGAACCACTGGGTCGTCCTGGACCACTGGTGCGGCTGCTGGTGCTCGCCTTGCGGTTCTACCGCCAATGGATCTCTCCGGCCCTGCCGCCGACCTGCCGGTTCTCCCCCAGTTGCAGCGCCTACGCGATCGAGGCACTGACCGTTCACGGGATGCTGCGCGGGTCGTGGTGGACCGCGAGACGGCTCCTTCGCTGCGGCCCCTGGCACCCTGGAGGGGTGGACCCGGTTCCCCCCGCGAGATCACCCCGCTCCCACGCCGAGAGTGAGTCGTCGTGCTGAACTTCATTTACTACCCAGTGTCGGCCATTCTGTGGTTCTGGCACCAGGCGTTCGGCTCCCTGCTGGGTCCCGGCAATGGTTTCGCCTGGGCGCTGGCCGTGGTGTTCCTGGTGTTCACGCTGCGGGCGGTGTTGTTTAAGCCGTTCGTCAGCCAGGTCCGCTCGATGCGCAAGATGCAGGAGTTCGCGCCGGAGATCCAGAAGCTGAAGAAGAAGTACGGCGACGACCGCCAGAAGATGGCGACCGAGATGCAGAAGCTGCAGGCCGAGCACGGGGTTAACCCGGTGGGCGGTTGCTTGCCGATGCTGGTGCAGATCCCGGTATTCATCGGTCTGTTCCACGTGCTGCGGTCGTTCAACCGGTCTGGGTTAAGCCCTGAGCAGAACCGTCAGACCGCTAACTACGTGTTCAGCGCGGTGGATGTGCAGTCGTTCCTGGATGCGCGTCTGTTCGGGGTGCCGCTGTCGGCCTTCATCACCGAGCCCGCGGATCTGCTGGCCCGGTACGGGGACATCTCCCGGTGGCAGATCGCCGTGGTGGCGGTCCCGCTGACCATCGTGGCCGGCGTCCTCACCCACCTCACCGCTAAGCACTCGGTGGCGCGGCAGAACCCAGCGCAGGTCGCCGCCAACCCGCAAGCTGCGATCATGAACCGGCTCATGGTGTACCTGTTCCCGCTCGGGGTGGTGGGGGGTGGCCCGTTCTTCCCGCTGGCGATCCTGCTGTACTGGCTGTCCAACAACCTGTGGACGTTGGCCCAGCAGCGGGTGGTCTATCGTCGGATCGACGCTGAGGACGCCGAGAAGAAGGAAGCTGCGATCGCGCAGCGGCAGGCGTTGGGCCCGCGACCCGGCCAGAAGCCGATCCGGCCGAAGAAGGACGTCACCAGCACCCCCGCTGGTCCGGCCGACAGCGGTACCTCACAGGGATCGGACGCAAAACCAGAATCAGGCCCAGCATCAGGTGCCGCGGAATCGAACCGGGTGGCATCGAATGGGATTGCCTCCCAGGGAGCCGGACCACAAGCGTCTGGATCGAAGGATGCCAGCCGCGGGTCAGAAGGGTTGTCCAACGGCCAAGGCTCGGCGGGCGCGGACAGTTCCGCGACGCCTGGCATGATCCAGCAGCGGCCGAGACCGGGGAAGAAGACGAACCGGAAGCGCCGCTGAGGGCGCGATCGCCCGGAGAGGAGACAGTTGTGGCGGAGACGCTGGCGACTGAGGCAGCGCTGACCGAGCCAAATTCACCGGTTGACACCGGTTTACCGGTTGATGGTGATGGCGCGGCCAGGGCCACCCAGTCGGTGCGCAACGTGCCGGCGAGCGAGGAGCTTCTCGTCCAGGAGGGCGATGTTGCGGGTGACTATCTCGAACGGCTGCTCGACCTGGTGGACTACGACGGCGACATCGATCTGGACGTCGAGGCTGGCCGCGCGATGGTGAGCATCGATGGCGGGGAAGACTTGGCGAAGCTGGTGGGGCCTCGCGGCACGGTGCTCGAGGCGCTTCAGGAGCTCACCCGGCTGGCGGTGCAGCAACAAACCGGTGCCCGCAGCCGGCTGATGCTCGATATCGCGCAGTGGCGGTCCGCTCGGCGCCATGATCTCAGCAAGCTGGGTCGATCGACCGCGGAGCGGGTACGGGACGGCGGTGAGCCGGTCCGCTTGCAGCCGATGACCCCCTTTGAGCGGAAGATCGTGCATGATGCGGTGACAGAAGTGGACGGTGTGCACAGCGAGAGCGAGGGTGAGGAGCCGCAGCGCTGTGTCCTGGTGTTCCCCTCTGCCTGATCCGCACCTCCCTGAGCTGAGCGCACCTGTTGTTGGCTTGTGGCGCCTGAGCGGTCGACGTTTCACGTGAAACACCCGACGGTGGCGCGCGTTCCGGCAGCGGCCCAGGCAGTGTTCGGTGCGAGGTACCCGCTCGCGGAGCGATATGCTGCGTTGCTCGCTGGGTCCGGGGTGGAGAGAGGACTTCTCGGGCCCCGGGAAGCGGATCGGCTGTGGGAACGCCACCTGCTCAACTCCGCCGTGCTTGGCGAGCTCATCCCTGAAGGCGCTCGGGTGCTCGACATCGGCTCCGGCGCGGGTCTGCCGGGAATACCGCTCGCGCTCACCCGGCCGGACCTGGTGATGGTCCTGCTGGAGCCGATGGCCCGGCGGGTGGTGTGGCTGGAGGAGGTGCTCGCGGTGCTCGGTCTTGCGGTCGTGGTGCATCGTGGTCGCGCCGAGGACCCGCGGGTACGCGAGAAGTGTGGCGGCAACGACGTCGTGACAGCCCGAGCGGTCGCGCCGTTGGGGCGGTTGGCAGGCTGGAGCCTTCCGCTGGTCGCACCGGGTGGGCGGCTGCTCGCGGTCAAGGGCGCCAGTGCGGAGCAGGAGGCCGCTCGGGACGTCGATGCGGTGCGGACCGCCGGAGGGGCGGCAGTGGAGATCGTGCGGTGCGGTGCCACGATCGTGCAGCCACCGACGACGGTCGTCGTGGTGCCGCGGCCGGCCCAGCGTGTCACGCGTCCAGCGCGGGCACGAAGGAGGAAGGATCGGTGAGCGTGAGCCCGAAGTGGCCCGAAGGCGGGGCGTGGCGGGACAGGGCGGCACCGCGCGGTGCCGCGTCAGCCGCGTCCAGCACGGCAGTGGTGTCACGTCTCGTCGTTTCACGTGAAACCGTGTCCCAGGACAGCGCGTTAGGCAGACCGAGGCTGCGGTATACCCTCGCTCGCGCCTCGCGGTCTATCAGACTCTCGCGGTCTATCAGACCCTCGCAGACAGAGTGGAGCTAGTGAGGTGCCTTGCGCCCCCGGTGTCTCTCCCGAAGCCGCCGGCGCCCCCCGAGGCGTCTCGGCCAGTGCCTTTTCTTCTGACGTTGCCTGGACGCCGATCGCGGAGGAGGCGGAACGGGCGACTCGGGTGAAGCACCCCGTCGACCGGTTACCCTGCCCGGTCCGGCGCCGGGTTCTCGCGGTGGCCAACCAGAAGGGCGGTGTCGGTAAGACCACGAGCACCGTTAATCTTGCCGCTGGACTGGCGCTACAGGGACTGCGCACGCTCGTAGTCGACCTGGACCCGCAGGGAAATGCCTCTACCGCGCTGGGCATCGAGCACCATGCCGGCACTCCGTCGGTGT
>JAFAXZ010000183.1 GCA_019240665.1 Pseudonocardiales bacterium | reverse complement strand
GAGCCGCACCAGGTGCTGGACCCCGCCGAGCTGATCCGGCTGCAAGAGGTCGCTGCACGGGTGTTCGTGCACCACGCCCTGGTCGACTACGTGGTACGACTGGTACTCGCTACTCGCACGCCCGCCGAGCATGGTCTATCCGACGTTGCCGGGTGGGTGGCCTACGGCGCCTCCCCGCGAGCCAGCCTGGGCATCGTAGCGGCGGCCCGCGCGTTGGCGTTGATCCGCGGGCGGGACTACGTGCTGCCCCAGGATGTGGTGGATGTCTCGGCCGATACGCTACGACACCGCCTGGTGCTCTCGTACGACGCGCTGGCCGATGGTGTGCCGGTGGAGCACATCGTCACCCGCGTATTGCAAACCGTGCCGATGCCACAGGTTTCCGCCCGTCCCCAGGGCACCGGCCTGGTTGCGGGTGATCCGGGAACGCCGACTGGGGTGGCGGGCCAGAGCTGACGAATGATGGCTCACCGGCGGATGGCCTGACCGAATGACGGCGCGGAACGAGCGGGGCGAGCGGCACCATTGGGCGCCGCCGGCGTTGCGCGAAGGCCGCATGGAGACTGCGCTCCGCGCGTTGGAGCTTACGGTGCGGCGCCGGCTGGACGGTCTGCTGCAGGGCAATCACCTCGGCCTGGTGCCGGGACCGGGTACTGAGCCGGGCGAGGCCAGGCGTTACCAGCCCGGCGATGACGTCCGGCGGATGGACTGGGCGGTCACCGCGCGCACCACCGAACCGCATATCCGGGATACCGTCGCGGACCGGGAGTTGGAGACCTGGTTGGCCGTCGACCTGTCTGCCAGCCTCGATTTCGGTACGGCGGAGTGCGACAAGCGGGAGCTTGCGGTGGCCGCCTGTGCCGCCGTGACACATCTGACCCGGGGCGGCGGGAACCGGATCGGCGCCGTGGTCAGCACCGGGGCAGACGTGCTGCGGATACCAGCCCGCGGTGGTCAGCCGCATGCCCGCGGGATGATTCGCCGGATCGCCGAGCTGCCCCGCGCCACCGAAGGCATCCGCGGCGATCTCGCTGGGATACTCGAACAGCTACGCCGCCCACCGCGTCGCCGTGGGTTGATCGCAGTCATCTCGGACTTCCTCGGTCCACGGTCTGGGGACGTTTTCGACTGGGAGCGGCCGCTGCGTGGGCTGTCTGCCCGGCACGACCTGATCGCGATTGAAGTGCTCGATCCCCGCGACCTCGAACTGCCTGACATGGGCACGGTGGTGCTCGCTGATCCGGAGACCGGGCGGCAGAAGGAGGTTGTGACCACGCCGCTGCTGCGCCGCGAGTTCGCTGCCGCCGCGGCCGCTCATCGCGACCAGGTGGCCGCGACACTGCGGCGATGCGGTGGTGCGCAGCTGACATTGCGCACCGACTCCGACTGGGTGTCCGACATGGTGCGCTTCGCGGTCGCCCGCAAGCGCCATTGGTCGGGAGGGGGCGCATGAACCTCGCTGGATTCGCCAGTCCGCTGTGGTTCCTGCTGCTGGTGGTGGTAGCCGCGTTGGCAGCCGGCTACGTCTGGATGCAGCGCCGACGGCGACAGCAGGTGTTGCGCTTTGCCAATCTCGCCATGCTGGAACGGGTCGCGCCCAAGCGCCAGGGCTGGCAACGGCACGTGCCGGTGGCGCTACTGCTCGCTGCCCTGGCGCTGTGCACCGTCGCACTGGCCGGTCCTACCGCGGAGCAGAAGGTGCCGCGTAACCGGGCCATCGTCATGTTGGTGATCGACGTGTCACTGTCCATGCGGGCCACCGATATCGAGCCGAGCAGGATAGCGGCGGCACAGCGGGAGGCGAAGAGGTTCGCTCACGACCTCACCCCGGGGGTGAATCTGGGTCTGGTGTCCTTCGCCGGTTCGGCCACCGTACTGGTGTCACCGACCACCGAGCGGGCCTCGTTGATCCGGGCGATCGACAATCTCAAGCTGGCCGAAGCCACCGGGACCGGTGAGGCGATCTTCGCTGCGCTGTCCTCGATTGAGGCGTTCGGCGCCGTGGTCTCGGATACGCAAGGACCGCCGCCGGCACGCATCGTGCTGCTCACCGACGGCAAACAGACGGTGCCGACACCCGACGGCGACGATCCACGCGGCGCGTTCACTGCGGCTCGCGCCGCAGCCGCCGCCAAGATTCCGATCTCGGCAATCTCCTTCGGCACCGCCTACGGCCAAGTGGAAATCAACGGTGAGCGCCAGCCAGTGCCCGCCGATGATGAGTCGATCCAGCGAATCGCGGACTTGTCCGGAGGGCAGTTCTACGACGCCAGCAGCGCCGGCCAGCTCAGCAACGTCGTCAACACTCTGGGCGAGCAGATCGGCTACGAGACCAAACGAGCCGACGCGAGCAAGGCGTGGCTGATCGCCGGCACCCTCGCTGCGGTACTCGCTGCCGCCGGCGCGTTAGCCATCGGGCAGCGGCTGCCCTGAGCTGCCGGTGTGCGTCGGGCCAGTCCATCCCTCGGGTACCGTCGCCGCAAGAAAAGGCTCATGAGTACGACCGAAAGGAGCGTCAGTGGCTCGTTCCGTCCTTGTCACTGGCGGTAACCGTGGTATCGGGCTAGCTATCGCCCACGCCTTCGCCAAACAAGGCGATCGGGTTGCCGTGACACACCGCGGGTCTGGCGTGCCCGAGGACGTGCTCGGAGTGCGCTGCGACGTCACTGACGGCGCGGCTGTGGAGGCGGCGTTCGCTGTGGCGGAGCAGGCGCATGGGCCAATCGAAGTACTCGTCTCCAATGCCGGGATCACCGACGACACGTTGCTGCTCCGAATGACCGAGGAGCAGTTCTCGCGGGTACTCGACACCAACCTCACCGGCGCCTACCGGGTGGCCAAGCGCGCCGCCAA
Organism: Pseudonocardiales bacterium; assembly: GCA_019240665.1. Lineage (GTDB taxonomy): Bacteria > Actinomycetota > Actinomycetes > Mycobacteriales > Pseudonocardiaceae. The sequence goes on along the minus strand of JAFAXZ010000183.1, from coordinate 1,034 downwards.
AAGCATGCTGCGGGCCCGTTGGGGTCGGATGGTGTTCATCTCCTCGGTAGTGGCGCTGTCCGGTGCGCCCGGCCAGGTGAACTATGCGGCCAGTAAAGCCGGGCTGATCGGCATCGCCCGATCCATCGCGCGTGAGCTGGGATCTCGCTCGATCACCGCCAATGTGGTCGCGCCCGGCTACGTCGGCACCGACATGACCGCGGACGTCAGCCAGGCGCGTCGAGACGAGATCCTCAGTTCGATCCCACTGCGCCGCCAAGCCACCCCCGACGAGGTCGCCGCGGTCGTGACCTTCCTCGCATCGGACATGGCCGGGTACATCACCGGGGCAGTGTTGCCGATCGACGGTGGCCTGGGCATGGGTCATTGACCAGCGGCAGTGATCGGCGCGGTGTACGGCGAAGACGACAATGGCGGGGGAGGAGCACAGGTGGCGGGTCTGCTCGACGGCAAGCGACTGTTGATCACCGGGGTGATCACCGACGCGTCGATCGCGTTTCACGTAGCGCGCATGGCGCAGGAGCAGGGAGCTCACGTGGTGCTGACCGGATACGGCCGGTTGCGTCTGGTGGAACGGATCGCGCAGCGGTTACCCCAGCCGGCTCCGGTGCTGGAGCTCGACGTGCAGGACCAAGGTCAGTTGGCCTCACTGGCGCAGCGACTGGGTGAACACATCGACGGACTGGACGGAGTTCTGCATTCCATCGCCTTCGCTCCGGCGTCCTGCCTGGGAGGGGAATTCCTCAGTGCGCCGTGGGAAGATGTGGCCACCGCACTGCAGGTTTCCGCCTACTCATTCAAGTCGTTGGCGACGGCGTGCCTACCATTGCTTGGTCGGGGTGCCTCGATCGTCGGGATGGACTTCGATAACCGGCAGGCCTGGCCCGCCTATGACTGGATGGGGGTAGCGAAGTCGGCGCTGGAGTCGGTGTGCCGCTACCTGGCCCGTGACCTCGGCCCCGACGGTATCCGGGTCAACTTGGTGGCGGCCGGACCGGTGCGCACCCTGGCGGCCAAGTCCATCCCCGGCTTCC
>JAFAXZ010000082.1 GCA_019240665.1 Pseudonocardiales bacterium | reverse complement strand
CCGGTCGGTGGATCAGCATCACCATATCGGCATCTTGCTCAAGACTGCCGGATTCGCGGAGGTCGGCCAGCATCGGTTTCTTGTCGGTGCGCTGCTCTGGACCCCGGTTGAGCTGGGAAATCGTGACCACGGGAACCTCAAGTTCCTTGGCCAGCAGCTTGAGGTGCCGGGAGAACTCGCTGACCTCCTGCTGGCGGGATTCGACCTTCTTGCCCGAGGTCATCAACTGCATGTAGTCCACCACGATCAGGCGCAGGTCGTGGCGCTGCTTGAGCCGCCGCGCCTTGGCACGAATCTCCATCATCGTCATGTTCGGCGAGTCGTCGATGAACAGCGGAGCCTCGCTGATCTCGCCCATCCGCCGGGCCAGCCGGGTCCAGTCGTCATCGCTCATCCGGCCGGATCGCATGTCCGACAGCCGGATCTTGGCCTCAGCGGAGAGCAGCCGCATCACGATCTCGGTGCGGCTCATCTCCAGCGAGAAAATCACACTGGTCATGCCGTGGGTGACCGAGCAGGACCGCGCGAGATCCAAACCCAGCGTGGACTTGCCAATTCCCGGACGCGCCGCGACGATCACCATCTGGCCGGGATGCAGCCCATTGGTCACCGCGTCGAGGTCCACGAAACCAGTCGGAACACCAGACGAAACGCCGCCCCGTGACGCGATCGCGTCGATCTCGTCCATGGTGGGCTGCAGCAGTTCCTCCAGCGCGATGTAGTCCTCGCTCATCCGCCGCTCGGTGACCTCATAGACCGCGGCTTGGGCACGGTCCACCACCTCGTCCACGTCAGCGCCGTCGGCCCCGTGATAGCCCAACTGCACGATTCGGGTGCCGGCCTCCACCAGACGTCGCAACACCGCCTTGCCCGCGACGATCTCGGCGTAGTACCCGGCGTTGGCCGCCGTCGGCACGATCGAGATGAGCGTGTGCAGGTATGGCGCCCCCCCAACCCGGAGTAGCTCACCGCGGCGTTCCAACTCAGCGGAGACCGTGACCGGGTCAGCCGGCTCGCCGCGCCCGTACAGATCGAGAATGCAGGTGAAAAGGGCCTGATGAGCGGGCCGGTAGAAGTCTTCGGTCCGCAACACCTCAACCACGTTGGCGATGGCGTCCTTGGATAGCAGCATCCCGCCGAGCGCCGACTGCTCGGCAGCGATGTCCTGCGGCGGCTGCCTGTCGAAGACCGGCCCACCGTCCTCGAATCGCACCCCACGGTCATCCACCAGCGCCATGCCTGGGTACCTCCCCCTCCCCGACTCTCCAGCCCATCTCGAACATACGTTCTATATGGCGGCACCGCAATCCGTTCGGACAGACCCGCCGCCCTAACGCCACCCGGTCGCTGGGGGAACGGGTGCCTGGGGACAGCCCTGGGGATGCCATCTGGACGGATCACCCTGCGCTGCTGGCACAGCATTTGGATCACTGGGGATAACCTGGGGAAAGTTAGCCGAAATTTCGTTGCTTTGCCTGATCAGACACCTGTGCGCGGATGTGGACAAAGGCTGTTCGCGCCCAACCCGGCGTGTCGGCGCACCCACCACCGCTCAGGCGTGTCGGCACCCCCAGCACCGGCCAGGCTCTCCGGTGGCAAGGGGTGCGCGGCGTAGCCTTGCGTGGACCGATGAGAGAAGCTCTGATGGACATTGACGACACCGCGCACACGAGGGGCCGGCGGATGAGGCAGATCCGTTATCCCGGGGTAAGTCGCAGGTGGTGGTCGCCGGACTGGCCGGGATGAGCAAGCCGGAGCTGTCCCGCATCAAACGCGGCGAACGCGCACTGGACAGCCAGTCCAAGATCGTGGCCCTGGCCAATGCGCTGCAAGTAGCCTCCTCTGAGCTGACCAGGCTGCCGGTACCAGCGCCAGGTAACGGCACCGTTCAACACGATCAGCCGGCGGTGATGACCTCGAAGGGAACGGTGACCGAGACCTCCGGGTGCAGGCGCACGGTCATTTGGTATGCACCGGCGGACTTGATATGGCCGCCGAGGTCAACTACCCGCTTGTCCAGCGGGGGGCCACCCGCCGAGCGGACCGCGTCGACGACGTCAGCCACGGTGACCGAGCCGAACAGCTTTCCACCGGACCTGGCGGCCTTGGCCGTCACGGACACGGTACCCAAACCCGACAGGGCACCGGCGACCTCCCGAGCGTGATCGAGGTCGCGGATCTGCCGGGCCTGCTGGGCCCGACGGATCGTGGCCACCTGCTTCTGCGCGCCCTTGGTGGCTGCGATGGCCAACCGACGGGGTAGCAGGTAGTTGCGGGCATAGCCGTCCTTGACCTGCACCAGATCGCCGGGCCCACCGAGCCGGGGGACGTCCGTAGTGAGAATGATCTTCACGTGGTTGCTTCTTCCCCGGTTCAGCGTGCGGTCGAGGTATAGGGCAGCAGCGCAACCTCGCGGGCGTTCTTCACCGCGATCGCGACGTCTCGCTGATGCTGGCTGCAATTACCAGTGACCCGGCGGGCCCGGATCTTGCCACGGTCGGAGATGTACTTCCGCAGCAACGCGGTGTCCTTGTAATCAATAGCGGTGTCCTTGTCCTTACAGAAGACACAGATCTTCTTTTTCGGTTTGCGTACTGGTGGCTTGGCCATGACTGGGATACTCCTGAGTGGGTCGCGCCTGGGAGCCAGTGTGATCGGAAGCAGGATGATCGACAGCGAAGTGATCAGAACGGGGGTTCATCGTCGTAACCGCCGGCCCCGTTGCCGGACCCGGCCGGTGCCCCGGCCTGTGGAGCCGAACTCCACGGGTCGTCGGAGGCCGAACCGAACGAGCCCGAGGCACCATAGCCGCCGCTGCCCGAGGCACCGCCCTGACGGGTAGCCCGGTTAACCTTGGCGGTGGCATAGCGCAATGAAGGACCGACCTCGTCGACCTCCATCTCCATCACGGTGCGCTTCTCGCCCTCCCGAGTTTCGAAGGAGCGCTGGCGCAGCCGCCCGCTGACGATAACTCGCATGCCTCGGGTGAGCGACTCAGCGGTATTCTCCGCAGCCTGCCGCCAGATGTTGCACCGCAGGAAAAGCGCCTCGCCATCCTTCCACTCACCACTCTGGCGATCGAAGGTGCGCGGTGTGGAGGCCACCGTGAAGTTGGCCACCGCCGCACCGGATGGGGTGAACCGCAGCTCTGGGTCAGCGGTCAGGTTTCCAATCACCGTAATCACAGTCTCGCCGGCCACGTCAGCCCTTCCTCGAATCCCGCCGCAACACCTTGGTGCGCAGGATGGACTCGCTGAGAGAAAGTTGCCGGTCGAGCTCAGCCACGGTGGCAGGCGTACAGGACAAGTCCAGCACCGCGTAGATCCCCTCGGTGCGCTTGTCAATCTCGTAGGACAGCCGGCGCTTGCCCCAGACGTCGACCTTGTTGACGCTGCCGCCCTGCGTCTTCACTACACCGAGGAACTGGTCCAGCGATGGTGTCACAGTGCGCTCGTCAAGTTGTGGATCGAGGATGACCATCATCTCATAACGACGCATGAAGACCACTCACCTCCTGTGGACTCACTCGGCCGCGGACTCTCCGCGGCAGGAGGAACCCGGCTGAGCCGGCAATACCACACCACTGCCGGCGGGGCCGACGATCCCACTGCTGCCGGCGGGGCCGACGATCCCACCCCTACCGCACGACGAAACACCGGCGTGGCAACGCGCAAGAGGATAGCAAGAGGCCGCCCCGCGAGGACAATCGCGGGGCGGCCTGGAGAAAAATTGGTCACGGGCTTCGCCGAAGGGGCGCGACTCCTCCATACACCTTCAGCGGACACTTCATGGTCAACGGGTGGATCGGGTTCAGCGTCGCCCGAGAACCCAGCTGCGCAGCAGGGCGGCCGTGACGCTGGCCAGCATCAGCACCGCCACCAGCACCGGCAGGGCGATCCGCTCCACACCACTGGCGGGCAACGCCGTCGCACGGCCCGCCGCAGCCACGTCGTTGGCTGCGGCGCTCTGCTTACCCCATCCCGAGCCGTTACTGACCTGCGGGGTACCGAACAGATCCGCCGTCAACATGCCCGCCGACAGCCGTCCAAGCGCACCGGGGCGCCCTATCGCCAGCAGATCAGCGTAGTTGTAGCGGGGCAGCCCGCTGTTATAGCGGCCCAGCCCGAAGGGGAAGTCACTCGGCATCACCGGCCCGGTGAACGGCCCTGAGACTGGAGAGGCCAGCGCTGGCGCCGCGCCGGGTTGCGGCTGACCAGCCGGCGCTGCCGGTGCTGGTGGTGGCGCTGAACTCGGTGCCCCCGGCGACGAAGGCGGGGTCAGCACCGGAACCGACCCGACCGGGCCCTTGAGCGGGGCGACAGCAAAGGCGATCACCGCATCGACGGGCGCCGTGACCGGCGAAAGCGGTTCGGCGGTGATCTTGCATACCGGGGCCAACGGCCCCATCAGCTCACGCAGGGGTGGCGTGGCGTCGAAAGTACTCGATCCATTGGAGGGCACCGCGCCGACGTCAAGTACCGAGAGACCTGCCTCCCGGACACCCACTCGCTGCCCGGGAGCACCACGCACCGTATCTCCGCAGCCACCCACCAGCATCGGCGCGGGAGCTGCCGCCAGCACGGGGGCGGGGGCGGAAACGTTCGAGGGGGTGGCGAGGGCCGACAAGGCCCCTCCCACGGTGCTCGCTGCGCACAGTAACGTGGCTGCTCCGGCAACCGTGGTAACCCTCGTGCGTGTTCCCATAGGTGCCTCCGTGTCGCTCCGGTTGTCGCTCCGTATCCGGTTGTGCCCTCAGAGTAACGACCCTAGAGCCTCTCCGTGACGATAACCAGTCCTTTCAGCAGATCTGGTTACGCTGTGCACTCATTGTGTACGGAACGGGGGCAACGATCGGTCCCCAGCGACCCCTCTAGGCTACGGATATGCGTATCGGAGCCCACGTCAGCGACAACGATCCGGTGAGTTCGGCTACGCAGTGCAATGCTGAAGCGGTGCAGTTCTTCCTCGCCGACCCGCAGGATTGGAAGGCTCCGCGACTGCATCCGCAGACCGCTCAGCTGCGCTCTGCCGACCTCGAGATTTACGTGCACTCACCGTAACAACTCGCGCGACGAGTTCGGCTCGGCTCGGGACCGTCATGCGCCGCTGCGCCAGGGCACCATCGACACCGAGCAGCTCGTCGCGGTCTGCGCTGCGGCAGGCGCCACCGTGGTGCTCGAGACCGACCCCGATTCCCAGGCACAGGACGTTGCCTGGTTGCGAGAGCAGCTGCACTCCTAGCCCCGCTCCGCCTAGCCGCCCATTACTGCGGGCTGATCGCCGGCTCGGCCGGCAGGGTGCGGCGGGCGTCGGGGGCGCCGTCCAGGACGCCGCCGTGTGGGTCATCCTCGCCCGAGACCCGGATCGGGTCACAACCCGGCCGCCAGATGTCCCGCAGCACCAGGCCTACCAGCAGCAGCACCGCCACATCACGGATCAGCACGGCACCCAGGAACGGTTCGATGGGCAACCCCTTCTGCTCCGGGCCGAGGTAATAAGCCATCCGGGGCACCCAGACCAGGGCATCAACGATCATCCAGGCCAGTACCGGTTTCCACCGGGGGACCGCCAGCACCGCCAGGGGTACCAGCCACAACGAGTACTGCGGGCTCCACACCTTGTTGACGAGCAGAAACGCGCACACCACCAGGAAACACAAGTGAGCCAGCCGCGGACGGCGCGGCGCCGCCCACGCGACAGCACCGATCGCCGCGCAGGCCAGCAGGAACAGCATCATGCTGACCAGGTTGAGCGTCACCGGGATCTGGCCGGGTCGCAGCACCCCGTCGAAACCGGGCCAGCCGGTGAAGGTGGACACCACGGTGTACAGCGTGTCCGGGTCGGCCCCGCGCCGGATGTTGAGGCAGAAGAACTCCGCCCATCCGGACGGGAACAGCACCGCCACCGGCAGGTTGACCACCGCCCAAGCCAGCGCCGCCGCAGCAGTCGCCTGCAGCCCGGCCCGCAGCCGTCCGGCCCGCAGGCACAACAGCAGGATCGGGAACAACAGGAACAGCGGGTAAAACTTGGTGGCTGTGCCCAAGCCGAGCAGCACACCAGCAAGCACCGGGCGTCGCCGGGCCCACGCCAGCAGGCCGGTAGTGGCCAGCACGGTGGCCAGCACGTCGAAGTTGGTGAACGCGTGCACCACGACCAGCGGCGACAACGCGGCCAGCGCGGCATCCCACGGGCGTCGCCGGGACAGCCGTACCAGCGCCCAGACCGTTCCCAACCACGCCGCGGTCAGCCCCACCGCGCTGATGTCGAAATACACGATGGCGGGTGCCGAGCTGGGAAGCCAGCCGTTCGCGCTGGAATTCCCGATGGCTACCCAGGTCTGCGCGAGCTTGGCGGCGACCCATTGGTACAGACCGGTGAGCACCGGATACTCCATGTAACGCACCTGCTCACCGGGCTCGCCCTGGTGCTCGACCCACGAAGTGGCGTACGGGAATCCGGCCAGCCCAGCGTGATCCAGCCGCTCTGCGGTGTAGAGCGGGACGGTGTCCGAGTAGCACATCGCCAGGTACTGACGGCTCTCGCGCCAGTCCACCTGCAAGGCACCAGCGCTGTCGCGGTAGGTCTGCAAACACGGCGCCTTGACCAGCCATCCCCATGCCAAGGTGATCGTCGCGAACAGCAACACCACCCGCAGCGGGGTCCAGAACCAGTGCCGGCCCAGCACTGCATGCCGACCCAGCGGACCACCCACGATCCGGCTGGCCAGCGCTGGCACCGGATCGGTCCAGCTGGGCACCACCCGCTGGGCCACCGCCGGCTGAGCCGGCAATCGGACTACCGCCGGCTGAGTCGGCAATCGGGCCACCGCCGGCTGAGCCGGCAATCGGGCCACCGCCGGCTCAGCCTCCCCGGCCACTCTGTTCCTCGTCACCCGGTGCCGGTTCGTCGCAGAAGGGGAAGCACGAGTTGCGCCGTGGTCTGGTGGGCTTCATCGAAGGCTCGATCGGCGTAGGCACGAAGTCCTCGATGTTCGGTTCGGGCGTTGCGGATGGCGTGGGGCTGCGCGGTTCGCGGGTGCGCGGCGTCGGGAGTGGCCTGTCCTCGACGGGGGACGCGGCCAAACCAATCACGGTGTACGAGGGGAAGGTCTCCATCGGAGTGCCCATCAAGTAGGCGTTCATGAACCGCTGCCAGATCGCGCCCGGCAGACCCCGGCCGAAGATGTCGCTACCGTTGGAGTTCTTGATCGCTGAATTGGCCGGATCACCCACCCAGACCGCGGTGGAGATCGACGGCGTGTAGCCGACAGTCCAGGCGGCGGAGTTGGTGCCGGTGTCGCCGCGCTGGTGGGTGCCGGTCTTGGCGGCTACCTGCCGGCCGCCCGCCAGCGGGATCTGCGAGCTGCGCGCGACGTCGGTCAACGTCGCAGTGACATTGCGAGCCAGTTGCGCGTTGCGCCCGGCGTTCGTCCGGTCGAAGGCAGGTTGCGGCTGGTCGAGGTGATGATATTCGACGGTGCCACGGGCGTTGGCGTATTCACGGACGAAGAAAGGCGCACGTCGCATCCCATCGGCGGCAAAGGTCGCGTAGGCGCTGGCCATGTCGATCGTGTGCACCGGATACTGGCCGAGCGTGATGCCGAGCGCGGGCGCCCCGCTGTCCGGCTCGGCCATGGCGCGCTTGCCGTTGATCTGCTCAGGGATTCCGGCCTGGACCGCGGCATCGCGGACCGCTTGCGGTCCCACGTCCTGGGTCAACCGCACGAACGCGGTGTTGACCGATTGGGTCATCGCATCGTGCAGGGTCAGCTTGGGGTAGTTGCGACTCTCCGAGTTGGCGTAGGAGTGACCGTCGATGACCAGCGGAGAACTCCCCTCGTAGACGGAGTTCATCCCGATGTCCCGCTCCAGCGCGGCCAGCATGGTGAATGGTTTGAACGCCGATCCCGGGTTCCACGCCGGCCCCCCGGCCAGGTCGAAGCCATCCCCGTCCGACCCGCCGTAGTAAGCAATCACCCCTCCACTGCGTGGATCGATCGCCACCAGCGAGGAATGCAGGTTTTTCGGCTGCCCGCGCAGCTCGGTGCGCACGGTGTCACGGGCCAGCTGCTGGGCTCGGGGATCGATGGTGGTGGTAATCCGACCGCCGCCCGCGGCCAGCTGCTCACGGTTGATGCCCTGCTTGTCCAGCTCCTCCATCACCCGATCGACAATGTGCGCCCGGTCATCGGTCGGTGCGCCGGGAGCCTGGCTCGGCGCCACCGTCTCCGGGTACCGCGCCCCAGCCCGATCGGCTGGGGACAGCCAGCCCTTCTCGACCATGCCGTCCAGCACGAAGTTCCATCGGGACTGTGCCTGCGGCAGGTTCTTGGCCGGGTCCAAGCGGGATGGGGACCGGATCGCGCCGGCCAGTACCGCCGCCTGAGAGACGGTCAGATTTTGCACGTTGCGTCCGAAGTACGCCTGGCTGGCGGCCTGGATGCCGTAGGCCCCGCGACCGAAGTAGATCGTGTTGAGGTAGTCCTCCAGGATCCGGTCCTTGGACTCCTGCTTGGTTATCTTGGCCGCGACGATCACCTCGCGAAATTTCCGAAACATGCTGTACTCGTCGTGGCCGGTGGCCACCTTGATGTACTGCTGAGTGATCGTGGAGCCACCACCGCTGCCACCGTTGAGCTGGTTCCACGTCGCCCGGGCGATGCCCATGACGTCGAATCCGGGGTTGGACCGGAAGCTGCGGTCCTCGGCCGCCAGCACCGCATTCTGCACGGGCATCGGCACCTGCGCGAGACTCACCGGCACTCGATTGCCGTCTTCTGGCACGTAACGGCCGATCTCGGTGGTCCCGTCGCTGGCCATAATCGTGGTGATCTGCTTGCGCTGCGCCGCCAGCACCGCAGGAGACGGCACGGAAAGAAACAGCCAACCGGCAAAGAACGTCAGTACCGGCATCAGGATGGCCAGCAGCAGGCCTACCAGTGCAACCTTGCACACCCGGCGCCAGCGAGTGGGCCATCCCGGTCCGTCTCCCCCATCGAACGGGACGTCCGGGCGCGAGTCGTCGTGTCCCTCGCCATGCCGACTGCCATAACGACCGTCGTGGCCGACCGACCTGGGTCCGATTGCCGGCTCAGCCGGCGGACGCCTGATCGCCGGCTCAGCCGGCGGTGCCGGGTGGGTGAGCAGCTCAGGCTCACCCTGGGGCGGGACTGGCGGCGCCTGGGGTGGGACTGGCGGCGCTGATCTGATTGCCGGCTCAGCCGGCGGGCGCCTGATCGCCGGCTCAGCCGGCGCTGATCTGATCGCCGGCTTAGCCGGCGATGAGCGTCGACCGCTGGTTTCTCGCTGGTCGCTCACGCGTTGTCCTCCCAGACCGGTACTCGGGTCGCGAGGGGTTTGAACAGGGGCACGCCTAGCCAGGGATACGCATCACCGGCCGAGCCGGCAATCAGACCCCAGCCCCAGGCGCCGGGTTACTCCGCTGCGGTCCTCCGGCGGGACCGCCTGCTGCCCACGCCGCTGGTTCCCAGGACGTATGACTGCACGAGGTGGTTCCAGCTGCACGTCCGGCACACCTCGACGACGTGCACGCTGAACTCCTCGTACAGCGTCGCCATCCGGTTCAGCTCATCAGCGGTCCGGGCGGACCCGGCCGCATGCTTGAGTTCGTCACCGTACACCCACGAGACCAGCGTCAGGGACTCCTTGCGACACAAGGGGCAGGTGACCGAACTGGGCTCGCCGTGAAACTTCGCCGCCTGCAACAGGTACGAGGTCGCATCGCAGACCTCCGTGAGGGCGACCCGGCCGGTGTAGACCTCCGCGAGCAGCGCACGTCGCTGCAAGGCATAGTCCACCACCTGCCGTTGGGTCCGCACGTTCCCCAGCGTACGCAACCGCTCCGCGATCTACGCTCGGGCGTTCGGGCGGCATCCCGCGCTAGAGATGTATCGACGCGATAGGGTGCTGCTATACATCGACGCGCCTAGTGGGAGGTGCCGAGTGCTGGAACTAGCGGTGCTCGGGGTCCTGCACGACGCCCCGATGCACGGCTACGAACTGCGCAAACGTCTCACCGGTCTACTCGGGGCGTTCCGCGCCTGCTCGTTCGGGTCGTTGTACCCCACGCTACGCCGGTTGCAACGCTCCGGTTTCATCGTGGAGCACAACGAACCCGTGCAGGACCTGCGCGAGCGCCGGGGCACCGGCTGGGCCTGCCGACACCGGCGGGTGTACCGGCTCACCGCCGACGGCAAGGAGCGCTTCGCCACGTTGCTGGCCGACGCCGGCCCACAGACCTGGGACGACCACGGGTTCGGAGTGCACCTGGCGTTCTTCTCGCGGACACCGGCCGAAGTGAGGATGCGCATCCTGGAGGGAAGGCGACGCCGGGTCGAGGAACGTCGAGAGGGGCTGCGCGCCGCACTCGCCCGAACCGGCGACCAGATCGACCGGTACACCCTTGAGCTGCACCGGATGGGTCTGGAAACCAGTGAGCGCGAGGTGCGCTGGCTCAATGAACTGATCGCCCATGAGCGGGCACATCCCGAACCATCACACGATGACACCGAAAGGGCGGACCATGACTGAAGGCCGCGACGCCGGTCCCGGTATACGGGTCGCCATTGTGGGCGTCGGCAACTGCGCTGCCTCCCTGGTACAGGGTGTGCATTACTATCGCGACGCCGACCCCACAACCCGAGTACCCGGCCTGATGCACGTGCAGTTCGGCGACTACCACGTCGGTGACCTGCAATTCGCCGCCGCGTTCGACGTCGATGCCAAGAAAGTCGGGCGTGACTTGTCCGAGGCGATCGTGGCCAGCGAGAACAATACCATCTCGATCTGCGACGTGCCGCCACTAGGTGTCACCGTGGCGCGCGGGCCCACGATGGACGGTCTGGGCGAGTAC
>JAFAXZ010000072.1 GCA_019240665.1 Pseudonocardiales bacterium | reverse complement strand
CCCCCGCGCCCTCAAACGCGCCCGCCACAACAGCTACCGCATCAAACAACCCAGCGACCGCAGCACTCACCACCCCGGACCCGCCACCATCAACCTCCGCACCATCGACCCCCGAGCAGCATGATCAACTTAAGCTACGTGGCATTGGCTCCTAGGTAGCCCTAGCATTGATGGCGCCCTCCAGCACTGCGGCGGCGCTGTTGACTTGGGCCCTGCGCGGTCGGACTTCTCTCCGTGCTGGCTCAGATCCTCCTCCCGCTGCGGCTACACTCGCCGGTTTCCGCATGGCGGCCGCATAACGGCAAGCCGTCTTGCGTTTATTTTCCAGAAAGCTCACGGGTGTGTCCAGAACGCGGCGATTCATTTACTGGGACCCAGGTTCACGGCCGTACCAAGCGGTGACGGGTCAGCCGACAACACTGGCCAGTCGTTGCACCGCGCGTATTCCAACAATACCGTATCTTTACCGACCACCCTGGGATGGCCTACTTTCAATAGCATGTGCAGATCACTTGAATGATCGCCGTAGCAGAAGCAGTCGTCGGGGAGCAGCCCGAGCGATGCGATGGTATCCGCGACCGCAGCAGCTTTGTTCTCGCCTATCATGGGCCGTGCTACTTCGCCGGTCAGCCGTCCTTTGTTGTCCACGATCGGCTCGGTGCACACCACTCTGTTGGCGAAAATCTCCGTCGCGAGTGGTTCGAGGCAGGCCCGAAACGAACCGGAAATGAGAACAATGATGTCTCCGTGGGCCTGGTGCTTGGCAACCGCGGACAACGTAGCACCGACGAACGCGGTCGGCAACTCACGGTACATTCGGTACCAGTCACGTCCGGCCGCGAGTAAGGCCGCCAACGGTACGCCAGCGAAGAGACGGTAGTACATTCGGTTGATCTCCGTCCGGTGCACGCCGCTCTCAACCTGGGCGCGAAACTCGGACTCTACTGTCTGATACGCACTGTCATCACCGTCTCTTTGCTCAATCCAATGACGAAGGAACACGAACATACTCTTTTCTGAGAGCAACGTGTCATCGACATCGAAGAACGCTGCCCGCGTAGCAGTGGCGCTCAACTCACTACGCATCAGTAGTTTCTCCTCGGACATACTTCGACCAGGCATCTAAGATCCTTTCATATTTTGATCGCAGGGCGCTTCGCCACCACTATCCAGCCTTCTCTGCGGCCTGCTCGACACGAGCCAAGTGGCTAACCACCGTCTGCCGGGCAATCATCGACTCGTATTTCTCGCTGAACACTTCCGGGATTACCCGGTACTCAGCTTCGATTTCGGCAGCCAGTACGTTTTCCTGGTACACGCAGATCAGGCACTTGAACACCTGTCCACCAGCATTCCCCTGGCGCTCGACCAAGCGGTATTCAACACAGGCGGGCAGCGGGAAAACGTACTTGTGAAAGACCGACCGCATCGAGCTGATGACGAAACGCTGCTTCGTAGGCGTGTCCTTCAGGAAGAACATCTCGGTCACGGCCGTCCAGGTCTGCCGAGCAGCTTCCATGAGCGCGATCCCCGGAATGTGCTGTCCAGTGAGGTGGTCCTCCAGAACCTCCGTTCGCTCGTCGATCAATAGATCGGCAACAAATCGGTCCACAGCCATACGCACCGGCGTCCCAATCATAGTGTTTTTCGGGTTACGCTTGTGCGTGAGGCGCTTCTCGACGAATGCCGGGATGCCGCCCACAGCGGCAGCTTGCGGGTTGGCTTCAAGGAGTTTCTTTAACTTACTGAGCTGATCAGCCGCAAGACCCTGCCCGATGGCGATCGATAGGGTCCGTGGCCCCTCACGAGTGCGCAGTCGCCTCATCAGCGCAGAAGCTGAAATCGTTCCACGGTTGGCAAGGAAGGCGTCGAACCGGTCTCCAACAACTACAAGCGAGTCATGCGACATTGCTGTTCTCCAGAATTTACGAAATTTTCGCATCAGGTGGTCACGCGGCTGACCGTGCATGCCGCGTGGTCATGGCAACTCTCCCGAGCTGGTAAGGTTGCAGACCCGTGCGGGTCAGCCAGCGAAAAAGCGCTTCTCGATGGCGGCTAAGGTCCGGAGATCGTCAAGATCAAGTGTGTCCATATCAATCTCGGTTCCGCTCGCCTGCTCGATGACAAAGATGAACTCGACGAACGACAGCGAGTCGACGAGGCGAGTTTCGATAAGGTCCTCATCTGCGCCAATGTCTTGGCGTTCCGTATGCTTGGCGAGAACCCAGTCCTTCACCTCGTTGATCGATGCTGTGGTCTGCTGAGCCATGGGAACTCCTCACTCCATGGTGGTTGCGGCGACGGCGACGGCATAGGCACCATCGTGGGAAATACTTACTGATATCTCGGAACGGATTCCCGCGGCCCGGGCAAGCTTCGCGGCCGCACCGTCAAGGTAGACAACCGGCCACGTTCCTGGCAGTCCCTCGACGTGGATGGACTGCCACGGAACGACGGCATCCCTACAGCGGAACAACTTGAACACCGCTTCTTTGACGGCCAGGCGGCCGGCGACAGAGGACGGGTCAAGATGGCCGCCCCGCATGCACTCTGAGATCTCGTCCACGTGCAGCATCCGCGCGAGGACCAACTGGTTGTCAGGTTCGAGCAAGGCCTGCGCACGGGAGAGCGGAACGAGATCGACACCGATGCGGAGGGACATCACGCCGGTGGCAGCTGGGATGCTGCCCGGCGCACTTCTTCCAGCGCCCGCTCCGCTGATCCGTACCGGTTGGTCAACACGCTCACCCAGCGCTCAAGACCGAACGCCACACAGCTCGTAAAGGCGAGGCCGCCGTCGGAGTCGGTAGTGATCCGGCATCGCTCACCGAAGAAGTTCCGATGAGTGTTGACCGACGCGATGGCGAGGTCGTCGACCTGGAACTCGTGCTTGACCGCCTGCATCCCCTGAAGGAGCGCACGGGCTCCCCCGCGTTCGAAAAATGGATCTGTCGCGGCTTCCTTCACGAATTTGAGGGACAGCGCGTGGCAGAATTTTTCGATCTTTCCGGAGAAATAGGTGAGAATGTATTGGGTGTGCACGTACGAACCGAGCGCAACGATCTCACGCATCTGGAAACTGAGCAGCCGGCGCAGCCCGTCAAAATGATCTTCGCCGCGAAAGCAACGGTTGACCAAGGTCACGAGAGTCGCGGTTGACACCTGACGGCCCTCGAAGAACAGATACGCACCGAAGCACGTCGCCGTCGGGAGGCCGAGGTTCACCGACGCGAGCTGGTCGGGTCGGAACCGGCCGTCGTCAGGCCCGAGATTCCGGGTGACCTGCAGCGGTCCTGCTACGAGGGAAAGATGCGGGAAGTTGACGTACACGTCGAACTTCTTCAGGTCCGCCACCGCATACAGCGGTGGCGGGCAGATCTCGCGCGCACCCACGTCGAGCGCCCACCGAGTGAATGTCTCATCGAGGGCCTTCAGCAGGGCCGTGTGGTCGGGATCGAGGATTGCGAGACCGCCTTCGAGACGGCTATCGCCCAGGGCGTTCATGATGCCACTCGCTTTGTGGTTACCGTCGCCAGATCCTTATCGTCCAAGAGCCCGTTCTTGGTGAGGAACGAGAGCGTCTTGCGGAAGACCTGCTGCTCGAACTCAGGCCGCCGCGAACCCTCCAGGAGCCGTCTGCGAACCTCGAGCGGCTTGTCGACACCCGCGTCCTGGTAGACTTGCGGGTTGAACAGGCTCTCGAAGCTGAAGCGCATGTAGCGCTTGAGGTAGTCGCGGATCTGTGCCAGCTCCTCGCTCGTCGCTTGGGCACGGAAGTTTTCGAAGAGAGTTCGGACGAGTTCACGACCGAACGCGATATGGCGGGATTCGTCCTGATGGTGGATACGGTTGATCTGTCGGATGGTGTCGTGTAGACTTTTATCGAGGGCCATCTTTGAGTTGAAGTGGTCCACGAGTTCCTCGAAGATCAAAATGCGAGCGAAGACGAGGAGGCTTTCCGCGTTATGGGGTGGGATTGTCTCAGCTCCGCCCCTGGGCTGCTTGTAGATTTTGGACCCATACCGAAGGCAGAACTCCGCGAAGAACCACATGTGCTCGTTCTCCTCACCAATGAAGTGATGGAAGAACTGGGACGGGGCGGTGAACTCCGCCGTGTGGATGCGTTTGGTGACCTCAATCAATAGTTCACGGATGCCGTGGACATTGAGACTATAGAAGTTGATGCTCTCATATCGAGACAACGCGCGCAGCTGCTCTTGCGTCAGTTCCTCGGCGACGTCCGTACCGTATGTAGTAGTGAGCGTGGGACTCATCCACCACATGTCCTCCGGCAGCTCATCCGGCCACTCGAACATCCTGTACGGGTTGTAGTAGTCCTCGATGGACATCGAACTCAGGCGATCGAGTATCTCCCGGAAGCGCTCATCCGGCTCAATCATTGCAGGTTTCATCGGTAAGACACGCACCTTTCATGTTGTGAGGATCTGGTGGAGGAGGGAGAAGTTGCGCCCAATCTCGGGAGCATATTCTGCATGCAATGGAATTACCTGACAGCCCGGTCAGTCAGCGTCAACCGGGGTGGTTATGTCCTATCGCAACTTCGACATCCCGATGCCCCCTCCCCGTCAGCCGGCCCTCACCGGCAACCACAAGGAAGACGACGAGCAACCCCCAATACGTACGTCGTACATATAATCCGATCGGGTGAACATGTGCGGCTCGCCGGTCGCTGTCAGTGAGGCCCAGACATCAGCTCCCGCGCGGTGGTTTCACCGGTCACCAGGCCTGCCGGCTCCCCAGCTAGACCGCGACCAGTCGCGACAGTTCACCGGAGATCCAGCGGGTGAGGAGGACGACCGGGGCCTCAGCCGACATATCTGCGAGCCTGCGAGAGCCGTTGCGGCTCCTCCAGCAGCCGTAACCCGCGCTCCACCTCGGGTGGGACCACCCGGCGCTCCCGCAGCACCCAGCCCAACCCAGCGAGCGCCTCGACGACCGCGACCATACTGGCCCAGTCCAGAGGTACCGAGCGCAGCAGCGTGCCCGTGCGCCGCAGCGCGCTGGGTAGCGGACGACGCAACCATGCCGTCCACAATGTGTTGCGGATACCCAGCTGCCGCCGGCGGCGCGGATCGCGGGAAACCGACGGGGCGTGCTCGATCACCACGTCCGGGGCCCAGCACATCCACCATCCCCGAGCGGCGAGGTCCAGGGCGAGCAGTTCCTCCTCCCCACCCAGCCACAGCCGGGGTGAAAACCCCCCCACCTCCCGGAACGCGGCGACGCGAAACATGCTCGCTCCGGCGAGCACGCCGAGCAGAGCCGGGCCGGGCAGCCATGCTGGGCCAGGCACCGGCGAGTCCCGTAGCTCAGGAGTGATGGGGTCCTCGACCATCGCTGGCGCGACCAAGATCCGGCCGGTCACCGACGCCAGCCCCGGGTGGGCGTCGAGCAGGTCGGCAGCGCGGGTCAGCGCGCCGGGCTGCCACCGGGTGTCATCGTCGCAGAACGCCACGTACGGCGTGGCAATGTCCCGTACCGCCAGATTGCGGCCCAGGGCGCCCAGGTTCCGCTCGCTGCGCAGCAGGGTCACCTGGCCGAACCGCGCGGTGACCGCATCGGCGGTATGATCGGCCGAGCCGTTGTCGACGACCACCACAGGGGCCCGGTCGGGCAGTGCGGTCATGTGCTCCACGGTGCGCAACAGCTCCGCTTTGCGGTTCCGGGTGATGATCACAACAGTGACCCGACGCGACGTCATCGGGCACCGTCTTCCAGCATGCGGACCTGCTCCTCCACGGGAGCAGGCAGTAGCGCGCGCTGCCGCAGCGCCGTCGGGAGCCGGACCAGCGCCTCGCGCAACGCTCTGCGGGCGGCCGTATCGTGCACCGAGTCCTGCGCGAGCGCGGCCGCTGCGGCAAACACCACCCGCAGCGGCCGGCGCAGCACGGCGGTGAGCAGGGCGTTGCGCAGCTCGGCTACCCGGCGATGCTCAGGATCGGGCCGGTGCGCGCAGGGATGGTGGTGTGCGACGACGTCGTCGAGGTATGCCCGTTCCCATCCGGCCGTCGCCAGGTCGTAGCACAGCAGCCGCTCCTCCCCCACGAAGAACAGCAGACTGCTGAACCCGCCGACCTCACAGAATGCTCGCCTACGAAGCACCGCCGAGCACGCCAGAAACCCCAGCACGGACGGTCCGGGGGCATCCGGGGAACGGGGTAGTGGGCTGTCGGCCATCAGTGGGTTCACCGGGTCAGGACGCTCCGCGGGACCAACCAGGGTACGGGCGGCCACCAAGCCGAGACGCGGGTAGCTGTCCAGAGCCGCCGCGGCCCGCTGCAGCGCGCCAGGAGCCCACGAGGAGGCGTCGTCGCTGAAGGCGACGTAGGGAGTGCGGGACACCAGGACGCCGAGATTGCGTGCCGGGGCTCCGTAGTTGCGCCGCAGCGCCAGCACCATTACCCCAGTGAACTGCTCGCGCACCGCCTGAGCCGTGCCGTCGGTCGAACCGTTGTCCACCACGACCACGGGTGGCGGCGGGATAAGCTCCTGCAGGTGCCCCAGGGTGCGGATTAACTCCTGGCGCCGGTCGCGGGTGGCAATGACCACGGTGACCCTGCCGCTCACCGACATATCCCTCATCGACGTACCACGGCCAGCACCTGGACTCGCACGACACACTCCTTACCCGCCATTCACACCCGTTACCCACCATTCACACCCGGAAAACGCCCGCGCCAGGTTTGGGGCCGGTGCGCCGGGGTAGCTCAGAGCAGTGAGCACCAGGTTCAGCAGGGCGGTGGTCACTGGTGGTGCCGGTTTTCTCGGATCGCATCTGTGTGAACAGTTGCTGCGCCACGGCATCAGCGTCATCTGCTTGGACAATTTTCTCACCGGCACGCCGGCTAATATCGCCCATTTAATCGGCGAGCCAAGGTTTCGGCTGATCAAATGCGATGTGACGGACTTCGTGCACGTACCGGGCCCGGTGGACCTGGTGCTGCACCTGGCCTCGGCGGCCTCCCCCGCCGATTACCTCCGGCTGCCCATCGAGACGCTCAAAGTGGGCAGTCTTGGCACTCTGCACGTGCTGGGCCTGGCCGGGGAGAAGGGTGCGCGGTTCGTGCTGGCCTCGACCAGTGAGGTCTACGGCGATCCGCAGCAGCACCCGCAGTCCGAGCAATACTGGGGCAATGTCAACCCCGTCGGCCCGCGTAGCGTATACGACGAGGCGAAGCGCTACGCCGAGGCGCTCACCACCGCCTACCGGATGTCCCGTGGGACGGACACCACGATAGTGCGGATCTTCAACACCTACGGTCCCCGGATGCGTCCGGACGACGGACGGGCCATCCCGACTTTTATCCGCCAAGCGCTAGTTGGGGAGCCGCTGTCCGTCACCGGTGATGGCAGCCAGACGCGTTCGGTGTGCTACGTCGATGACACCATTCGGGGTATCCTCGCGCTGGCCGAGTCGGACGCACCGGGCCCGGTGAACATCGGTGGTCCGCTGGAACTCCCGGTGGCCGAGTTGGCCAGGACAATCATCGAACTCAGCGGGTTGCCCGGGTCGATCCGGCACATCGAGCGCCCAGTCGACGATCCGCGAGTGCGCCGCCCAGACACCACGTTGGCTCAGGAGCTCCTCGGCTGGGAGCCAACAGTCCAGCTCCGGGATGGGCTGGCCCGCACCATCGCCTGGTTCCGCTCGCAGCTAGCCACCGCCACTCTGGCCCACGCCGCCCCCACGCGACGCCCCGCCCCCCTCGCAGCCCTCCCGCTGCGACCGTGTCAGGGAGACACGCCCGGGTAACGGCCGGCGTTATACCTGACGGGCTCGGAAGGACGTTTCAGGAAGCGCGTCAGGGGGTACGAGAAGATGGGAGGTTACGAGAAGGTTTACGAGGGGCCAGGGGTGGCTGCGCGCCACCTGTGTGCTTGGGGGTATCGGCGTGCGCATCCTGGGCATCAATGCGATCTTCCATGATCCGGCCGCAGCGTTGGTCATCGACGGGGACATCGCGGCCGCCGCAGAGGAAGAGCGATTCAGTCGCCGCAAGCACGGTAAGCGGCCGGTGCCGTTCTCCGCGTGGGAGCTGCCTGAATTGTCCGCTCGCTGGTGCCTGGAGACCGCGGGCATCAGTCCCGAGGACCTCGATGCTGTCGCCTATTCCTATGACCCAGCACTGGTACAGCCGGATCTCGACGGGCTGGACGAGCGGTGGGAGGACCTACGCACTACCTACGCCCGCCGGGCACCGCTCTTCCTGGCCACCGCGCTACCCGGACTGGACCCAGCGGTCGTGCACTTCGTGCCGCACCACATCGCACATGCCGCCTCCGCCGGCCTCGCCGCGCCGTTCCGTGATTCCGCGGTGCTGGTCGCCGACGGACGCGGGGAGGCCACCTCCTACCTGGGCGGCCGCTATCGCGACGGCGAGCTGGAGGTGCTGGCCAGCCAGGAGCTTCCGCATTCACTGGGCCTGATGTATGAGGAGGTCACCGAACACCTGGGTTTCTTGCGCTCGTCAGACGAGTACAAGGTGATGGCGCTGGCCTCCTACGGCCGGCAGCAGGCCACCGAGCCGCGGCTGCTGCCGACGCTACGGGAGCTCGTTCAGGCCACGGGTGACGGCGGGTTCGTCGTGGCGCCCATCGACTGGTCCGAGCTGGCGAAGCGGCGAGCGCCCGGCGGTGAGCTGCAGCCCGAGCACGTGGAACTTGCCGCCGCCGTGCAGGCACGCCTGGAGGAGATGCTGCTGGAACTGGCGTGGTGGCTGCACCGGCACACCGGCGAGCGGCGGCTCAGCATGGCCGGCGGGGTCGCGCTGAACTGCGTCGCCAACACCCGGCTCGCCGCCGAGGGACCCTTCGACGAGCTGTGGGTGCAGCCCGCCGCAGGCGATGCGGGCACCGCGCTGGGTGGGGCGTTGCACCTCGCGCAGGTCTTCGGCGAGCCGGCCGCCCCGATGCCAGGCGCTGACCTCGGCCGCGGCTTCGCGGACGACGACCTCGCCAGCTGGCTGGACTCTGCCCACGTTCGCTACGAGCGTCCGCCGGATGTGGCCACCGCTGCCGCCGACGCATTGGCCGCCGACGCGATCGTGGCCTGGTTTCAGGGACGCAGCGAGTTCGGCCCGCGCGCGCTGGGTCGCCGGTCGTTGCTCGCCCACCCGGGGCACGCCCAGAATCTCGACCGGCTCAACGCCGTCAAGGGACGCGAGCAGTTCCGGCCGGTCGCACCGATGGTGCTCACCGATCGCGCCGGTGAACTGTTCGGCCGTGGCCCCATTCCCAGCCCGTACATGCTCTTCGTGCACGACGTGGCGCCCCAGTGGCGCGACCGCATCCCGGCGGTGGTACACGTTGACGGCACTGCGCGCATCCAGACGGTGGACCGCGATACTGAGCCGATGCTGGCCCGGCTGCTGGACCGCTTCGCCGAGCTGACCGGACTGCCCACGGTGGTGAACACCAGCCTGAACACTGCCGGGCGGCCCATGGTGGACGACCCGCGCGACGCGCTGGAGTGCTTCGGGTCGGCCCCGGTCGACGTGCTTGCCCTGGGGCCTTTCCTGCTGCGCCGTTCGGAGCTCACCCGATGAGCTACGCCGTGGTGATCCCCACAATCGGGCGGCCCAGCCTGCAAGTGCTGCTGACGCGGCTCACGAGGAGCGATGCAGAGCTCCAGCGCGCTGGCCGGGAGCACAGCCACGCACCAGCGATCGTCGTCATCGACGATCGCCCAGCACCCACCGAGCCGCTCGCAGTCGGCGCTTCGGTGCGGGTGCTGCGCTCCGGGGGACGTGGACCGGCTGCTGCCCGCAACGTCGGTTGGCGCGCGGTGGACACCGAGTGGGTCGCCTTCCTCGATGACGACGTCGTGCCCGGACCTGACTGGCCCGCGCAGCTGGCGCAGGACCTGCATGGACTCGCACCGGACGTGGGCGCCAGCCAGGGCCGGATTGAGGTGCCCCTGTCCACCGACCGGCGCCCCACTGACTCCGAACGCGGCACCGCCGGCCTGGCCAGCGCACGGTGGATCACGGCGGACATGGCCTACTGCCGCGCGGCGCTGCAGCGCGTCGGGGGGTTCGACGAGCGCTTCGGCCGGGCCTACCGCGAAGACGCGGATCTGGCGCTGCGGGTGGTCGCCGCCGGCTACCGCATCGTTGAAGGGCGGCGGCGCACGGTACACCCGGTGCACCCGTCGGGACCGCTGGCCAGCGTGCGCGCGCAACGCGGCAACGCCGACGACGCCCTCATGCGGCGTCGGCACGGGCTCGGCTGGCGCGGGCGGATCGGGGACAGCCCTGGCCGGCTTCGGCGGCATGGGCTGACCACCACAGCCGCCGCCATCGCGCTCGGTGCCGCAGCTCGGCGGCATCCGCGGGTCGCCACTGCGGCGGGTCTCGCCTGGACCGTGCTGACCGCGGAGTTCGCCCTGCACCGGATCCTGCCGGGCCCGCGCAGCACGGAAGAGATCGGCCGGATGCTGGCCACCAGCATCGCTATCCCACCGGTGGCGTGCTGGCACCGGCTGGCCGGGGAACTGCGCTGGCGGCGGGTGTCGCCGGCCACCGCCGTTCCCGCCGCGGTGCTGTTCGACCGCGACGACACGCTCGTCCACGATGTGCCCTACAATACCGACCCCGCCGCGGTACGGCCCGTGCCTGGTGCACGCGCGGCGCTGGACCGGCTCCGCGACGTCGGTATCCCGGTCGGCGTGGTGACCAACCAGTCCGGCATGGCCCGAGGACTGATCAGTCCCGAGCAGCTGGAGCGGGTGAACACCAGGGTGTCCGAGCTGCTGGGCCCGTTCGACGTCTGGAGCATCTGCCGGCACGGTGAGGACGACGACTGCGGCTGCCGCAAGCCAGCGCCAGGCCTGGTGAAAGACGCCGCCGCGCAGTTGGGCGTGCCGGTGAACCGTTGCGTGGTCATCGGGGACACCGGCGCGGATGTCACCGCTGCCGCCGCGGCCGGTGCCCGGGGAATTCTGGTGCCTACTGGCCGCACCCTGCGCCAGGAGATCCAGGCCGCCACCGAGGTGGCATCGGACGTCGCCGCGGCGGTTGAACTCGCCCTGTCGGGGCGGGCCTCATGAACGCCGGCGCCCTCAGCACCGGCTCCGCGAACGCTGGCCCTGGAAGTACGGCGCCGATGGCGGGCACCGTGCTGATCGCCCGGTTGGACAACGCCGGGGATGTGCTGCTGGCCGGGCCTGCGGTCCGAGCGGTCGCCGCGCACGTCGACAAGGTGGTGATGCTCACGGGCCCGCACGGGAGTGCGGCCGCGGAGCTGCTCCCCGGAGTCGACGGGGTCATCGAGTGGTGCGCACCCTGGATTGATCCCGATCCCGCTCCCATCACGGCCGAACACGTCGCCGCACTACAGAACGCGGTGCGCGCGCAGGCGCCTCACGGGGCCCTGCTGCTCACCTCTTTCCACCAGTCCCCGCTCCCCTTAGCGCTGCTGCTGCGGCTTGCGGGAGTCGGCTGGATCGGCGCGATCAGCGAGGATTATCCTGGTTCACTACTCGATCTGCGCCACCACGTCGACGGTGACCCGCCGGAAGCGCACCGGGCGCTGGGGCTGGCCGGTGCCGCCGGCTACCGGCTGCCAGCCGGGGACGATGGGCGGCTCGCGGTGCGCCGGCCACTGCCCCAGGTCAAGCCCCTCACCGGAGGGCCTGGGTACGTCGTGGTGCATCCGGGCGCCTCAGCCCCGGCCCGGGAGTGGCCCACGCAGCACTGCGCGCAGGCCGTCCGCGCCCTGGCCGCCGCGGGGCACCGGGTCGTTGTCACTGGCTCAGCCCGCGAGCGGCACCTCACCGCAGAGGTCGCCGGTAATACCGGCGTCGATCTGGGCGGCCGCACCAATCTGCGCACGTTGGCCGCCGTGCTTGACGGCGCCTGCGTGGCCGTCGCCGGCAACACCGGGCCGGCGCACCTGGCCGCCGCGGTGGGCACGCCCGTGGTGTCGCTGTTCGCTCCGGTGGTGCCGGCCGCCCGGTGGGCCCCCTACGGGGTGCCGACGGTGCTGCTCGGTGATCAGCACGCGCCCTGCCGGGACAGCCGCGCGCGGCACTGCCCCGTGCCCGGTCACCCGTGCCTGTCCGGGGTAGGTCCAGCCGACGTCGTCGCGGCGGTCGGCTCGCTGGTAGGGGCCCCCATGAGATCCACAGGCGAGCGCTGACATGAGGGTCCTGCACTGGCATGTCCACGGCTCGTGGAGCACCGCGTTCGTCCAGGGGCCACACACCTACCTGGTGCCGGTGACGCCGAACCGCAACGCCGACGGTCGTGGTCGGGCGCGCACCTTCGACTGGTCGCCGAGTGCAGTCGAGATCCCTGCCGCGGCGCTGGCCGACGCGCATGTCGACGTCGTCGTGTTGCAGCGCCCGCAGGAGCTGGAACTCACCGAGCAATGGCTGCGTCGCCGGCCCGGGCGCGAGGTGCCCGCAGTGTACGTCGAGCACAACACCCCACGCAGCGATGTGCCCAACACGCGGCATCCGATGGCCGATCGATCCGACATCCCGGTCGTGCACGTCACGCCGTTTAACGAGCTGTTGTGGGACTGCGGCCAGGCGCCGACCCTGGTGATCGAGCACGGCATTCCCGACCCTGGCTACCGCTACACCGGGGAGGTTCCGCGCACCGGAGTGGTGATCAACGAACCGGTCCGCCGAGGGCGAGTCACGGGGACCGACCTGCTGCCCCGCTTCGCCGTCCAAGCACCGCTGGACGTGTTCGGCATGGAAGTCTCCAAGCTGCCACGACACGGCCAGATCGCGACGTTTGAGGATCTTCCGCAGGCGCGGATGCACGCCGAGCTTGCCCGACGCCGGGTGTACCTGCACCCGATCCGTTGGACCTCGCTGGGCCTGTCCCTGCTCGAGGCCATGTACCTGGGCATGCCGGTGGTCGCGCTGGCGACCACCGAGGCCCTGGAAGCGGTGCCCCCGGACGCGGGGGTGGTGTCCACCCGGGTCGACCTGCTCGCCGAGGCGCTGCGCACCTTGGTCGCCGACCGTGATCTGGCCCGCCACATCGGCCTGGCGGCCAGAGCCGCCGCCTGCCGGAGGTACTCGCTCGACCGGTTCATTACCGACTGGGACCAGCTGCTGAAGGAGGTGCGCCGATGAGGATCGACCTGATCTCCGAGCACGCCAGCCCGCTCGCGGCGATCGGTGGGGCCGACTCGGGTGGGCAGAACGTGCACGTCGCGGAGCTCGCACGGGCGCTGGGCGAGCGCGGGCACCACGTGACCGTGTATACCCGCCGCGACGACTCCGCGCTGCCCGACCGGGTCCGTACAGGTCCCGGGGTCACCGTCGAGCACGTACCCGCCGGACCTGCCAGCAGCGTGCCCAAGGACATGTTACTGCCCTATATACCCGAGTTCGGTGATCACCTCGCGCAGCGGTGGCTGGCGGAGCCGCCAGACGTGGTGCACGCGCACTTCTGGATGAGCGGGTTGGCTGCTCATCGCGGCGCCCACGGCACCGGCATCCCTGTGCTGCAGACTTTCCACGCGCTCGGCATCGTCAAACGGCGACACCAGGGTGTGTCAGATCCCAGTCCGCCGTCGCGATTACGGCTGGAGGCCGGACTGGCGCGCGACGCGGCGCTGATCGTGGCGACCTGCTCGGACGAAGTGAGCGAGCTCGCTGCCTTGGGCGTGCCGGCGCAGCGGGTCGCCGTGGTGCCGTGCGGGGTCGACCTCGACCGGTTCACCCCGAACGGGCCACGGGCGACGCGGGGCAGCCAGCACCGCATCCTGTCCCTCGGGCGGCTGGTCGAACGCAAGGGCGTCGAGACCACACTTCGCGCACTGCCCGAGGTGCCCGGCGCGGAGCTGGTCATCGCGGGCGGCGGGGACGCGATCGCCGACGCGGAGCTGGCGAGGTTGGCGGCCCTCGCGCAGGCCTACGGAGTGCGCGACCGGGTGCACCTCGTCGGTCAGATCTCCCGGGCGGAC
>JAFAXZ010000128.1 GCA_019240665.1 Pseudonocardiales bacterium | reverse complement strand
TCTGCGGCTCGGGCAGCGTCGTCTGGTTCCACGGGTGCCGCATATCGACCGGGTTGCCCAGGGGATCGTGCGTGACGAAGGGCTTCTCGTTGACCCAGTCCTGGTAGTAGGAGCTGCCGAGCAGGATCCGGATCCCCAGGTTGATCTCCACCAGATCGGTCGTGAGGAGTTTTCCATCGACCACGACCCCGGGCGTCACGTACATCGCTCGGCCCCAGTCGGTCATGTGCTCGTAGCGGTAGTCCACCACGTTCGGGTCTTGGAAGGCGCCCCAACAGCCCAGCAGGACGCGGCGGCGCCCCACCTCTTCGTAGCCGGGCAGGGCCTCATACCAGAAGTTGAAAACATCGTCGTTCAGCGCGACGGCCTTCTTCACGAAGTCGAGAATGTGCAGCAGCCGGGCGAGGTAGTCGGTGAACAGCGACGGTGAAGGCATGGTGCCGACGCCGCCGGGGTAGACGGTCGACGGGTGCACGTGCCGGCCCTCCATGAGGCAGAACATCTCCCGGGTGATCCGGCTGACCTTCAGCGCCTCCTGGTAGACGGCACCCTCAAACGGGTTGAACGCGCGCATGATGTCGGCGATCGTCCGCATGCCGTGGACGACCGCGCTCGGCGCCTCGGTGTTCTCCGCCTAGACCGAGCACGTGGTGTGGTTGTCCCCGCAAATACCGCAGATCCGGCTCGTAATGAAGCCGGCGTCCCTCGGGTCCTTACCCTTCATGAACACTGAATAGCCGCGGAACAGCGACGACGTGCTGTGACACTCAGTCACTTCCCGGTTGGCGAAGTCGATCTTCGTGTAGAGCCCCAGGTTGCCGATGATGCGAGTGATCGGGTCCCACACCATCTCCACGATCTGGCCGGGCTTGCGCCTGGTTTTGGCCTGCTCGGTTGCCGTCATGTCCGCGTCTTTCTTCGTTGGTCGACTGGTGGTGGGTGCTCGGCCGCCCCGGGTTGCTGCTTCGGCTCTGCGAGCAGGCATCAGGGGCGCCAGCGCGGGTTGTAGCCGCTGGTCAGCGCCTTCCGGTTGTGTCGCCACTTGGGTTCACGGTTCGCCGTGGCGTTGGTGATGCCGCGCATCCGGCGGATGAACGCCCCGTAGGGCTTGACGATCATTGAGGAGAGGCTCCCGCCGGGGGGCATGTCCATGAACGGCATGAACTTGTCCGGGAAGCCGGGCATCGTGCAGGCGATGCAGATCCCGCCGACGTTAGGGCAGCCGCCGACTCCGCCCATCCAGCCGCGTTTGGGCACGTTGCAGTTCACCACCGGACCCCAACAGCCCACCTTGGCCTGACACTTCGGCGAGTTGTAGTCCTTGGCGAAGTCACCCTGTTCGTAGTAGCCGGCCCGGTCACAGCCTTCGTGCACGGTCTTGCCGAAGATCCACTGTGGCCGCAGTAGCTCGTCCAGCGGCGGCGGGGGCGCCGAGCCCGCGGCGTGGTAGAGCACCCAGGTCAGGGTCTCCATGAAGTTGTCCGGCTGGACCGGGCAACCCGGGATGTTGACAATCGGCAGCGCGCCCTTGGACTTGAAGTCCCAGCCCAGGTAGTCGGCCAGGCCCATGCAGCCGGTCGGGTTGCCCGCCATCGCATGGATCCCGCCATAGGCCGCGCAGGTGCCGATGGCCACCACGGCCCACGCCTTCGGCGCGAGCTGGTCGATCCACCAGTTCAGCGTGAGTGGTTCACCAGTCTCCAGATCGTTCCCGAAGGATGTCCAGTATCCGTTGCCGTTGATGTTCTCGTTCGGGATGGAGCCCTCGATCACCAGGATGAACGGCTCCAGCTCGTTCCGGGCGGCCGCCCGGAACGGAGCCAGGAACTCCTCACCGCCCAGCGTCGGGGAGAGGACCTTGTTGTGCAGGTGGACCGTCGGCAATCCGGGCACCAGCCCCAGGACCACGTCCTCGATCGGAGGCTGGGAGGCAGCGGTCACCGAGACCGTGTCCCCGTCACAGCTCATCCCCTCCGAGATCCACAGGATGTGCATCTCGTCAAAGCCGTGCGGCTGTGGCATTGTCGCCGTCATCTCACTCCCTCCGTCCTGGCATGTGTGGTCATGTTTGGGGCCTGCCCTGCAGCCGGTCCCGCAGCCGGTCGTAGATCGCCGCCACCGGTCCGGCGAGGGTGAGCAGCGGCGGCTCGTCCGGGGCGTGCGGGTGCGGCCGGGTGGGCGCGGTCTGCTTACCCTTGTCGAGTTCCGCACCGAGCTCCTGCAGCGCCTGCTCGTCGACTGCCGCGCGCAGCTTCGGCATCAGCACGCCCTCCTCCTGCACGTGGTGCTCGATCTCCCGCTGCAGGTCCGCCATCAGCGCGTCCGTCCGGTCGTCACCGGCGGAGAGCCCGTCGAGGGCGAGGAGGGTCTTCTTGACGCTCATGTGCTCGGCGAGGTGCTCGTCGATCTCCTGCTGACCGTCCGGCAGGACCTTCCTGGCCAGCGGATACACCATCAGCTCTTCCAGCGCCGCATGTTTGGACAGCTCACGCACCACGATCTCCACCACCCCGCGCCGCTGAGCGTCGGAAGCTGACGCCTGGTAGTCGCGGAACAACTGCTCGACCATGCGGTGATCATGGCTCAACAGCTCGAGCGCATCCATCGATCCCTCCCTGCTGAGTACGTGCCGGGGCCGTCGGCCATCGCCGGGCGCCGTGCCCGGAGCGCCCCGTGCCGGCGCTTCAATGCCCTCCGCGGAATCTCCTCGACCCGGTCGATGCTCGCTGCGGTGCGTGGGTCGGTGGCCCGTAGCGTCGAGGAGCTACCCGCAGCTGGGGGATTTAAACCCCAGCGTCACCACGCATCACGAGGAAGCGTTCCGCCGGCCTGGCTGGCTGCGCTGCGGCACGCCGCCGATGGCACGCTGTTGTCGGCACCGGTGCCTGGGTGGCCGTCTGGAAGGGGAGGTCGTCATGGCGTCAGCGGCTGAGCAGGCAGGTAAGGCTGATGCGCTACAGCGGTCCACCCGGAAGAAAGGCGCTCACGACCAGAGCCGGTTGTTGCCGGTGCTCGCGGTGGAGCGGATGCTTCGTGCAGCGCTTCTGGTCAGTGTCGGCCTGATCCTGCTGACCCATGTGCACACGGACTGGGCGGATCTCGCACGACGCTTCGCTGAGCAGGTCGGGCTCGACCCGAGCCGCAACGAGACCGGCCGGCTGATCTCAAGGCTGGCGGGGTTCGGGTCGCGGCAGGCGCGGCGCGACGGGGCGATCGCCATCGGGTACGGATTGTTGGAGGCGGTGGAGGGGTACGGCCTGCTCCGTCGCC
>JAFAXZ010000237.1 GCA_019240665.1 Pseudonocardiales bacterium | reverse complement strand
GACTGGAGACCGTTCGTGATTGCCACGCCAATGGCGCTGCGCTTCATTGACCAACCCGCGCTCGAAACCCAAACCGGCTATCCGGTCCGGTCAGAGTACAAACAGCCGGGCTCGCCGGACGTGTTGCCGCCAGCTGACGCCATTGTCGTGGGCGGCGCTAGTTTCAATACCATCAACAAGTGGGCGGCCGGAATATCCGACACACTGGCGCTGGGACTACTGACCGAGGGCATCGGCCTGGGCCTGCCCCTTGCAGCGCTGCCGTTTCTGAACGCGGCCCAGGCGGCACATCCAGCTTTCGGCCGCAGCGTCAAGGAACTGCGCGCGGCAGGCGTAAAAATTCTGCTCGGACCGGAAGGCTACGAACCACATGTGCCGCATCAAGGCTCGAAGTATCTAGCACGGTACCCCTGGCATGTCGTCTTGACAGCTGTGGAGACCGGCCAGGGGTAGCTGGTTTGGCGCTGCTATCCCGGTGGGCTCGGTACTAGCCCGAAGTTTCGTGATTTTCGGGTAGGTGTTTCTATGCTGGCCTGTTTGGATGCGCCAGGGTCGTCGAAATTGTAGGCAGAATGCCCGGTGTGTCGGCTCGGTGATCGGTGCGGGTTGTGGCGGGATTTTGCCCATGGGTCGATGTGCCACGGGCAGTGTTCATGTGGTCAGGAGGCCACGCTCGAGGGCATCTCCCTGCTTCGCACCAGCGTGCCTCCCAACACACTCGACGCGCCCGCCACCGTCAAGACCTACAAATCGTGCCCACCCCGAGCGCGACTTCCACTCGATCAAGACCGACGATCTGGACCTGCACCCCACCCACCACTACCTGTCCGACCGGGTCCGCGCCCACGTGCTGATCTGCATGCTGGCCAGCTACCTGACCTGGCATCTACGCGCCGCGCTAGCCGAGCTGACTTACCCCGACAAGCACCCACCCACCCGCGACAACCCCCCTCAACCAGACCACCTTCGACAAGATGATGTGTGGGTGATCGAGCGCACTGGCCATCAGTGCCTCGCGCTCGAAGCGGCGCTGGAACTCCGGGTCTGCGGTCAACTCAGGAGCCAGCAGTTTCAGCGCGACGGTTCGGCCAAGACGCCGGTGCGTTGCCCGGTATACGACGCCTCCGCCACCACGACTGATCAGCGCGTCGATGCGATAGCCCGCGACCTGGGTACCGACGACTGGAACCACCCGCTCGCCACCCTCCATCAACGGTCAGCTCGCAGCTACCGGCACCAGTATGCCTGGATCATTATGCCTGGATCATTGATGATCACGGACCGGCTGGTGTGGGTGGCTCACAGGGACGATCGATGACCATGGTGATCGGGTTCCGTAATTGGCGCCTAGTCGACCAGCCGCAAATCCGGGGGAACCAGGGTGGTGGACAGCAACGGTTCGAGCAAGAGGTTGTGGTTGAGCGCATTTCCGACCGGTTCGCCCACCTCATCGCGGGTCAGCCCACGAACTTCTCGCCGGGCCAGCCGCCTGCGTACCGCACCAACGACGTGCTCGGCGCTCTTGGCGGTCCACCCGACCTGCGGTTGCAGCTCAGCTAACTGCTCGGCGACCTGGCTCCACGACAACGGAGCGGGATGGGCCTCATGACGCAGGTAACGCTGACCCAGCACCACAAGAACCAGCACCACAAGAACCAGCCGCTCCCGCTCGGATAGCTCCCAGATCGCTGGGGATTGTGTGGTCTGGTCATGGCAGGCCGTAGACAGCTTCGGCGACGACCCGGCAATGCGCACTTCCAGTAGGTGTTCCCGGCCGGGTTCAGTACGGATGAACAACGGCGTGTAAGCGACCGGCAGCAGCTCCTCCTGGCCGCTGAGCAGCAGCTGCGTGTCGGAAAAACGGATGGGCACGGTGCCGAGGTTGCGCACCGTCCACCGCTTTCCATCGCAGTACAGCTGTCCCTGCTGGCGGCTGACCCGCCGGTCGTTCTCGCCGACGCACACGTGTACCTCGGGCTCATTGCGACCGAAGATCACGGTGAACCGGGCGGCAGGGGACACGCTGATGCCCCCGCGCTCACCGAGAGCGAACAAGGTCCCTCGCGGTGCGGGCGGTAATCCTCGGGCGAGACTGCCGGTACCGGCAGGAAGTAGCTGGACGCCACCTGACTGCATCTGAAGATCCCTTCGACGTCAACTCCGGCATGGGCGGTTGCGATCCGCGATCAGCGCTCCGGCCGTCATAGCCGACTTCCTATCGAAATATGTTCGGGACCCTTCCCGGCGCGAGTCCGCTACGAAATAATCATGACCACGTCCAGAGGGAACGTTCGTCTGCTCGCGATCCGCCGCCTGACCTCCCGACTGGCGACGGCGGTGATCTGCGGCATCATGGTCGCAGCCTGCGCCACGCTGCCGGGTTCCCTGCACGCCACACCCATCTCGCCGGAGGCCTACCAGAACGAGCTACGGGCAGACGGGAACGCGCTGAAAGCGACGCTCGATGGGATCGGGGCGGCACCGCCTCTTGAGCCACTGGCAAGCCAGGTCGATTCAGCCGCGTCCGCGGTCCGCGCTGCCGCGCAGCGACTCACCACTATCGTGCCGCCGACACAATACGCCGCCGCACAGGCAAATCTCGTTTCCGCGCTCGATCAGCTCGCAAGTCAACTCTCCGGAGTCCGTGCCCAGGTCCAGTCGCGGGAACTGTGCGCCGCACCATCGGTGATGGCCACCCTCAGCTCCCTACCCGGAGCCGATGCGCTGCGGCAAGCGGCGCCGACGCTCGGGCCGGCAGGAGCTGACCTGACCGCAGCCCTCCCCGCCCCGGAACCATTACCGGACCGCCACGAGCACAACGGGACAGTCTTGCGTGCTCCCGGCTCGGGAAGGGGCGAGATCGCGGCAGAAAACGTCCCAGACCACGACTCCGCTGTCACGCTCTCACAGGACGGAAGGGTGGTAGCGTCGTTCTATGTCGCACGCGGCGAGACCGCCCAGATGGCTAATATTCCGGATGGCACGTACGACGTATTCTTCACTAGCGGGGCAGACTGGGACGGTGGGGAGTTCACGCGATCCTGCACCTTTCAGCGTTTCGACAAGACCGCAACATTCGCGACCACAGAGACGCAAAATAGAATCACGTATACGAAACTTACAGTAATACTGTATCCGGCTCCAAACGGCAATGCACGGGTTGTCGACGTTCCACCCGATTCTTTCCCGAAGTAACACGGGTGAAAGGGGCGCCTACTTTGCCTACTGTCACGGCACACGTTGGTGATAACTCTGACCTGAGCTTCGAACCTTCTGCCACCCCCGGGGAGTATCGATCACCCGGCGCGAAGTAACTGGCATGTTACGGTATGTAAACCAGTCGAAAACTGTGCGAGACAGAGCTGTTACTCGCGCCTGGCCCATGCCCTCCCTAGACATGGGAGACTCGCGGAGCTGGGCGCGTTATCGCAGCTCCCGGGGCTGACTGAACGTTGCCCGACGGACCGAGAATATGAACGTCATGTTACCTACGTCGCACGGTCACCTCGGTGATGATGTGAGTACTAGCGGTCCTTACTTGAAGGCTATGAAATCACCGTCTAGGGTAAATGAGCTAGCCCCGCGAACGTGAATTCTCACCCGAAGAGGTGGCATCCGTGCTCGATACCCCCGATAGTAGCGCAACGGTCGGCATGGACACCAGTTTCACTGATTCGCTGCTCCGCATCGGCAGGCATTTCCAGCGCGGGGAGGCCTCAGCCGATCTGCGTACAGTACACCAGATCGGCGGCCGGTCAGCTGACGTGTTCTACCGTGACCGATGGGCGTATGACAAGGTGGTGCGCTCGACTCACGGGGTGAACTGCACCGGTTCATGTTCGTGGAAGATCTACGTCAAGGACGGGATTATCACCTGGGAGGCGCAGCAGACCGATTACCCGTCGATCGGCCCGGACAAGCCCGAGTATGAGCCCCGCGGTTGCCCACGGGGTGCGTCGTTCTCCTGGTACACTTACTCGCCGGCCAGGGTGCGTTACCCGTATGTACGTGGCACGCTGCTCCAGTTGTACCGGGAGGCGAAGCAGCGGCTCAAGGATCCGGTCCTGGCGTGGGCCGATGTGGTCGACGATCCCGAGAAGGCCCGCCGGTACAAGGCAGTGCGCGGCATGGGCGGTTTCGTCCGCGCCGAGTGGTGGGAGGCTGTCGAGATCGTCGCGGCCGCACATGTGCACACGATCAAACGTTACGGTCCCGACCGGGTCGCCGGGTTCTCACCGATTCCGGCGATGTCCATGGTCAGTCACGCCGCCGGGGCCCGATTCATCTCGCTGATCGGCGGCGCGATGCTGTCATTCTACGACTGGTACGCCGATCTTCCGGTGGCTTCCCCGCAGGTATTCGGCGACCAGACCGACGTACCCGAGTCCGCTGACTGGTTCGATGCCGGCTACCTGATCATGTGGGGCTCCAACGTCCCGGTCACCCGCACCCCGGACGCCCACTACATGACCGAGGCCCGGTACCGGGGTCAGAAGGTGGTGGTGGTGTCGCCGGACTACGGCGACCACACGAAGTTCGCCGATGAATGGTTGCCGGCACGGCCAGGCACCGATGCCGCGCTGGCAATGTCCATGGGCCACGTGATCCTCAAAGAATTCTTCGTCGACCGGCAGACGCCGCGATTCACCGACTACGTCAAGCGCTTCACCGATCTGCCATTCCTGGTCGCCCTCGATAAGCGAGGGGAGGCATACCTTCCTGGCAAGTTCCTCACCGCAGCCGATCTGGGCGATACCGGCGAGGGCGCCGAGTCCAAAACCGTGCTGCTGGACGCAGCCACCGGTGAACTAGTGGTCCCGAACGGTTCGCTGGGTCACCGGTTCACCCGCTCCGGAAAAGGACGCTGGAACCTCGACCTGCACAAGGTGGATCCGTTGCTGACCATCTATGGCAGCGGCGACGTGACAGAGATTTACCTTCCCCGGTTCGACACCGCTGAACCCGAGGTGCTGCGCCGCGGGGTGCCGACCCGGACCCTCGCCGGCAAGCTGGTCACC
Organism: Pseudonocardiales bacterium; assembly: GCA_019240665.1. Taxonomy (GTDB): domain Bacteria; phylum Actinomycetota; class Actinomycetes; order Mycobacteriales; family Pseudonocardiaceae. Next base: position 6,171 of record JAFAXZ010000237.1, on the reverse strand, counting down.
ACGGTGTTCGATCTCCTGCTGGCCCAGTACGGGGTGCACCGGCCAGGCCTGCCAGGCACCTGGCCTAGTGGCTACGACGACGCCGAACAGCCATACACCCCGGCCTGGCAGGAGCCGATCACCGGGGTGCCGGCGACCACGGCGCAGCGGATCGGCCGGGAGTTCGCCAGCAACGCCGAGCGCTCCGGCGGCCGGTCGATGATCCTGATGGGTGCGGGCACCAACCACTGGTTCCACTCTGACCAGACCTACCGGTCGTTCCTGGCGCTGGTGATCCTCACCGGCTGCCAGGGAGTCAACGGCGGCGGCTGGGCACACTACGTCGGTCAGGAGAAGTGCCGGCCGATCACCGGCTGGTCGACGCTGGCTTTCGGCCTGGACTGGCAGCGCCCGCCGCGGCAGATGCAGGGCACTGTGTACTGGTACCTGGCTACCGACCAGTGGCGCTACGACCCGTTCACCGCTGAGGTGATGGCCTCACCGCTGGCACAAGGACGCTTCGCCGGGCGCACCGCGGCGGACAACATCGCCCTGGCCAGCCGGCTGGGTTGGATGCCCAGTTACCCGACATTCAACCGCAACCCGCTGGATCTGGCCGACGAGGCGGAGCGCCTGGGCAAGGACGCCGGCCAGCACGTCGTCGACGGAGTGTCCACTGGGCACCTGCGATTTGCCTGCGAGGACCCGGACGCGCCGGAGAACTTCCCGCGGTGCCTGACCGTGTGGCGGGCCAACCTGCTCGGCTCCTCAGCCAAAGGCAACGAGTACTTCCTGCGCCATCTGCTCGGTACCGATTGCCACCTGCAGGCCTCCGACCGCAATGGAGTGCGCCCACTCGAGCTCACCTGGCGGGACGAGGCCCCGGTCGGCAAGCTCGACCTGCTGCTGTCGCTGGACTTCCGGATGACCAGCACCACGCTGTTCTCCGACATCGTGCTGCCGGCCGCCACCTGGTATGAGAAGTACGACCTGTCCAGCACCGACATGCACCCCTACGTGCACGCCTTCTCCCCGGCGATCTCCCCGCAATGGGAGGCCAAGACCGACTTCGAGGCGTTTCACCGGATCGCCCGGGGCTTTTCCTGGCTGGCCGAGAAACACCTCGGCAGGCGCAAGGACATCGTGGCCATGCCGCTGCAGCACGACACTGCCGACGCCACCGCACAGCCCAGCGGCCGGGTGCTGGACTGGAAAGCCGGCGAGTGCGAACCGATACCCGGCAAGACCATGCCGCGGATCGTCGTGGTGGAACGCGACTACCCGGCGATCGGGGACAAGATGGCCGCGCTCGGCCCGCTGGTGGAGCGCGTCGGCCTGACCACCAAGGGTGTCACCGTCCATCCAGAGGCCGAGGTCAACTACCTCAAGGCGGTCAACGGCGCGGTCATCTCCGGGACCGCTGCCGGGCGGCCGTCGCTGGCCAAGGACACCCACGCCTGCGAGGCTATCCTGGCGCTGTCGGGCACCACGAACGGACGGCTGGCCACCGAGGGCTTCCGCGCCCTGGAACGGCGCACCGGCACCACGCTCGCCGACCTCGCCGCGGAGAGCGAGGGCAAGCGGGTCACCTTCGCCGACACCCAGGCCCGGCCAGTGCCGGTGATCACATCACCGGAATGGTCGGGCAGCGAGACCGGCGGCCGGCGCTACGCCCCGTGCACCATCAACACCGAGCGGCTCAAGCCGTGGCACACCCTAACCGGCCGGCAGCATTTCTACCTCGACCACGACTGGATGGCCGAGCTCGGCGAGCAGATGCCGATCTTCCGGCCACCGCTGGATATGACCGCATTATTCGGCGAGCCGAACGTCGGACACCGCGGCGAGCCTCCCGTGGGGGCAGCTGGTCTCAACGGTCATCGGTCGATCACGGTCCGGTATCTCACTCCGCACTCGAAGTGGTCCATCCACTCCTCCTACCAGGACAACCTGCACATGCTCACGCTGTCCCGCGGCGGGCAGACCATCTGGATGTCCGACCTGGACGCCGCCAAGATCGGCGTTGCGGACAACGAGTGGATCGAGGCGGTTAACCGCAACGGCGTGGTGGTCGCACGGGCGATCGTCAGCCATCGGATGCCCGAGGGCACCGTGTTCATGTACCACGCCCAGGACCGCGCGGTGGACGTGCCACGCATTGAGAAGACCGGTAAGCGCGGCGGCATCCACAACGCGCTGACCCGGCTGATGATCAAGCCGACGCACCTGATCGGCGGCTACGCCCAGCAGTCGTTTGCGATGAATTACCACGGCCCCACCGGCAACCAGCGTGACGAGGTCACCACCATCCGTCGCCGCAGCCAGGAGGTGACCTACTGATGAAGCTCATGGCCCAGCTCGCCATGGTGATGAACCTGGACAAGTGCATCGGCTGCCACACCTGCAGCGTCACCTGCAAACAGGCGTGGACCAACCGGACCGGCGTCGAGTACGCGTGGTTCAACAACGTCGAGACCAGACCGGGGCAGGGGTATCCGCGGCAGTATCAGGACCAGCAGCGGTGGAAGGGCGGTTGGACGCTGACCAAGCGTGGCCGGCTCACGTTGCGCTCAGGCTCACGGTTCAAGCGGCTGCTGAACATCTTCGCCAATCCCGACCTGCCGACGGTGGCCGACTACTACGAGCCGTGGACCTACGACTACGACAATCTGTTGTCCGCACCGGCGATGGACACCACGCCGGTGGCCCGACCCAAGTCGCTGATCACCGGCGAGGACACCGCCGTCACCTGGGGCGCCAACTGGGACGACGATCTGGGCGGCGGCCCCCAGCAGGTCAGCCGCGACCCGGTGCTGGCCAAGCTCTCCGCGCAGGTGAAGCTGGAGTTTGAGCAGACGTTCATGTTCTACCTGCCGCGGATCTGCGAGCACTGCCTCAACCCGTCCTGTTCGGCATCCTGTCCGTCCGGTGCGGTCTACAAGCGCAGCGAGGACGGCATCGTGCTGGTCGACCAGGATCGCTGTCGCGGTTGGCGGCAGTGTGTCACGGGGTGCCCGTACAAGAAGATCTACTTCAACCACAAGACCGGCAAAGCGGAGAAGTGCACGTTCTGCTATCCGCGGGTGGAGGTGGGCATTCCTACGGTCTGCGCGGAAACCTGCGTCGGGCGGCTGCGCTATATCGGTGTGGTGTTCTACGACGCGGACGCGGTGCTGGCCGCAGCGTCGGTGCCCGACGAAAGGGACCTCTATCCGGCGCAGCTGGGCGTGTTCCTCAACCCGCATGACCCGCGGGTGGTGGCCGAAGCCGAGCGAGCCGGGATCTCCCAGGAGTGGATCGAGGCGGCGCAGGTATCCCCGGTGTATCAGCTGATCGTGGACTACCAGGTGGCGCTGCCGCTGCACCCGGAATACCGCACGATGCCGATGGTCTGGTACGTGCCGCCGCTGTCTCCGGTGGTGGACGCACTGGCCGGCACCGGACATGACGGCGAGAACGCCGACAACCTCTTCGGCGCGATCGACGCGCTACGCATCCCCGTGGAGTACTTGGCCGAGCTGTTCACCGCAGGCGATGTTGGGCCGGTGCGTGCCGCGCTGCGGCGGCTGGCGGCGATGCGCGCGCACATGCGTCGGGTCAATCTCGGAGAGCCGGTCGCCCCGGAGATCGCCGAGTCGGTGCGCCTGACGCCGACCGAAATCGAAGCGATGTACCGGCTGCTGGCCATCGCCAAGTACGAGCATCGCTACGTCATCCCCAGTGCGGCCGGCGCGGATGCGCACCGGCTGGACGCCCTGGCGACTGGGTGCAGCCTGGACTCCGACGGTAGCCCAGGAATGACCGCGTTCGATGTCATGGACGGCAAGTTCCACCTCACCGCGCACCCGTCCGATACCAACGGTGCCGCGGCGCCAGCGGACAAGGCGCGCCGGATCAACCTGCTCAACTGGGATGGCAAGAGCACGAACGGTCTGTTCCCCGCTGTACCGATTTCCAATGGGCCGGTTTCCAATGGGCAGATCTCCCATGGGTCGGCGACCAACGGCGCGGAGCCTGTCGCGGAGCGCACCCGATGAGTGTGGCCTGGCTGGGGCGGCGCAAAGCCGAGGCACCCACCGGCGAGCTCGCACCACGGGATCAGCGCGTGGTGTGGCGGATCGCCGCGCTGCTGCTGGACTATCCGACCCAGCAGACCCTGGACATGCTCAACGAGTTGCACGCGGTGGCCATGTCGCTGCCCGCGCCAGCGGGACCCGCCCTGGTGTCGTTCCTGGCGGAGTCCCGGCGGAGCCCACCGATCGAGCTGGCCGGGCACTACGTGGAGACCTTCGATCTGCGACGTCGCCATTGCCTGCATCTGAGCTACTACGCCTATGGCGACACGCGCAAACGTGGCATGGCGCTGCTGCGGTTCAAGCACGCCTACCGTGCGGCGGGTGTCACCCTGGGCGAGGACGAGTTGCCGGACCATCTGGCGGTGGTGCTGGAGTTCGCCGCGACCGTTGACCCGGTGGTCGGCCGGCGGCTGCTGGTCGAGTACCGGCCAGTGGTGGAACTGCTCAGGCTGTCCCTGCACGAGATCGGGTCACCTTATCGGGTGGTGCTTGACGCGGTGTGTGCCACCCTTCCGGAGCTCAACGTGGCTGATCGGCGTCGGGTCGCCGAGCTGGCTGCGCAGGGGCCACCAGAGGAAGAGGTGGGCCTGGAGCCCTTCGGCGTCGACCCGATGCTGCCGGAGCTGGAGGGACGCCGGTGACCGGGCTGCTGTGGGTGACGGTGCCGTACGTGGCGTTCACCTCGTTCCTGCTCGGCCACATCTGGCGCTACCGGCACGACCAGTTCGGCTGGACCACCCGCTCCTCCCAGCTTTACGAGAGCCACCTGCTGCGGTGGGGCAGCCCGTTGTTCCACTTCGGGCTGCTGGCGGTGCTCGGTGGGCACGTCCTGGGCATCGCCATCCCCGCGAGCTGGACTGCGGCTGCCGGGGTGTCGGAGCAGGCGTATCACCTGCTGTCGGTGTCCTTCGGCACACTGGCCGGCCTGGCCACGGTCGCCGGCTTGGGGATCCTGCTATATCGGCGGAGCACCGTGCCGGCGGTGCGCAAGGCCACCACCACCATCGATAAGGGCATGTACCTGCTGCTGAGCGCCGCGATCGGCACCGGGATGCTGAACACCGTGGGCAGCAACCTGATCGGCGGCGGCTACGACTACCGGGCGACGGTGTCGCCCTGGTTCCGCAGCCTGTTCACCATTCACCCGCAACCTGAGTTGATGGCAGGCACCCCGGTCAGTTTCCAGATCCACAATCTGGTCGTGCTCGCCTTGCTGGGCCTCTGGCCCTACACCCGCTTGGTGCACGTCTTCAGCGCACCGCTGGGCTATCTGACCCGTCCCTACGTCGTCTACCGCAGCCGCGATGCCAACCACCCGGGCGCACGCCGTTACGCCCGCGCCTGGGAAGTGTCCGCACCACCCAGCGCCCGTAGGTAGTCTGTGCTCGTCAGTGCTTGACTCGCGCCTTAGCGAGCGCGTCTTACTTCTACTCGCTGCAGCACTGATGGAATCACTTGGCATTCACACACAATTCTGTCCGGACCCCGCGTTGTCCCAGATGGACGGTTTCGCTCTCGCAACTGGTTCAGAAGCCGTGATCGCGAACTGGGTACGCATGGACGGACGTTGGCACGTCGATAAGACTCGGTCCACCTCCGTGATACAGGCATTCGGCGACGTCATCGGACACGCCGGAGCACATGGACTCAGCGACGCGGCCCACCCAGCCGCTCGACTGGCCGCGCCTGCCGACTACCTCGGCATCAACTGGGCTTGGCTGACGAGCCGTTGCAGTGCACTAGCCGACGACACTTGCCGGGACTTCGCGCGACCCCGAAGCCGTCTGCTCTCAACCGATGGTGTCGACGCGGCCTGCCGGTACGTTGCTTCCCTGCATCACGAGCCAGCAGTCGGCGGCTAGGGTCGGGCAGGTGACAGGCAGCCCAGCGCCGCGGACCGTCTCGGTCTTTTCCCTCGGCGGCACCATTGCACAGGCACATCCTTGCCGATGTGGCCGGCAACCGGGCTTCTGACACGGCGCGCGGTGAAAATTTGCCACCGGAGGACCACCAGCTGCGCTACTACCACCCGGGCATCGGCACCGGTCCAGGCCTGTCAGCCGCAGCGCTTACACTGTGCGCCGCCACCGGGATGCTGTCGAGATGGCCGCGCACG
>JAFAXZ010000120.1 GCA_019240665.1 Pseudonocardiales bacterium | reverse complement strand
TGTAACCCGAGCTGTGTGGGCCGCTGCTCCACACCAATTGCAACTTCACGACGCTCGGCAACGCGTTGTTTGACCCCAGGGCGACAACGAGTATGTCAATCCCGCCGTTCTGCCCGAGCCACCGCGCGGCGTCCACCATCGTCGTGGGATCGGGAACACCAGGATTGGCCACCGCAGGCCCTTGCAGGGTGAGCAGCATGGCCCGATCTTCGTGGTGCGAGACGATCGGCGAAAACGCTGCCCCTACAGTCGACCGCGACGTCACCGCCGCCAACGCCTCACCGACCGTGCGCGTGTAGGCGTCCCGCACATCCCACCCGTAGATGGCAAGATTGTCATGGTACGAGGCGCTCGCGCCTGGCAGGATACTTCCCGGTCCATGTTCCCAGTAGCTCTTGACATGAGAAACGGCAGCCGTGACGGCGAATGCCTCCCGCACCTGTCGGACGCCTAATGGACTCCCGGCCTCAGCAGCGTCGATACCGCGAACAATCGCCTCCAGATTCAGTGGCAGACCTGGGCAGTCCACTGGACCAGAGAAATGCGGGTAGGTAAAGTCGTTCTCGCCCAGCCCCAACGTATCGGCGAGGATAGCGGGCCAGGACAAACCGGTGTCGGCGATGGCGAGGCTCTTGAAGCCCATCGTGAGCGAGTCACCCACGGTGACCAGCCGGTGCTTGGGGAGCGCGCCGCCCCCGGGTGCGGCGGCCCCGGCTCCCGCAACCGCGATGCCGAGGTCCGATTCCTCGGGGAGCAGCGGCTCCGGTGCCTCCCACCGGATTTCCAGATCACCAGGGGATCCTGGAGGTGCCGTCAACGGCACGGGCGACCCGTCAATGGGGGGCGGTGCCAGCGGGATCACCCTGCCGTCCCGAAATGTAGGTTCGGGTCCTCCGACCGCTGGTGGCTTAGGCCGCGACACTGTGCCCCCGGACGTGATCGAATTGACGAGCTGGCGATGCGCACCCTACAGCAGGCGTGATCACGGAAAGGCACGACGTTGTCCCCTGGCGGGCAGCCCGCCGACGCTGAGCCCGACCGGCTCGAGCGCCCCACCGGGTAGCCTTGCGTCACCTCCTCACCGATGCCCCGGGGGTTACTCCAGGGCATCGGTGAGGGAGGGGTTCGGCGAGAAGAAGGCTTTCGTGGACGTGGACGACGCGCGGTCGATCGGTACGCGTGCCCGGATGATCCGCCATCGCCGCGGGCTGAGTTTGGACGTGGTGGGCGGGCTCGCCGGCATCACCGGGGCCTATCTGATGCTGGAACGTGGCCTGCGCGGATTCAATCGGCGCGGACTGATCGAGGATGTGGCCGGGGGCTGTTGCGTTATGCGATGCCGGGGCAGGTGAGATCTGTTGATCCCGGGTTGGTCAGGCAGCTACTTGTTAGAATTAGAGGTTAGTCCGGTGCGGAACTCGACCACGTCGCCGTCGGCCATCACGTAGTCCTTGCCCTCCATCCGGACCTTTCCGGCGGCCCGGGCCTGCGCCATCGACCCGGCCGCAACCAGGTCCTCATAGGACACGATCTCGGCCTTGATGAACCCGCGCTGGAAGTCGCTGTGGATCACTCCAGCGGCTTCCGGAGCGGTGGCTCCGGCGCGGATAATCCACGCTCTTGCCTCCTTGGGCCCCGCGGTCAGGAAGGTCCGCAGCCCCAGGGTGTGGAACCCCGCGCGGGCCAACGCGTGCAGTCCCGGCTCGAGCTGGCCGATCGAGTCCAGCAACTCACGAACGGATTCCTGGTCCAGTTCGAGCAGCTCGGACTCCACCTTGGCGTCGAGAAACACCGCATCGGCGGGAGCAACCAGCTTACGCAGTTCGGCTTGGCGCTCCGGATCGGTGAGTACGCCCTCGTCAGCGTTGAAGACATACAGGAACGGCTTGCTCGTCAGCAGGCTGAGCTCGGCGAGCGCCGTGACGTCCAGCTCCGCACGCGCGGCGAACAGGGTCCGCCCGGTGTCAAGCACCTCCCTGGCGGCCTGCACGGCGGCCAGCGCGGCGCGTCGTTCCCGGGGGTGGGTGCGGGCCTCCTTCTCCAGCCGGGGAAGTGCGCGGTCCAGGGTCTGCAAGTCGGCCAGTACCAGCTCAGTCTCGACAGTGGCGATGTCATCGGCCGGGTCCACCTGCCCGTCGACGTGCAGCACGTCGGGATCGTCGAAAGCCCGCACGACCTGGCAGATCGCGTTGGCCTCGCGGATGTTGGCGAGGAACTTGTTGCCCAGCCCAGCGCCCTGCCAGGCGCCAGCGACGATGCCCGCGATATCGACGAACGACACCGTCGCCGGCACCACCTTGGCGCTGTCGAACATCTTCGCCAGCACCGCCAACCTCGCATCAGGCAACGGCACCACTCCGACGTTGGGCTCGATGGTGGCGAAGGCGTAGTTCGCCGTGAGGACGTTGTTGCGGGTCAGCGCGTTGAACAGGGTGGACTTACCCACATTGGGCAACCCGACGATCCCCAGGGTGAGGCTCACAAGACATTGAGTCTAATAACCCTGGCACGGCTCCCCGCAGTGAGCAGGTCTGGGCGGGGCTATCGGGTCCTGCTTCACTCCGCTGAGCCCGTGCGATGCGCTGAGGACGGCGCGCCTCGGCGATTCTGTCAGTGCGGTGTTGCAGGCTGTGACGCGTGGATTACTCCTTGTTGATTGCCTTGGTTGCCGGGGTAGGGGTTGGGGGGCTGATCAGCTGGCTGCTGGCCGCTGCGCTCCGCCGGGCTGCGGTGGCCGAGGCCGGCCGGAGGGCGGACGCCGCCAGGGCCGCCATCGACGCTGAGCTCGTCGCCGCCCGTCGGGAGGGCGAGAGCGCCGCAGCGGCCAGGGACGCCGAGACGGTTCGGGCCGAGCAGTGCCGCAGGCGTGCCGAGGAAGCCGGTGAGCGGCTCGCAGCGGCGCAGGCGGAACTGGCCGGTGTCCGTGCCGCGCTCGACGCCGAGCGGAGCGCCGCAGCCGACCGGGAACGGCTGCTCACCCACCGCGAGGCCGAGCTCAAGCACAGCTTCCAGGCACTGTCGGCTGAAGCGCTGTCGCGCAACAACGAGGCGTTCGTCCAGCTCGCCGAGGCACAGTTCGCCAAAGTCACCGCAGCCATGTCCGCGAGGTCAGACGGCGACGCCACCCAGCGTCAGCAGGCCATCGAGGCGCTCCTTGGTCCGATCACCCAGAGCCTGCACCGGCTCGACGGTCAACTGCGCACGGTGGAAAAGGAACGCGAGGCCGCCTATGCGGGGTTGCGCGAGCAGGTCGGGGCGATGCACCGCACGTCCGAACAACTGCAGAGCGAGACCCGGCAGCTGGTCACCGCGCTGCGCGCCCCGCAAATCCGTGGCCGGTGGGGTGAACTGCAACTGGAGCGGATCGTAGAGCTGGCCGGCATGGTCGAACATTGCGACTTCTCCCGGCAGGTCACCGCCACTGACGCCAGCGGCGACGACGACGCCGTGGTCCGCCCCGACCTGGTAGTGCACCTTGCCGGCGGCAAGCACATCGTGCTGGACGCCAAGGTGCCCTTCGGGGCCTACCTGGAGGCCGTCGACGCCACCGATCCGGACCGTCGGGCCGACCGGCTGGCCGCGCACGCCCGACACCTGCGCGCGCACGTCGATTCGCTGGCACACAAGTCCTACTGGCAGCGCTTCGACACCACTCCAGAGTTCGTGGTGTTGTTCGTCCCCGGCGACCCGTTTCTCGAAGCAGCGCTGCAATCCGACCCCGCCCTGCTCGAGCACGCCTTCGAGCGCAACGTCGTGATCTCCACTCCGACCACGCTGATCGCGCTGTTGCGGACGGTAGCCTACACCTGGCGGCAGGAGGCGCTGGCGCGCAACGCCGCGCGGGTCCACGAGCTAGGCCGCGAGCTGCACTCCCGGCTGGCCACGATGGGCGGCCATGTGGCCCGGCTCGGCAAGCAGCTCGGTGGCGCAGTCGAGGCCTACAACCGCACCGTCATGTCGCTGGAGACACGGGTACTAGTCACCGCCCGCCGGTTCGGTGAGCTCGGCGTGGTCGCCGAGCACCTCGACTCACCCGAGCAAGTGGAGCGCAGTCCCCGCGCAGTGCAAGCGGTGGAACTCGTCGCGTCTGCGACGGACTCGCTCATCGCGCTGGATCCGGGACAGCGCAAACCGGACTCGGACCGGGAGCCGGACTCCGAGCGCCATGGTGAGGACTGGAGTTGGGTCACCGAGGCGCTGCACCAGGCGGGGGACAGCGATCAGGAGCAGTCTACTGTGAACGAGTGACGGGCACCCGATCCCGAAACATCGCGCAGCGCGGGTCTTGGGGCGATCAGGCATTGCTGCCCGATCGCTCTGGGGTGCCCTGGTGGGCGGCGGTGTTATGTGCTCTCGGGCTCGCCGCGGCCGGCGCGTTTGTGGATATCGAGCGGCTCAACCGGCTGGGCATCGTGTTTCAGGTTTGCTATTTTCTCGGTTGCCTGCTTGCCGTGGTGGTGGTGCAGCGTAAGGGGTTGTTCGGCCCGATGGTGCAGCCTCCGCTGATCCTGGCGGTGGCCGTGCCGGGGGTTGTCCTGGTGGCTGGCGCGCATCCCACCGGCGGGGGGATGGTCGCCACCGCGCTCGCGGTCGGCACTCCCCTGATCGACGGATTTCCCACCATGGCGATCACCACCGGATTCACTCTTGCTATCGGCATCTTCCGGCTGATCGTCCAGCGACGGCCGACCCCACGCCATGATCTCTGAGCGCTATACGGCTCCGGATGGTCCAGGACCGGAGATCGAGCCCTTGAGTTCGCGCGGCAGGGAGAACACCAGCTTCTCCTCTGCCGTGATGACCTCCCGCACTTCGGTGTATCCCCGCTCGGCGAGAAAGTCCAGTACGCCACGGACCAGCACCTCGGGCACCGAGGCGCCGCTGGTGATACCGACGGTGTGCACCCCGTCCAGCCAAGCCAGGTCGATCTCCCGCGCGTAATCCACCAGATAGGCCGACCGGGCACCGGAGCCCAACGCAACCTCGACCAACCGCACTGAGTTCGATGAATTCCGCGACCCCACGACGAGAACCAGATCGCAATCGGCCGCCATCGCCTTCACCGCCACTTGCCGGTTCTGGGTGGCGTAGCAGATGTCGTCGCTGGGCGGGTCGGTCAGCTCGGGGAACCGTTCCCGCAGGCGTGCTACGGTTTGCATGGTCTCGTCCACGGACAGCGTCGTTTGGGATAGCCACACCACGCGCGACGGGTCTCGCACGATCACCGAATCCACCGCCTCCGGCCCGTCGACGAGCTGAACCTGCCGGGGTGCCTCGCCGGCGGTGCCCTCGACCTCCTCATGCCCCTGGTGACCGATCAGCAAGATGTCGTAGCCGTCCCGGGCGAACCGCTTGACCTCCTGATGCACTTTGGTCACCAACGGGCACGTGGCGTCAAGAGGACGCAGGCCGCGCGCCGCGGCCTGCTGGTGCACCGCCGGGGACACCCCATGCGCGGAAAAGACCACGATGGCGCCCGCGGGGACTTCGTCGGCCTCGTCGACGAAGACCACCCCGCGGCCCTCCAGAGTTTCCACCACATGCCGGTTGTGCACGATCTGCTTACGCACGTACACCGGCGCTCCGTGCGCCTCGAGGGCTTTCTCGACGGTAACCACCGCGCGGTCGACCCCGGCACAGTAGCCGCGGGGCTTGGCAAGCAGTACACGCTTGGTCATGCCTCCACCCTACGGGCGGTGTCACCACCGGCCGGGCAGTGCCTGTGCGGGTTAACATGTCGACCCTGCACGGTGGTTCGACCCCGGCAAGCAGGCCCCACGGCAAGCAGGTCGCACACCCGGGTAGGCACAAGCCCGGTGGCTGCGGCAGGCTTGACGAGCATGAGCCACGTACCCTTGCCCGTCCGGGTCGCCATGGGACTGGTGGTCACCGCCGTGGAACAGGCCCGCAAGCTGCCTGAGCAGCTCGCCGATCTCCCTGTCACGGCCGCCAGCCGTGCTGTGCAGGCCGGGATGCGGGTGCAGCAGCGAGTCACTGAGCTGGCGATCAAGGGCGATCAGGTGTTCTCGCTGTTCCGCCCAGTCGAGGACACCCCGACGTGGGCCAGGTTTGATGAGGACGAGGAGCCGCAACGGCCTGGCACCGAAGCAGGCGCAGGCACTGCGGGCGAGTCCGGCAAGGCAGGCGACTGTGCGGCGGTGGTCCCCGGCCCAGGCGCCGGCCACGGCGCTGTGGCCAGTGAGACCGGCGAAGTCGATGAGGCCGATGTGGCCTACGCCCTGACGTCCCCGCACTCCACCGCCACCGGCGCACGACCCGGAGCAGCCAGCCTGACCCCCTCGGCGCTGCCCGAGTATGACGAGCTGTCGCTAGCCCAGCTACGGGGCAAGCTGAGGGGGCTGTCCCTGCCCCAGCTTGCGAACCTGCTGGAGTACGAACACCTCCACCAGGATCGGCCTGCGTTCGTCACGCTGCTGTCCAATCGGATCTCCACGGTCCGCTCCCACATGACCGAATCCCCGTGACCGAACCCGCCACCACGCCGGAGGCACCCTGGCCGGTCCGCACCGTCGCCCGCAAGATCGCGGCATGGATCGATCGATTGGGCGCGGTCTGGGTCGAAGGGCAGATCACCCAAGTCAGCGCCAAGGTGGGCACCGGGACAGCGTTTCTCACGCTGCGCGATCCAGCGGCCGACGTGTCGGTGACCCTGACCTGCCCGCTCGCCCTGGTGCGCGACAGACAGCCGCCACTGGTGGATGGCTGCCGAGTTGTCGTGCACGGCAAGCCGTCATTGCACCTGAGCCGCAGCACGCTGAGCCTGCGCGTCGACGAGATCCGCGCAGTCGGTATCGGCGAGTTGCTCGCCCGCATCGAACGGCTCCGACGGATCCTGGATGCTGAGGGCCTGTTCGATCCCCGAGCAAAGCGCCGGCTGCCGTTGCTGCCCGGCTGCGTCGGGCTGATCACCGGCCGGGCCAGCGCGGCCGAGCGCGACGTGCTCAGCAACGCCACAGCCCGCTGGCCCGCAGTGCATTTTCAGGTGCACAACGTGGCGGTGCAAGGCCCGCTGGCGGTGGGCCAGATCATCGACGCACTCACCGTGCTGGACGCCGACCCCGCGGTGGACGTCATCGTGCTGGCCCGAGGTGGCGGTAGCGTGGAGGACCTGTTGCCGTTTTCCGACGAGGCGCTGTGCCGCGCAGTATCGCGGTGCATCACCCCGGTGGTCTCGGCCATCGGCCACGAGCCGGACACCCCGCTGGTGGACCACGTTGCGGACAAGCGCTGCTCCACCCCGACCGACGCCGGCAAGCGCGTGGTACCCGATGTCGCGGAGGAGACTGCTGCGCTGCACCAACTGCGTAACCGCTGCCGCCGCGCCCTGCACGGCTGGGTGGACCGGGAGCGTCGGCTCCTTGATGCGTTGCGAACTCGCCCGGTGTTGGCCAACCCGATGCGTCCGCTGGTCGAGCGCGGCCAGATCGTGACCGATTTGCGCGCCCGCGCCGACCGAGCCATGGTCGGCGGGCTGCGAGCGGCGCAGGACGGGCTCGAGCACACTGCGGCACGCTTGACGACCCTCGGACCGGCAGCCACCCTGGCCCGTGGATACGCCGTGGTCCAGCGGGTCAACAGTGGCTCATTCAGTGCTACCGCACCGGGTGGCTCATGTGGTGGTACCGCACCGGGCGCCGAGTTAGTGGTGCTCCGGTCGGTCGCCGACGCCCCCGAGGGCACCCAACTGCGGGTGCGGCTCTCCGATGGGGCCCTGCATGCGGTGGTGGCCGGTGACTCATGATGACGGTATGAACAGGGCTCTGAGCGGGAACAGGCGGGAAGCCGACGATCCCGCCACGCTGGGCTACGAGGCCGCTCGGGACGAGCTGGCCGAGGTAGTACGCAGGCTGGAAGCCGGCGGGCTGAGCTTGGAGGACTCACTGGCGCTGTGGGAGCGCGGCGAGCAGCTCGCCGCAGCTTGCGAGCAGCACCTCGCAGGCGCCCGGGAAAGGATCGAGTCGGTGATCGCCGCTCGTGAACAGCAGCCTGATACGCAACCGCTCACAAAATAAAAATAAGAGTCTGGGAGGATTGCGGAAGTCGCAGTCTCTTGATGCGCCGTGTATTCCGGGAGGGACTTATGAGCACTTTGTCGACTCCGCGGCAGAACCCGACGCGGGAGGAACCGGACCGCAATCTTGCCCTGGAATTGGTGCGGGTCACCGAGGCCGCTGCGATGGCCGCCGGCCGCTGGGTCGGCCGTGGTGACAAGAACGGCGGTGATCAGGCGGCCGTGGACGCCATGCGCAGGCTGGTCGGCTCGGTGTCGATGCGCGGTGTTGTGGTGATCGGTGAGGGGGAGAAGGACGAGGCGCCGATGCTGTTCAACGGCGAGGAGGTCGGCAACGGGCAGGGCCCGGAATGCGATGTCGCGGTCGACCCGATCGACGGCACCACGCTGATGAGCAAGGGCATGCCCAACGCGCTGGCGGTGCTCGCCGTGTCCGAGCGGGGCACGATGTTCGATCCCTCCGCGGTGTTCTACATGGAGAAGATCGCCACCGGGCCGGAGGCGGCTGAGGCCATCGACCTGTCCGCTCCGGTGGCGGAGAACATCAAGCGGGTCGCCAGGGCCAAGCGAATGGGCATCTCCGACATCACCGTGTGCATCCTGGAGCGGCCGCGCCACAACGACCTGGTGCGCCAGGTCCGCGAAGCCGGCGCCCGGATCACGTTCATCACCGATGGGGATGTCGCAGGCGCGATCGCCGCAGCCCGCCCGGACACCGGAGTGGATCTGCTGATCGGCATCGGCGGCACTCCGGAGGGGATCATCAGCGCGGCCGCGCTGCGCTGCATGGGGGGCGCAATCCAGGGCCGGCTGTGGCCTCGGGATGATGCTGAGCGCCAGGCGGCGCTGGACGCCGGGCACGATTTGGAACGGATCCTCACCACTGAGGACCTGGTCTGTGGAGACAACGTGTTCTTCTGCGCAACCGGGATCACCGATGGGGAACTGCTACGCGGGGTGACCTATCACGCAGGTGGATGCCGCACACAATCGATCGTGATGCGCTCCAAGTCCGGCACCGTGCGGATGATCGACAGCGTGCACCGGCTAACCAAGCTACGCCAGTACGCCGCAGTGGACTTCGATCAGTTCCCATGCCCATGACCCATCACTACCGGATTGAGCGCGACACCATGGGCGCGGTACACGTGCCCGTGGACGCCCTGTACCGCGCCCAGACGCAGCGCGCCGTGGACAATTTCCCGATCTCCGGGCGTGGCCTGGAACGCTCCCAGATCCGCGCACTGGGGCTGGTCAAGGCCGCCTGTGCGCGGGTGAACGCCCAACTTGGGGTGCTCGACCCGATACTTGCCGAGGCGATCGCGTCGGCCGCCGACGAGGTGGCGGCCGGCGAGCATGACGCGCAGTTCCCCATCGACGTGTTCCAGACCGGCTCGGGCACCAGCTCGAACATGAACGCCAATGAGGTGATCGCCACGCTGGCCAGCCGCGCCGCCGGCTGCGACGTGCACCCCAACGACCACGTCAACGCATCACAGTCGTCCAACGACGTGTTCCCGACCACCATCCACCTCGCCGCTACCGAGACCGTCGTGCAGGACGTGATGCCCGGGTTGGCGCACCTGGCCTCGGCACTGACCCGACGCTCGCGCGACTGGGCCGAGGTAGTCAAAGCGGGCCGCACCCACCTGATGGACGCGGTGCCGATCACACTCGGCCAGGAGGCTGGGGGGTGGGCATCGCAGGCTCGGCACGGCGTCGAACGGCTGGCGAGCTGCCTACCCCGGTTGGGCGAACTCCCCATCGGGGGCACCGCGGTGGGCACCGAGCTGAACGCCCCGGCGGGTTTCGGTGCCGTCGTTGTCGCGCAACTGCGGGCCGCCACTGGACTGGAGGTGCTCACCGAAGCCCGTGACCACATCGAGGCACAGGCAGCTCGGGACGGCCTGGTGGAGTGCTCTGGCGCCCTGCGCACCGTCGCGGTGTCGCTTTTCAAGATCGCCAATGACATCCGATGGCTGGGTTCCGGACCCCGCACCGGGCTGGCCGAGCTGCGGTTACCCGCTCTACAGCCCGGCTCGTCGATCATGCCGGGGAAGGTCAACCCGGTGATCTGCGAGGCGACGATGATGGTCGCCGCGCAGGTGATCGGTAATGATGCCTGCGTCGCGTTCTCCGGCTCGCAGGGCAACCTGGAACTCAACGTGATGATGCCGGTGATGGCGCGCAATGTGCTGGAGTCGGCCCGGCTGCTCGCCGCAACCGCCCGGCTGCTCGCTGACAAGGTCATCGAGGACGCTGAGGCCGACGTGCGGCGCTGCCGCGAGTACGCTGAGTCCTCTCCCGCGATCGTGACCTCGCTCAACCGCTACCTCGGCTATGAGGAGGCGGCCTCGATAGCCAAGCAGGCGCTATTCCAGCGACGCACCATTGACAGTGTGGTGCGCGAACGTGGTCACCTGGAGAACGGCACCCTTACCCCCGATCAGCTCAACAAGGCCCTCGACGTCCTGAGTATGGCCCTTTCCCCGCGTTCTGGAGACAAACCGCAGTAAATTACGAGTCGCGCCGCTGTCATCCACCACTGCACCAGGCGCGCGCGGGGTGGTCCGGAGAGAACCGAGGCGCGCGCGGGCCGGGCCTGCGTACCGATCGAGCGTAAGCTCGATTACCAGCTGGCATCGTACGGCTACACTCAGTGTCAGACCGGCTGTGAAGTAGCTGGCTGTGAAGTGGCGAAGCCTGGGGGGGCGGCGAATGGACTTCGAGGTACTCGGTCCGCTGCGGGTGCGGCAGGGGAAGCAATCCGTCCAGCTTTCCGCGCCCATGCCCCGCATGGTGCTCGGGGTCCTGCTCACGCGGGCTAACACACCGGTACCGGTGGACGTTCTGGTCGACGGGCTGTGGGCCGGCCAGCGAGACCCACGCGCGGCCAAGAAGTTGCAGCGGCACGTGCATCGGTTGCGTCGGATGCTGGGCGAGCCGGCGCGGATCCGCTTCGAGCACGGCGGCTACCTGCTGCAAGTGCACCCTGGCGAACTCGACGCCGAGCGATTCGAATCCGCACTCACCGAGGGCACCGATGCAGGGCAGCCGGCACGCGCTGTCGCGCTGCTGCGCGGGGCGCTCCAGTTGTGGCGCGGGGACCCCTTCAGCGATATCACCGATCTGCCGCTGCTGCGCGCCGAGGCCCACCGGCTGACTGAGCGCCGGCTAGCCGGCCTTACCCAGCTGTATGCCGCCGAACTGGCCTGCGGTCATGCCAACGCGATCATTCCCGAACTTGTCGAGCTGGCTGGGCGGCACCCGAGGCGAGAGCAACTGCAGGAGCTATTGATGACCGCGCTCTACCAGGTAGGCCGGCAGGCCGAAGCGCTGAAGGTCTACCACCACACCCGGGGCGCCCTGGTCGAGCAGCGCGGTCTGGAGCCCGGAAACGAGCTGCAGCGGCTGGAGCACGCCATCCTGACCGGCGACCCGATGCTGGAGGCCCCGACGACACCCTCGATCACTCCGGCGCAGCTACCCGCCGACATCACCGACTTCACCGGCCGCAAGGCCCAGCTCGCTACGGTCCAGCACCTGGCCGCCGCAGCGGATCGGTCGGCAACGGTGCTCGTCGCGATCACCGGGAAGGCCGGCGTGGGAAAGACGACGCTGGCCCTGCACGCCGCGCACCGGCTCCGGGCCCATTACCCCGACGGGCAGCTGTTCGTGAACCTCCGTAGTGCACAGGCCCATCCCCTCGCTCCGGCGGACGTGCTGGCCCGGTTCCTGCGTTCGCTCGGGGTGGACCGTATGGCGATCCCCGACGACGCCGAGGAACGTGCCGCCTTGTATCGCAGTCGGCTGGCCGACCGGCGGCTGCTCATCCTGCTGGACAATGCCGAGTGCGAGGCCCAGCTGCGACCGCTGCTGCCGGGCACCCCCGGCTGTGCGGTGCTGGTCACCAGCCGGACGCGGCTGGGCGGCCTGAACAGCGCCCGGCTAGTCAATCTGGACATCTTCGAACCCGATCAGGCCGTCGAGCTGCTGGCACGAGTCGCTGGGCCGCAGCGGGTCGCGGCGGAACCCGCGGCAGCCAGGGAGATCGTACGGCTGTGCGGTTTCCTCCCGTTGGCCGTCCGGGTCGCGGGAGCGCGGCTGGGCGCCCGACCGCACTGGCCGTTGTCCCGCCTCAAGGCGGAGCTGATCGACGAGCGCCACCGCCTCGACAATCTACGGCTCGGAGATCTGGACGTGCGGGCCAGCCTCGCGCTGAGCTATGAAAGCCTGGACGCGATCGCTCGGCGCGCCTTCCGGCTCCTCGGGCTGCTCGAGATCCGCGACTTCGCCCCCTGGGTGGCCGCAGCTCTGCTCGACATCCCCCAGGTCAGGGCTGAGGAGCTGGTGGACACGCTGGTCGATATGCACCTGCTCGACGTGGCCGGGCCCGATGCTTCGGGACGGTTGCGTTACCGCTTCCATGACCTGCTACGCGCCTACGCTCGGGAAGTGCTCGCCGCCCAGGAGTCGGAAGCCGACCGGCTCGCTGCGCTGGACCGGGCGTTCGGGGGTTGGCTGGCTCTGGCCGAGGAAGCAGGGCGGTCCATGGCCGGTTCCGCCTATGCTGGAACCTTCAAACGAGGAACCTGCTGGCGCCCCGACGAGTCGGTGGTCAGATCCGTGGTTACCGACCCCTTCGGCTGGTTCAAGACCGAATGGGCCGCCCTGATGGGCGCCGTCGACCAGGCTTACTCGGTCGAGTCAGACCAGCTCGGCTGGGCGCTGGGCGTACGCCTGGCCAGAATCTTCCTCGTTCGTGGATACTACGACGACTGGCGGAGAGTCTGCGAGCTGATGCTCGCTGGCGCTCGGCGAGCGGTCAACGGCGGGCGGGAAGGTAGGGCGCTGCGCGGGCTGGGCGAACTGCACCGGCTGCAGCACCGCCTCGATGAGGCGCTCAAAGGCTTCGAACAGACCCTCACGGCGTGCGGAGCCGCAGGCGATCACGCCGGTCGTACCCTGGCCACCGGACGCATCGGCGCAGTAAACAATTTTGGTAACAATTATGCTGGCAGCAATTATGCTGGCAACAAAACCGGCCGCTTCGACGAGGTCTTGCCCCGCCTGGAAGGCGCCCTGACCTATCTGCGTGAATTGGCCGACCGCCACAGCGATGCTTCGGCGATGCGCAGGGTCGGCACGGCGCATCGGCTGCAGAGATGCTATGAGAAAGCGGCCCGCTGCTTCCAGCAGGTGCTGGACGCTCTCGATGTTTTCTCCCATCCCCTTCGGGGCGTGGCTCTGGTGTCGTCCGGGCCCACGAGGGGTATCAGGTTGGCCGCTCTTCACAGCACCCCGTATGCGGGTTGGTAGCTCATGAAGAGCGGCCAAGCCACTCAGTGCGCGTAACCCTCCAGCATCTCGGTGACCAGCGCTGCAATCGGCGAACGCTCCGACCGGGTGAGGGTGACGTGGGCGAACAGCGGGTGTCCCTTCAGCTTTTCGATCACCGCGGCCACCCCGTCATGCCGGCCCACCCGCAGGTTGTCTCGCTGCGCAACGTCGTGGGTGAGCACGACTCGGGATCCTGTGCCCAGCCGGGACAGCACCGTGAGCAGCACATTGCGCTCCAGGGATTGCGCCTCGTCGACAATCACGAAGCTGTCATGCAGCGACCGACCCCGGATGTGGGTCAACGGCATCACCTCGAGCATCCCACGGTCGATCACCTCCTCGATGACCTCCGGGGAGGCGATCGCACCGAGGGTGTCGAACACTGCCTGCGCCCAGGGCTGCATCTTCTCGCTCTCACTGCCCGGCAGATAGCCCAGCTCCTGGCCGCCCACGGCATAGAGCGGCCGGAAGACAATGACCCGCCGATGCGCGCCACGCTCCATCACGGTCTCCAGACCCGCGCACAACGCGAGCGCCGACTTGCCGGTCCCGGCCCGGCCGCCAAGTGACACGATGCCCACCCCCGGATCGAGCAGCAGATCTAGGGCGATGCGCTGTTCAGCCGAGCGGCCGCGCAGGCCAAACGCCTCGCGGTCCCCGCGAACCAGCCGGGCGCGCTTGTCTGCGGTGATCCGGCCCAGCGCGGTCGCCGTTCCCGCGAGCAGCCGCAAGCCGGTGTGGCAGGGCAGACCAGCGACCTCCGGGTGTTCGGTGAGATCGGCACTCCCCTCCTTGTAAAGCTCCTCCAGCACCGAAGGCCCGACCTCGACCTCGCTCATCCCGGTCCACCCCGAGGGCACCACGTCCTGCGCGCGGTACTCGTCGGCGGCCAACCCGACTGCGCCTGCCTTGACCCGCAGTGGCATGTCCTTGGTGACCAGCGTGACGTTGCCACCGTCGGCGACCAGGTTCAGCGCACAGGCCAGAATCCGGGAGTCGTTGGTGTCAGTACGGAACCCGGCAGGCAGCACCGACGGATCACAGTGGTTCAGCTCGACGCGCAGGGTGCCGCCCAGCTCCCCGATCGGGACCGGCGCATCCAGCCGACCGTGGGCAACCCGCAGATCGTCCAGCAGGCGCAGCGCTTCTCGGGCGAACCAGCCCAGTTCCGCGTGATGCCGCTTGCCCTCCAGTTCCCCGATGACCACGAGCGGGAGCACCACGTCGTGCTCATCGAATCGGAGCAGGGCCCGGGGGTCGGACAGCAGGACCGACGTGTCCAGGACGTAAGTGCGCAAACCCGGGGCGGTGGAGTGTGGCGAGCGAGAAGCGATCACGGCAGCTCCCTGGCGTGCGCGGCACCCGCGCTCGCTACTCGGTGGGCCGGCCGGCCTCTGGCTGATCGCTACCGCAGTGCCCCGGTCGGGGCTCAGCGGGACCGACCACGAGGGCCGGGTGCCGACCCTCCCGTGCTCGCCGTGGGCGGTTTACCCGCCCGCTCGACAAAAGCCACGACCAGGGCCTCCCGTGGCGAGACGCGTCCAGCACATCCCGCTGCCACCGCACGGTACCGGTGTGTGGCCGTCCCTGAAAAGCTCGTGAGTGCGTAACAGTGTCCGAACACTGTTACGCACTCACGAGCCCTTCTGGGCCAGTTCGGCGCGTACCACTGACGGGATGAGCGGCTCGTCGAGTAACCGCAGGTAGCGCAGGCTCAGTGGCTGCGCCAGCGGGCGGGCCTCCAGCCAGGTGCGCAGCAGCCGGTAGCCCTCCACGTACGTGGTGGTGTAAGCACGCCATAGCGGGTCGGCGAGAAATCGCACCATCTGCCTGGCCCGCGCTTCGGGGACCAGCAGCCATCGTTGCAGGTAGGCGAGCACGTCCGCCGAGTCGACGCCCTGATCGTGCAGCATGAGCGCGGCGTCCTGGCGGACACCGAGCAGACCCGCCGCAGCCGCTTCGAGACGCTCGGCGAGTTCACCGTCCATCCGCAGTCCCAGATCACCGAGGATCTCCGCAGCCCACGGCCCCCACCCGGGACCGACTGCGGCCTGCAGCCCGAGGTCGGCCAGCCCCTCGGCCATGAGGCACTGGGGGGTATTCACCAGGAAGATCGTCTGCTCGGCGTGATGTTCCGTCCGCACCAGGCCGGCCTCCTTGCGGCAGTGTTCGGTGTGGTGCCCTGGGTAGGCCTCGTGCGCGACCAGGTGCGGCAGGTTGGCCATCCGGTGCCCAAGATCCGCGTTGATCGCCACCCGCGAGCGAAAGTCACCGAGGTAGTAGTTGAACCCGCTCCACGGCTTGTCGGTGACCACCTCGTATCGCACGGTCTCCTCGGGAGGCAGCCCAAAGCGGGCACGTACCCGATCCCGCAGCGCACTGGACAGCGCCTGCACGGCGTCTTCCAGCCACTCCGGCGCGATCTCGTCGCGAGTTCGGTACGCGGCCAACCGCTCGGCCAGTGGATCGGTACCGGGCAGCAGCCGGTCTATCTGGGCATGGACCTGGCGGTAGATTTCGGGATCACCCGGTTCGATGACGACGTCGAAGTATGCCGCCACCTCCGCCACGAACCCAACCTGCTGACCAGCTAACACGCGCCCACTGCACTCCAGGGCGGTCAGCTGAGCATCCAGGAAACGGGCCCGCGGCTCGGGCAATCCGGCGGCCGGTAACTCAGCTCGTAACTGAGCCGCCCGGCGGGCCAGCGCCGCCGGATCCGGCCGAGGCTCGTTGTCCACCTGGCGACGCAGCACCGGATCGCCGGTGTAGGCGTCAACGAAACCCTCGATGAGCCGGTCGAACCGCAGGCCCAGGAGCAGGTACTCGCGGACCGGATCAAGGATAGCCACGGCCGGAAGTATCGCGTGAGTGGCAATGCGAGTTATCACCCACTCACAGCTTACGAGCCGAACCGGCGGTGCCGGGCGGCGTAGTCCCGCAGCGCGCGCAGGAAATCCACCTTCCGGAAGGCCGGCCAATAAGCGTCGCAGAACCAGAATTCTGAGTGCGCCGACTGCCAGAGCAGGAAACCTGACAGCCGCTGCTCCCCCGAGGTACGGATGACCAGGTCAGGATCGGGCTGACCAGAAGTATAGAGGTGCTCGGCGATCTGCTCGACGTCGAGCACCTCAGCGAGTTCCTCCATGGTGGTGCCGGCCTCGGCATGCTTGAGCAGCAGTTTACGCAACGCATCGGCGATCTCCTGGCGGCCGCCGTAGCCCACCGCGACATTGACCGCCAGCCCTGGCCGATCCCGGGTCCGAGCCGCCGCGCTGGTCAGCCGCTGCGCCATCTCCGGCGGCAGCAGGTCGAGCGCACCGACGACCCGCACTCGCCAGGGCGTGTCCGGTGCGCACAGCTCGTCGACGACATCGGCGATGATCTTCAGCAAGGGCTCCAGCTGGTCCGGCGGCCGATTGCGCAGGTTATCCGGAGACAAGAGCCAGAACGTCGCGATCTCGACACCGCTTTCCCGGCACCAGCCAAGCAGCTCGACCAGCTTGGCGGCACCCACCCGGTGACCATCACTGACGTCGGCGAATCCGGCCTCCTTGGCCCAGCGTCGATTGCCGTC
This sequence comes from Pseudonocardiales bacterium, assembly GCA_019240665.1. Classification (GTDB taxonomy): domain Bacteria; phylum Actinomycetota; class Actinomycetes; order Mycobacteriales; family Pseudonocardiaceae. The sequence goes on along the minus strand of JAFAXZ010000120.1, from coordinate 5,578 downwards.
CATGATCACCGCGACATGACGGGGACGATTAGCCGTGCCGAGTTGGCGGGCCAGCCGGTGCTCGTAGACGGCGTAGACGAGGTCCTGCAGCCTCACAAGCCGGGAAGATTACGCCCGACGCCGAGGGCCACCATGCTTGCTCCCGACACGTCTGGGATCAAACGCAGCCGGGCACCGATCGTGCGCGCGTCGTCGTCAACGTCCCCAGAACTCTCTCCCGCCCAGCCCTCGCCGACGCCCCGGGAAGCTACCACGGCCTGCGAGTGGTCCCCGCGGCGATAGGCGCTCGATCAGTCAGACTTGAGCGTGACGGTCACCACCAGCGGCCGCCCATCACGAACCAGTGAAATCGGCACCCGTTCGCCGATGGCCCGCTCGTGAATCGCGACGGTCAGCGCGTCGGCGCTACCAACGGCCCGGTTGCCGACCTTGGTGATCACATCGTTTTCCAGGATGCCGGCCTCGGCGGCGGCGCTGCCCTGCTGCACGTTCTGCACTCGAGCACCATCGGTGCGGCCGTCGGTCACCGACGCGGCGTTGACACCCAACTCGGCGTGCTGATAGTGCCCGGTGCGGATCAGTTCCTGCGCGATCGTCCTGGCCGTGTCAATCGGGATGGCAAAGCCGAGGCCGATGGAGCCCCCACCTTCGCTGGTGCCCCCTTCGTTGGTGCCCAGAGTACGGATTGCGGTGTTGATGCCCACCACCGCTCCGGCGGTATCCACCAGCGCTCCGCCGGAGTTGCCGGGATTGATCGCCGCGTCGGTCTGGATCGCGTCGATCACCGCATTGCCGTAACCACCATCTCCCTCCAGCCGCACCGGTCGGTTCACTGCGCTGACGATGCCGCTGGTCACCGTACCGGCGAGACCGAGTGGAGAGCCGATAGCGATGACCGGGTCGCCCGGCTTCAGCGTCGATGAACGGCCCAGCTGCGCCACCGTTGGGTTGGCGACCTTCACCTTGACCACCGCGAGGTCGGTCTTAGGATCCCGGCCCACGATCCGCGCTGGCAACCGGGTCCCGTCACTGAACACCGCTTCCAGGGTGGCCTGCGGGATGTTCGCGGCAGGGGCAACGACGTGGTTATTGGTCAACAGATAGCCGTGACCGTCAATCACCACACCGGAGCCAAACCCGCCCTGATCGCCGACCCGGAACTCCAAGGACACCACTGCGGGTAACACCCGACCGGCTACCGCCGCCACCGAGCCCGCCGCCCGATCGATCACCGGCTGCACCTGCGCCAGCGTGACGCCCGGATCAGTGAGCAGAGCGCCGCCATCCGCGGTGAGCCGGCCCACGAGTCCGCCGACTGCGCCAATCAACAACGCCACCGCCGCCAGGAGGGCGAGAGCCCGGTTGCTCACTCGACGACCGAACAGCACTTCCGCCAGGCTCAGCCGGGCTCCTGGCGGCGGTTCATCGGCGTCGGAAGGGCGTTGCGCCACCGCGGGGGCGCCCAGCACGGCTATCGCCCAGGGATCACGCCACGGGTCGCGTCCGGCACCGTGTGGCCAGAGGTCGTTCTCCCGCTCCAACTCTCCCGAGGGCTGCACGCCGCTGCGCTCGGGTGGACGTTGCAGTCGCTCAGCGGATCCCGACGGCCTACCGAACGCTGCTGCCAATGCCTCCGGGGGCGGCGGCGCGGCGATCCACCCTCGCCTACCGCCGGTTGAGCCGGCAACCAGGCCACCGCCGGCTGAGCCGGCAACCAGATCGCTGTCACCAGGCTGATCGGCAAAAGCTCCGGACACTCCAGGTGGCCGGCCGAACGCTTGTGCCATGGCTGGATCAACTGCGGGCCGCTGCGCCGGTCTCGGAACGAACTTCGGCGGCCCCGAATGCCCTTCCGTCGCGAAGGGCCGGTCGGAGTCGTGATCCTGCGGCGTGGCCATGGTCTCCCGGGGGACTGTGCACTAGCGGTAACCCAGTCTGTCCGCACCCTGGTGAAATGTGCGTAGCGCTGTTATCGCCCGATCCACCGACCGAGGACCGAGGGGCCGGCACTCCAACGCCGGCTTGAACCCAGTGATCCGGCCCAGGCCCGGCCCGGGTCGGTGACCTCGACGAGGATGCCCTCAGCAGTCACCGCCAGCCCGGCTGGAGCGTCAGGCAGACCAGCGGTGTGCGGAATGTCGCGCAGCGCGGCCAGCAAGTCGGCGGGAGCCGACGGGCACTGCGCCGAACGAACCACACTGCGGGCCTGGCATTGCGCGGCGACCTCCGCGGCACAGGACTGACACACGGTGAGGTGCGCGGCGGCACGGTCCCGAGCAACCGGGCCGAGCTCTCCGTCGACGAAGGCCACCACGGCGTCCACAGCCAAGTGCTGCCCTGCGTTGAGGCCGGCTACCAAGTCGAAGAAGCCGCGACCGCGCAGGTCCGTCATCCAGCCTCCTTACCCAGCCAGGGCGCGCCGCCGTTCGAGCGCCGCCTTGAGCGCCTGCCTACCGCGGTGGATCCGGCTGCGAACCGTCCCGAGCTTGACCCCGAGCGTGGCACCGATCTCCTCGTAGGAAAGACCCTCTACGTCACAGAGTACGACAGCTGCCCGGAATTCTGGTGCGAGGTCGTCCAATGCCTCCTGCAGATCCGGATCGAGATGAGTCGCGGCGTAGACCTGCTCCGGGCTCGGCCCACCGCCGACGAGCCGGTCGGTGTCCTCGGGTAAACCCTCCATCCGAAGCCGGGAACGTCGACGCACCATGTCCAGGAACAGGTTGGTGGTGATCCGATGCAGCCAGCCCTCGAACGTGCCGGGCTTGTAGGACCCTAGGCTGCGGAACACCCGAATGAATGTCTCCTGGGTAAGGTCCTCAGCATCGTGTGGATTGCCGGAAAGGCGGTAAGCCAACCGGTAGACCCGGTCGGCGTGCTCGCGCACCACCTGGTCCCATGGGGGTGGGATCCATGCCTCGGCTGCCCGAGCCGCCTCGTCGTCAGCCCGGACCAGGGAGATCGCCGGCCCGGGAGCAGGATCGCGAAAGCGGATCTGGGTGGCCATCGGCTGGGTTTCCCACTTTCGGGTTGATGACAGAGCGTCAGTTACAGGGACACGGATAGGTGGTGCAACGCCGGGATGGCTGTCAATGTTTCCACGCAGGTTCCCTGCCCGAAGACCTTGCCAGCAACCTCCACCGGATCCCGTTCCCATGATGGCGGGCCAGCGTGTGCCCTGGGTAAGGGCCGGCTAAGAAGATCCTAAGAGTGGGCCGGGGGAAGAGCCACCGAAATTCCACTGACCCGGCGCGGCGTCGCCCAGACGGCCCAGACAGCGGCGCTACACTGGGCCGCGTGAGGTCGACCGGCAGCGCAGGGAGGCCTGGCCCCTGCGGCAATGCCGTGCACGAGTACGTGGAGAGCTTCGTCACTGAGGACGAGAAACTGGCTGCGGCGCGCGAACGCGGGCAGGAGTTGGGCTGCACCCCAATCGGACCGAGTGGCGGTGCCGCGCTGCGGTTCCTGGCTAGCGCGCTCGCCGCCCGTGCCGTGGTGGAGATCGGTACCGGCGCGGGCACCAGCGGGCTGTGGCTGCTGCGTGGGATGGCCGCCGACGGGGTGCTCACCTCCATCGACGTCGAACCCGAGCACCAGTGCGCCGCCCGGCAGGCGTTCACCGAAGCCGGGTTTCCCCCGTCTCGCTACCGGCTGATCATGGGGCACGCCTTGGACGTCCTGCCCCGGCTCACCGACGGCGGCTACGACTTGGTATTCGTCGACGCCGCGAAGCCCGAGTACCCGCGCTATCTGGAGACCGGCGGGCGATTGTTGCGCCCCGGTGGGGTGATCGCTTTCGACAACGCCTTGTGGGGTGGCAAGGTGGCCGATCCGACCGTAATGGACCCGGGTACCGCTGCCCTGCGTGAGGTCGGCACCATGGTGCGCGACGACGAGACGCTCATCCCGCTGATGCTCCCGCTAGGCGACGGACTCCTGCTCGCGCTGCGCACGTCGTGACGTTACAGCGGGACTACCTCCGCGGCAGTGTGGCCGAGAGGATGCTGTAGAACCACGCGCCGTGGCGGAGCGCCTGGTACTGGCGTATCGAGCCGATCACATTGCCGTGCTGGACTTCCGAGCGAATTCCTGTGATGCGAGCGAGCACGGCCAGCGGATAAGTCCAGTACGCCATGCGGTACAACCGACGTAGTGAGGGGCGGGTGTGCACGGTCACGTCGTCGAGTCGGGCATCGGTGAATCCGGCGGCAACCAGGTATCCCAGATGTTCGGCGGACGTGTCGATCTCAGGCACCGCCCAGCCGTCGAGCCACTCGCGCAGCAGTTGTTCGCCGGTCGGGTCCAACGGGCGAGCGGTGCGGATGAAGTCGGCGACGACCACCCGTCCACCGGGGCGCAGCAGCCGAGCAGCCTCCTGATAGAAGGCTGCCTTGCGGGGTGCGTGGCACAGGCTCTCCACCGACCACACGATGTCGAAACTCGCGTCCGGAAAGGACGTCGCAGTGAAGTCGGCCACGTCGAAGTACACGCGGTCGGTCAGCCCTCGCCGGGCGGCGTGACCCCGCGCCATCGCGACCTGCCTGGCAGCCAACGTGATCCCGACAACTCGGGCGCTGCGCTCAGTGGCCAGCCACAGGCTGCTGCCACCGACCCCACAGCCCGCATCCAGGACCCGCTCGCCGGGCTGGATCTGCACCCGGTCCGCCAGTACCCGATTCATGTTCTTCAGCGCATCGGCATGACCGCGAGTGCTGTCATCGGTGTAGCCGAAGTGGACTGCCAGGTTGTCCGGGTTAAGCCACAGCATTCGATAGTCGAGCCAGGTTTCGTCGTAGTAGCCGACGATCGCCTCGGTGAGAGATCTGGTCGGCTGCCGGTCGGACACCCCGTCTGGTTCTGTCCCGTCTGGGACTGTCATCAGTTCCTCTCCCACCGCCATCAGTTCCTCTCCCACCGCGGAAGTCTGCGCCCCGATGGGACCACACCGTGTGGACCACATCTGGGAGGCTCAGCGGCGGCGCGCCAGCAGCACGGCCGCGAGCGGCCACAGCGCCTGGGCCCCGGCGAGTACCCGCTCGGACAGCCCGATCCGCGGACCCTCGCTGAAGTAACCGATCATAAACCAGCTGAGCAGCCCGAGCAGTCCCGCGGCGGCGGGCAGCCAGACGGCAGGCCCGGGCCTAGCGCCGCGCCGCGCCGCCAACGCGGGCCACAACGACAGCGCAGGGAGGGCGATCGAGGCGGCAGCGACGTGCGCCGACGAATCGCCAGTGATCGGTAGCGGCAATGCGGCCAACGAGACAGTGGCGGCCCCCCCAGCGGCGAGCAGCGCCCGACCTGGGACGGCCGCCGACGCTAGCCCCGCCGCCGTGGTCATGTGGCACACACCGACCCCCGCAAGGGCCGTCGTCATGATCCAGGGTTTAGTGGCGCCGCGGGCGGCCAGCGCACTGATCGTCTGCCTCACCGGGTCGAAACCATCCGGCTGCCGGGCGGCGGCGAGTTGCCAACCACCGATCAGCAGCACCGGAGCACAGGCCGAGGACAGCACAGCCCACCAGGGCACGGTTCGCACCGCCTCACGCTAGCCCACCGACTTACTCCGCGTGGGCTCCTT
>JAFAXZ010000065.1 GCA_019240665.1 Pseudonocardiales bacterium | reverse complement strand
TGTCCCAGCGTAGGCATCTGTCCCAGCGTAGGCATCTGTCCCAGCGTAGGCATCTGTCACAGCGTAGGCATCTGTCCCAGGGCAGCCACGTCCCAGGGCAGCCATGCCACAGCGTAGCCATGTCGGGGCTAGAGAACCGGTGCGGTCGGGCCGGGTTTGGCCGTAGCGTGGAACGTGTGCAGCTCACCAGGGCGTGGCGCAGCCATCATGCTGCTGTGCAGCGACTGCAAAACAGTTACCGAGCGATCCCAGCGGGATCACCAGTGCGGCTGGCCAAGCCGACGTCGAACCTGTTCCGGTCCCGCGCCGCGGCGGGCCCCGGACTGGACGTCTCCGGCCTGACCGGGGTGCTGCAGGTAGATCCGGCCAGCCGCACCGCGGACGTCGCCGGCATGTGCACTTACGAAAACCTGGTCGCCGCGACGTTGCCACATGGGTTGACCCCGCTGGTGGTGCCGCAGCTCAAGACGATCACCCTGGGCGGCGCGGTGAGCGGGCTGGGCATCGAAGCGGCGTCTTTTCGTAACGGCCTGCCGCACGAGTCGGTGCTGGAGCTCGACGTGCTCACCGGCGCCGGCGAAATCGTCACAGCCATCCCGGGTGACGAACTGTTCGCCGGATTCCCCAACTCTTACGGCACCCTGGGCTACGCCACTCGACTGCGTATCGAGTTGGAACCGGTGCGCTCGCACGTCGCACTGCGGCACGTGCGCTTCGACGATCTGGACGAGCTGTGCGCCGCGGTGGGGCGGATCATGGCGACCCGCACGTGGGACGGCGAGGACGTCGACTACCTCGACGGCGTGATGTTCTCTCCCGCCGAGTCCTACCTGACGCTGGGCGCTCGTACCGAGCATGACGGCCCGGCCAGTGATTACACCGGGATGCAGATCTACTACCGCTCTATCCAGCAGCGCCATCGTGACGTCCTGCGCACCCACGACTATCTGTGGCGTTGGGACACCGACTGGTTCTGGTGCTCGGGGGCCTTCGGCGTTCAGCACCCCGTGATCCGGCGCCTCTGGCCGGCCCGGCTACGCCGCAGCGACGTGTATTGGAAGATCGTGACGCTGGCGAACCGTGTCGACCTGGAGAACCGCTGGGAGGCCTGGCGCGGCCGACAGCGCCGAGAACGCGTGATCCAGGACGTCGAGATCCCCCTCGAGCGCACCGCGGAATTCTTGCGCTGGTTCGTCGTCCACGTCGGCATCGAGCCGGTGTGGCTGTGCCCGTTGCGGTTACGCGGCGCGCACGACTGGCCGCTGTATCCCCTGGCACCCGGCCGGGACTACGTCAACGTCGGATTCTGGTCCAGCGTGCCGATCCCCCCCGGCGGCCCCAGCAGCGACATGAACGCCGGCAGCGACATAAACTACGGGAACAGCGACATGGACTACGGAAACTACGGAGGCACGAACCGGGCCATCGAATACCAGGTTGACGCGGTAGGCGGGCACAAGTCGCTATATTCGGACTCCTTCTACTCGCGGGAGGAGTTCGATGCCCGCTACGGCGGCGAGCACTATGCGGCCCTTAAGCGGCGCTACGACCCGGACCAGCGGCTCCTGGACCTCTATGCAAAGGCGGTGCGACGTCGATGACAACCTTCCGGCGCCCCACTCCGGCAACGACCCCGGCGAAGGGGGACCTGCTGTCGCTGGCGGAGATCGTGGACCTGCTCGCCGATGGTCGGTTCCCGGTCCGGTTCACCGCCTATGACGGCAGCGCCACCGGTCCGCCCGACTCCGAGATCAGTGTGCACCTGGCTACCCCGCGCGGCGCCACCTACCTGTTCACCGCACCGGGCGACCTCGGCATGGCGCGCGCCTACATCGCCGGTGACCTGCGCGCTTCCGGAGTGCACCCGGGTAACCCGTATATGGCCATGCGGCTGATGGCCGACGAGCTGCGCTTCCGGCGCCCGACCATGGCCGAGCTGGCACTGATCACCCGTTCGCTGGGCTGGCAGCGGCTGCGGCCGGTGCCGCCGCCACCGCAGGAATCACGACCCCGGTGGCGCCGGACGATCGAGGGGTTGGCGCATTCCCGGCACCGCGATTCCGAGGCGGTGCACCACCATTACGACGTCTCCAACCGCTTCTACGAGTTGGTGCTCGGCCCGTCCATGAGCTACACCTGCGCCGTCTTCGAGCATCCGGAGGCAAGCCTGGAACAGGCCCAGAAACGCAAGCACGAACTGATCGCCGACAAGGTGGGGCTGCGAGCCGGGATGCGGCTACTCGACGTCGGATGCGGATGGGGTGGTATGGTGCGCCACGCCGCTCGCCGCGGGGTCCGCGCGCTAGGCGTCACGCTGTCTGCGGAACAAGCCCGCTGGGCGCAGCGGGCAATCCGCCGGGAGGGTTTGACCGAGCTCGCCGAAGTGCGCCACCTGGACTACCGGGACGCCCCCGGCGGCGACTATGACGCGGTGACCTCGATCGGGCTCACCGAGCATGTAGGAGTGCACACCTACCCGTCGTACTTCGCGCTGCTATTCGCCAAACTGCGCGCCGGAGGGCGGCTGCTCAACCACTGCATCACCCAACCGGACAACCGAAGTGGGGCCCAGCCCGGCGCGTTCATCGACCGCTACGTGTTCCCCGACGGAGAGCTCGCCTGCGCCGGTAAGATCATCACTGAGGCGCAGAACGTCGGCTTTGAGCTGCGCCATGTGGAGAACCTCCGGGAGCACTACGCGCTGACGCTGAAGCAGTGGTGCACCAATCTCACCGCGCACTGGGACGAGTGCGTGGCCGAGGTCGGCGAGCCCATTGCCCGAGTATGGGGCCTCTACATGGGCGCTTCTCGATTGTCCTTTGAGCGCAATGAGATCCAGCTGCACCAGGTGCTGGCGGTCCGCCCCGACGCCACCGGCAACGCGCACGCGCCGCTGCGCCCCTGGTGGCGCTGACGCTGACCACCGGCGCTTCACCATGACCCCCGCAGGGCCAACAGATCGAACTGGTCAAGTCGTTCGTCCCGTCTCCTTGCGGAACTGGATCGCCACGACCGAAAAGCCACTACTCCTTCCCGCGTCACCACACCACTGGCGCTGCGCCGTCGCCTGATCAGTCAAGGAGAGCTGATCTACGCCCTGTCGTTCGTGGCAATCGTCATTGTGCTCCTGTACGTCGGATCAGCCTTTCCCGGCCTAGTCGGCAAGACCAGTCAGCATGCGGGAGCAGCCCATCTGCCGGCGCCCAGTACGGCGACGCCCGGACCATTCTCCTTCCTCGCCATGACCCCCGACGGCCGGCCCGTGACCTACGATCCGTGCCACCCAATCCATCAGCGCTACGCGCCGAACGGCGCTGGGCCCTGGTGAAACCGCCCCCAATGCGCTGCCTCTGCGGGTCGGAAACCGAAACATCCTCGGGAGAGCGCCGTTACCCTTCATCGATGCGGCGGGCGCCGAGTTGGGCAGTAAGCAGCGCTAGGGCGATCTCCTCCGGGTTCCGGCGTTCAGGGTGCATCTGGGGCATTTCGGCGGCCTCGGCGAGCATCGCCTCGTCGTCATCCACCG
>JAFAXZ010000339.1 GCA_019240665.1 Pseudonocardiales bacterium | reverse complement strand
CGCGCCCGAAGCTGGACCGGCTGATCTACCGGATCATCACTGATGCCAACCAGGAGCCAACGGCGCTGCAGAACCGTGAGGTTCAGGTCATCTACCCGCAGCCGCAGGTCGATCTCGTACAGCAGGTGCGCAGGATCCCCGGTGTCTCGTCTTTCGTCGGACTCGGCCTGAGCTGGGAGCACTTCGACTTCAACCTGCAAAACAGTTACCTCGCCGACCCGACGTTGCGCACCGCCCTGTTCACCGCGGTCGATCGGCAGGCCATTATCGACAAGACTGTGGGCCAGTTCACCAACAAGATCAAACCGTTGAACAACCACAATTTCGTTCCACAGCAGAGCGGTTACGAAGACGTGGTCAGCGAGACGGGTCAGGGTTCCGGCAATCTGGCGCGGGCCAAACAAATCCTCGCCACCGCCGGCTACAAGATCGACGGTGGTCAGCTCAAGACACCCATCGGGATGCCGGTGCCGCCGATGCGGATCCGCTACACCATCGGAAACCAGATCCGTCAGGTCGAGTGCGAACTGTTCGCCCAGCAGGTCAAGCCGTTGGGGGTCACCGTGCAGGTGGTGCCGACCGACGACCTTGGCGCCACGACATCCCGAGGGGACTACGACATCGTGGTGTTCGCTTGGGTGGACACGCCCTTCCCCTACGGTGGCGCGGTGCAGCTCTGGGTCACGGGGCAGGGTAATAACTTCGGCCACTACAGCAATCCGGATGTCGACCGCCTGATCGCTGCTGCGGGCAGCGCGACGGACGAGTCATTCGCCAAGGAGACGCTCAACCAGGCGGACCGGCGGATGACCAGGGATGCTTACGTGCTACCGCTGTACCAGAAGCCGACGTTCGTCGCGCTGTACGACAACATTGCGAACGTGCGCGACAACTCCTCGCTGGACGGCCCACCCTACAACGTCACGGAGTGGGGTTTCCGCGCCGCCAGCTGAACACCAGCTCCGAGCACTATCCCGAGGTGGAGCACCGTCTCAGGGGTGCTTGCAGGCGTTCCCCCTGGTCACGCGGTGGGTGGTCTGACCGGGCTGCCACGGTGGATCGACGTAGGCTACGACCGCTGGCGGTGCCACGGGTGCGGCCGGTTGGAGGGGATTCCCGGAATCAGGAAGACGTCCATGCTCGCCTACGCAGTTCGCCGGATACTCGTGTCAGTGCCGATTCTGGTCCTCGCCACGTTCGTGGTCTTCGTCATGGTGTCGCTGTCCGGCGACCCGCTGTCGCAGCTCAAGACCCGCAACCCACCGCCACCGCCGCGCACCCTCGAACTCGAGGCCCATCGACTGCATCTCGACGAGCCGCTGCTGGTGCGCTACTGGCACTGGATCACCGGGGTGATCCACGGTGACTTCGGTCCATCGGTGCAGTCCACCCAGGTGATTGGCCCCGAGCTGGTCCATCGATTCCTGGTCACTTTCCGCCTCATCGGGTTGGCGATGCTGCTGGCGCTGGTGCTCGCAGTGCTGGTCGGGGTGGTCAGCGCCGTCAAGCAGTACTCCGGGACCGACTACACGTTCACCTTCTTCGGGTTCCTCTTCCTGGCCATGCCATCGTTCTGGCTTGCGATCCTGCTCAAGGAAGCCGGCATCAGCTTCAATGACACCGTTGGTAACCAGGTGCTGTTCACCATCGGTGAAAGCTCGGTGTACGTCGAGGGCGGCACCTGGGCGTCGATCACCGACATCCTGGGCCACATGATCCTGCCCACGATCTCCCTGGCGCTGCTGTCCTTCGCGGCGTGGAGCCGTTTCCAGCGGGCGTCCATGCTTGAAGTGCTCAATACCGACTATGTCCGGCTGGCCCGGGCCAAGGGGCTCCGGCGGGGCACGGTGATGACCCGGCACGCCTTGCGCACCGCGCTGATTCCACTGGTCACGGTCACCGCGCTGGATCTCGGCGCGATCATCTCCGGGGCCATCGTCACCGAGAACGTGTACCAGTGGCGCGGGGCGGGCAGTTACCTGCTCGAGTCGATCCAGCACGACGACGTCTATGCCGTTGCGGGGTGGCTGCTGATCTCGGCAACCTTCGTTATCCTGTTCAACCTGGCCGCTGATCTGCTCTACGCCGTGCTCGATCCGAGGATCCGTTATGCGTGACCGGGAACTTCCCGTCGCGCAGCGTAGCCAGGCGCAGTTGGTGCTGCGCCGTTTCCGGCAACACCGGCTGGCTGTGTCCAGCCTGATCGTGTTGCTGGCGCTGGTGTTGCTGGCCTTCGTCGGTGGCTGGTTGTGGCGTTACTCCGTCGCGGACCTCACCTCCGACGAGTCGGTGCCGCCCTCGTGGGCCCACCCGTTCGGTACCGACGCGGCGGGACATGACACGTTCGCCCAAGTCTTACGCGGCACTCAGATCTCGATCGGGATCTCGGTGCTGGTCGCGGTCTTCGCCACCGTCATCGGAACCGTCTGGGGGGCCACCGCGGGTTACTATGGCCGCCGACTCGACACCGTGATGATGCGAATCGCCGACCTGGTTCTCACCCTGCCGCTGCTCGCCGTCGCCGCAGTGCTCGGACACAATGTCGGGGGTAGCTGGTGGCTGATCGCCGTGGTGATCGCTGGGCTGTACTGGGCCTACGTTGCCCGGGTCGCCCGCGGTGTGGTGCTGTCGCTGCGGGAGAAGGAGTTCGTGGAGGCCGCCAGAGCGATCGGTGCGAGCGATGCCAGGATCATCTTCCGGCATCTGGTGCCCAACGCTTTCGGTTCGATCATCGTGAACGCCACTGTCCTGGTCTCCGTCGCGATCCTCCTGGAGACGGCGCTGTCCTACCTCGGCTTCGGGGTGCGGCCCCCGGACACATCGCTGGGGCTCCTGGTGAGCGAGGCGCAGACGGCGGTGGAGACCCGGCCGTGGCTGTTCTTCTTCCCGGGACTGTTTATCATCCTGATCGCGCTGACGATCAACTTCATCGGCGACGGTCTGCGCGACGCGCTGGACCCCCAGCAGACGAGGGTGCGGAAATGACCGCCATGGGCGACGCCGTGCTCGAGGTCGCGGACCTGCGGGTGGAGTTCCGCACCGATGAGGGCCGGGCGCAGGCCGTGCGCGGGGTGAACTACCAGCTGCATCGCGGTGAGGTGCTCGGTATCGTTGGTGAGTCAGGCTCCGGCAAGTCGGTGGCCTCGATGGCCGTGATGGGTTTGCTGCCCGGCTCCGCCCGGGTGTTCGGGTCGGTGCGCTTCGGCGGCCGTTCGGGGGGCACCGAACTCCTCGGGGCGTCGGACTCCGAGTTCAGCCGAGTGCGCGGCCAGGGTATCTCGATGATCTTTCAGGATCCGATGAGCTCGCTTAACCCGGTCTACACCGTCGGGTACCAGATCGCCGAGGCGATCCGGGCGCACCATGACGTCAGCCGAGCCGCGGCGCGCAAGCAGGCGATGGAGCTGCTCGAGGCGGTCAGCATCCCCAACCCGACCGAGCGGGTAGACAACTACCCACATGAGCTCTCCGGTGGGATGCGCCAGCGGGTGGTGATCGCGATCGCGATGGCCAACCGCCCCGAGGTGATCATCGCTGATGAGCCCACCACCGCGCTGGACGTGACCGTCCAGGCGCAGATCCTGGAGGCGCTGCGGACCGCGAAGGTGCAGACCGGAGCGGCCATGCTGCTCATCACGCACGACCTTGGCGTGATCGCTGGGCAAGCGGATCGGGTGCTGGTGATGTATGCCGGCCGGGTCGTCGAAGCCGGCACCGTCGAGGAGATCTTCTACACCCCGCGGATGCCCTACACGCTAGGCCTGCTGGGCAGCCAGCCCCGGCTGGATGAGCGGAGAACGCGGCTGCATCCGATTAGCGGCGTGCCCCCCTCAGTGATCGATCTGCCGTCGGGATGCCCGTTCGCCCCCCGCTGCCCACTGGCCGCACCAGTCTGCGAGGCGGAGGAACCCCCGCTGGCGGCGACCGGCAGCAACGGACATCTCTCGGCCTGCCACTTCAGCGACCAGCTGGCCGGTCTGGAGCCCGGCGACCTGTTCCGCCCCCTCTCCCGGGACACCGCATCATGACCGCCGACGTACTTCACTGCGCCATCTCGACCCTCTGGGCGGAGGCGGCCTGGTGACGGTCCTGCAGCCGGTGCTGTCAGTGCGCAACCTGGTCAAGCACTTTCCGGTGCGTGGCCGCGGCCTCCTCCGCCGCCGCGTCAGCGACGTGCACGCCGTCTGCGACGTGTCATTCGACCTCTACCCGCACGAAACGCTGGGGCTGGTCGGCGAGTCCGGCTGCGGCAAGACCACCACGGCACGAGTGTTGCTCAACCTGCAGCCGGCGACGGCGGGACACATCCGCTACCAGGGCACCGAGCTGACTTCCCTGCCGCGCAAGGCCATGCAACGGTTGCGGCGCGAGTTGCAGATCGTCTTCCAGGACCCCTACGCCGCGCTCGATCCGCGACTGCCGGCGAATGAGATCATCGCTGAGCCGCTGCGCATCCACGGTCTTTACAGTCCTTCTGCGTCTGACTCCATCGCGTCTGACTCCTGTGGACGCGACAAGGTGCGGGAACTGCTCGCGCTGGTCGGGCTCAAGCCCGAGCACGGCAACCGATTCCCGCACGAGTTCTCCGGGGGACAGCGCCAGCGGATTGGCATCGCCCGGGCGCTCGCGCTACGCCCGAAGGTCCTCATCCTGGACGAGCCGGTGTCCGCGCTGGACGTCTCCGTCCAGGCTGGTGTGCTCAACCTGCTGGCGGACCTTCAGGCGCAGCTGGGTCTGTCCTACCTGTTCGTGTCCCATGACCTGTCGGTGGTGCGGCACGTGGCCGACCGGATCGCCGTGATGTACCTGGGTCGCATCGTGGAGACCGGCACATCCGACGAGCTGTTCAGCGCGCCGGCACATCCCTATACCCAGGCCCTGATCTCGGCGATCCCGCTGCCTGACCCGCGCAAGGAGCGAGCCCGAGAGCGGATCATCCTCACCGGGGATGTCCCCAACCCGGCGAATCCACCGTCGGGTTGCCGGTTCCGGACCCGCTGTCCCCTCTTCACCGCCCAGCTCACCGACCCCCAACGCCACCGCTGTACCACCGAGATCCCACCTCTCACCGATCACGGCCACGGCCACCCCGCCGCGTGCCACTACGCGGATCTTCCGTCCCTGTCCGCAGTGCGCGCACTGCGGGAGCGGGAGGGGAGATGAGCGCGCCGACGGGGCGGCGGTTGGTGGTGGTGCACGCGCATCCGGATGACGAGACGTTGTGGACAGGGGGCATGATCGCCCGCTATGCCGCGGGCGGTGTCGCGGTGACCTTGGTGACCTGCACGCTCGGCGAGCAGGGCGAGGTGCTCATCGACGAGTTACGCGGCCTGGCCGCCGACCGTGCCGACCAGCTCGGTGGCTACCGGGTGGCCGAGCTGCGGGCGGCCTGTGCCGCACTCGGTACCACCGAGCAGCGGTTTCTCGGCGGGATCGGCAGATGGCGCGACTCCGGCATGGTCTGGCGAACCCGTGGGAGGGCGAGCGCGCCGACTGTCCTGCACCCGCGGGCATTCGCCGCGGGAATGCTCGACGAGCAGGTCGACGCGCTGGTCGAGGTGCTCGAACAGGTGCGTCCCCAGGTCTTGGTGAGCTATGGCCCGGACGGCGGCTACGGGCATCCTGATCACGTCCGGGCCCACCAGGTGACGATGGCTGCGGCGGCTCAGATACCTGAGGTGGCCCGGGTGTTGTGGGCAGTGCGGCCAGTCTCGGCGGTGGCTGAGGGGATCACCGCGCTGCGTGCGGTGCCTGGACTGCCCTTCCCGCTGCCGGGATCCCACGGGCTGCCTGGGGTGCCCGATGCCGAGGTGACCACTGCCTTGGACGTCAGCGCGCACCGGAATGCCGTGCTGGCGGCGATGCGCGCCCACGCCACCCAGATCAGGGTGTGGACTGCGGGAGCCCACGCTGCGTTCGCGTTATCCGACGGGGTGGCTCAGCCGATGTTCGACACCGAGTACTTCACCCTCGTGCGTGGTGCGGCTGCGGGTGCGCACGACGACCTGTTCGGTGGGCTGCCCGGCCCGGTCACGGCGTCCCAGAGAAGGTCCCCGAGAATGTCCCCACGGATGCACCAGTGAGCCTGTTCGCCCGCATTACCCTGGTGGTGCTGGTGTTCGATGCTGTCGCGCTGGCCGTGGTGGAGTTGCTGTATCTCCCGCTGCGGGTAGGTGCGGTACCGTTTCCGATCACGATCCTGCTCGCTGCGGTGAGCATGCCATGGTTGGTGAGCAGCGCGGCGGAGCTGGGCGGGCCCCGCGTGGTGGCTGCGGTCCCGCTGGTGGTCTGGGCACTTGCGCTCAGTGTGCTCGGGCTCGGCGGACCGGGCGGCGACGTGCTGTTTCCCGCGGACTGGCGCTCGGCGCTGCTGCTGGGTGGCGGCATGTTCCCGGCCGCTGTGGTGCTGGGCCGGGCGCTGGCCCGTTCGTGAGTGGCGGGGCCGTTGGTCGACCTTGGGTAGTCGGAGATACTGTGCAGATAGACGGCCCGTCCGGGTACCGCGAGTGAGGAGCAGGAGAAACCCCGTGACATACGTGATCGCAGAGCCCTGCGTGGACGTCATGGACAGATCGTGCATTGAAGAGTGCCCCGTGGACTGCATTTACGAGGGTGGCCGGATGCTCTACATCCAGCCCGACGAGTGCGTCGACTGTGGTGCCTGTGAGCCCGTCTGCCCGGTGGAGGCCATCTATTACGAGGACGACGTCCCGGAGGAGTGGAAGGACTACACCAAGGCTAATGTCGACTTCTTCACCGATCTGGGCTCGCCCGGCGGAGCGTCAAAGGTCGGCCCGGTCGATTACGACCCGCCGATGATCGCCGAGCTACCACCGCAGAACGAGGAGTGACGCGCGGATGACCTCGGGCGTCTCCGCGCGCCTGGTCCTCCCCGACTTCCCCTGGGACAGCCTCGCTGGCGTCACCCGCCGGGCGTCGGAGTATCCGGGCGGTGCGGTCGACCTGTCTGTCGGCATCCCGGTAGACCCGGTTCCCGAGCTGCTGCGAGATGCGCTGCAGTCCGCGTCGGCGCTGCCCGGCTACCCGGCCACGCATGGCACATCAGAGCTTCGCCAGGCCGTCGTTGCGGCGCTGGCGCGCCGGTACGGCGTGGTCGGTGTGCCGGCTGAGGCGGTGTTGCCGACGGTGGGTTCCAAAGAACTGGTGGCCTGGCTGCCCACACTGCTCGGCCTCGGCCCCGGTGATGTCGTCGCGCTGCCGGAACTGGCCTACCCCACCTACGAGGTCGGCGCGCGGCTGGCCGGCGCCACCGCGGTGCGCCTTGCCGATGACGAGCCGGCTGTGCCGGGTACCCGGCTGCGTTGGCTGAACTCTCCGCGCAACCCCACCGGTGACGTCGCGCCTGCCGGGGTGCTTGCCAGCGCAGTGCGGCAGGCCCGGGAGATCGGCGCGGTGGTCGCCTCCGACGAGTGCTATCTCTCCCTGGGATGGGAGGCGCAGCCGGTCTCGGTCCTGCATCCGCAGGTGTCCGGCGGGGAGTACAGCGGGCTGCTCGCGGTGCACTCGCTGTCCAAGTCGTCCAACCTCGCGGGCTATCGGGCCGGTTTTGTCACCGGTGACCCGGCGCTGGTCGCCGACCTGCTCACGGTGCGCAAACACGCCGGGATGATGGTTGCCCGGCCGGTGCAGCAGGCGATGGTAGCTGCGCTGTCCGACGATACGCACGTCGCGCAGCAGCGAGACCGGTACGCGCGGCGCCGACAACTGTTAGCGCCCGCGCTGGACCGAGCCGGGCTGCGGGTGCAGCGGTCGCAGGGTGGGTTGTTCCTGTGGTGCACCGCGAGCGAGCCGTGCTGGGACACGGTGACCCGGCTGGCCGAACTCGGCGTGCTCGTCGCCCCTGGTGAGTTCTACGGCCCTGCTGGTGCCCGGCACGTCCGGGTCGCCCTGACCGCCACCGACGA
>JAFAXZ010000243.1 GCA_019240665.1 Pseudonocardiales bacterium | reverse complement strand
GAGCGATTCGCCCGGGTCAAGGTGCCCAACAACGTGCCGCGCCTGATCCGGGTGGAGAACGACCAGGACGGTCGCGGGTCGCCACCCGCCACGTTCCTGCCGTTGGAGGAGCTTATCGGGGTCCATCTCTGTGAGCTGTTCGCCGGCATGGAGGTGGTCGACTGGCACATCTTCCGGGTCACCCGCAACGCCGACTTCGAGGTCGAGGAGGACCGGGACGAGGACCTGCTGCAAGCAATGGAGCGGGAGCTGGCGCGACGCCGCTTCGGTCCACCGGTGCGCTTGGAGGTGGCCGACAGGATGAGCGAGCGCGTGCTGGAGCTGCTGCTGCGCGAGCTCGACGTCGATCCGCACGACGTGGTCGAGGTGCCCGGACTGCTGGACCTGTCGTGCCTGTTGCAGGTCTACGCGCTGCCCGCCCCGGAGCTGAAGGACGAGCCGTTCGTCCCCGCGACGCACCCGGCCTTCGGTGAGGGCGAGAGCCCCAAGGAGGTGTTCGCTACCCTGCGCGACGGCGACGTGCTGGTGCACCACCCTTACGACTCGTTCTCCACCAGCGTGCAGCGTTTCATCGAACAGGCCGCCGGGGATCCGCAGGTGCTGGCGATCAAACAGACGCTCTACCGGACCTCTGGTGACTCCCCGATCGTCGACGCGCTGATCGACGCCGCCGAGACGGGTAAGCAGGTTGTCGCGCTGGTGGAGATCAAGGCACGATTCGACGAGCAGGCCAACATCAAGTGGGCCAGAGCGCTGGAACGCGCCGGGGTGCACGTGGTCTACGGACTGATGGGACTCAAGACACACTGCAAGACCTCGCTGGTGGTGCGCCAGGAGGGCTCGACGATTCGCAGGTATTGCCATATCGGCACCGGCAACTACAACCCGAAGACCGCCCGGCTCTACGAGGACATCGGATTGTTTACCGCTGAGCCCGCGATCGGCGCTGACCTCACCGACCTGTTCAACTCGCTGACCGGCTACGCGCGGCCGACTTCCTACCGCGGCTTGCTGGTGGCGCCCTACGGAATCCGGCGCGGCATTGTGGAGCGGATCGAGGGGGAGATCGCCCACGTCCGGGCGGGCCGCCCGGCCAGGATCCGGATCAAGGTCAACTCGCTGGTCGACGAGCAGGTGATCGATGCACTATACCGGGCAGCGCTGGCTGGTGTCTGTGTCGACATCGTAGTCCGCGGCATTTGCGCACTCATCCCTGGGCGCCCGGAGCTGTCGGAGAACATCCGGGTGCGCTCGATCCTAGGCCGCTTCCTCGAGCACTCCCGGGTCTTCCACTTTGTGGGTGCTGGCGAGCACTGGATCGGCAGCGCGGACATGATGCACCGTAACCTGGACCGCCGGGTGGAGACGCTGGTCCGGGTGGACGATCCGGCCGCCACCGACGAGCTGGACGCGATGCTCACCTCCGCCCTGGACCCGACAACGCGATGCTGGGTATTGGAAACAGACGGCTCATGGAGCCCTTCCCCCTCAACTGGCTCCACCGTCCGTGACCATCAGGTGCAGGAAATCCTTCGGCACCGCAGGGGTGAGTGAGCGGTGCCTACCCTGCTCGCAGCTGGCGCCGCCGTGTGGCGGCGCTCGCCGTCGGGCGATGTCGAGGTGGCGGTGGTGCACCGGCCCGGCCTGGACGACTGGTCACTGCCCAAGGGCAAGGTCCGCTCCGGGGAGACACTGCCGGCCACCGCGGTGCGCGAGGTGGCTGAGGAGACCGGCCACACCGTCACGCTCGGCGCCAGGTTGGGCAGCCGCCAATATCGGGTAACCGAGGGTGAGAAGGTGGCGCACTACTGGGCAGCGCGGCCCACCGGCGGTAGCTTCCGCCCCAGCAATGAGATCGACGAGCTGCGCTGGCTGCCCTTGGCGAAGGCATCCGAACTGCTCAGCTACCAGCGTGACCGGACGCTGCTGGCCAGCCTCGACGGCGCGACGGCCGTCACCGCCACCGTGTTGTTGGTCCGGCACGCCGAGGCGGGCGAGCGCGAAACCTGGCAAGGCCATGATGACCTGCGCCCGCTGACCGCCGAGGGACATCGGCAGGCCGATGTCCTGCGAGCGCTGCTGCCCCTGTTTGGGGCCCAGCGGGTGTACTCCGCACCGCCGCTGCGATGCCGCCAGAGCGTCGAAGATCTCGCCACGGACCTCGGAGTACCGATCATCCCGGAACCGCGGTTGTCCGAGGACGGGTACCTGGTCGATCCGGCTGCTGGCCTAGAACGGCTGATCACGATCGCGGCCGAGCCGGGGGGTCCGGCCGTGGTGTGCAGCCAGGGCAAGGTGATTCCCGACCTGGTCCGCAACCTCACCGACTCCGCTGGGCGCACGCTGCGCGACGTGCCCAGCCGGAAGGGCAGTTACTGGGGGCTGTTTTTTGACGGCGGGTCACCCGCACCGCCCGTCCTCCTCACCGCCGACTACTACGACGACGCACTGAGCTGACTGCCGACAGGGCTGACTGCCGACAGGGCTGACTGCCGGCCGAGCTGACTGCCGACAGGGGACTGGGACCAACGGCTATCGGGGTACCAGGTCCAGGTGCTGGTACCCCCTATCCCCCCGCCGGCCTCCCAACGACGGTGGTCGGCAGCCAGGACGGGCGCTGGGCCTCGAATGCGTCGATCTGCTGGGCGTGCCGCAGGCTCAGCGCGATGTCGTCCAATCCCTCCAGCAGGCGCCAGCGGGTGTAGCCGTCGATCGCGAAGCCCATTGTGAGGTCCCTGGCCTGCACGGTCCGCTCCGAAAGATCGACGGTGACCTCGGTGCCCGGCTCGGTTTCCAGCAACTTCCAGAGCGATTCGACATCGGTCCGCGCGCACTGGGCCGCGAGCAGACCTTGCTTGCCGGCGTTGCCCCGGAAGATGTCGCCGAACCGCGGCGAGATCACCACCCGGAATCCGTAGTCCAGTAATGCCCACACCGCGTGCTCCCGCGACGACCCGGTACCGAAGTCCGGCCCGGCGACCAGCACGCTGCCGTTGCGGTAGGCATCGTGGTTGAGCACGAAGTCCTCGTGGGCACGCCAGGCCGCGAACAGTCCATCCTGGAAACCTGTGCGGCTGACCCGTTTGAGGTAGACCGCAGGGATGATCTGATCGGTGTCCACATCGGAGCGACGCAGGGGAACGCCGATGCCCGTGTGATGAGTGAACGCTTCCATCGTCGCTCCTCAATCCAGGTCGGTCGGGGACGAGAGAGTGCCGCGGATGGCGGTGGCGGCCGCGACTAGCGGGGAGACCAGATGGGTGCGGCCGCCTTTGCCCTGGCGGCCCTCGAAGTTGCGATTAGACGTCGATGCGCAGCGCTCGCCTGCGGCGAGCTGATCGGGATTCATTCCTAGGCACATCGAGCAGCCCGCCGAGCGCCACTGGGCACCGGCTGCGGTGAACACCTCGTGCAGGCCCTCGGCCTCGGCCTGGGCGCGCACCCGCATCGAGCCGGGAACGACGAGCATTCGTACCCCGTCGCGCACCCGCCGGCCGGCGAGCACCGTCGCCGCCGCTCGCAGGTCCTCGATCCGCCCATTGGTGCAGGATCCGAGGAATACCGTGTCCACCGCGATCTCGCGCAGCGGCGTGCCGGGTGGCAGGTCCATGTAGGACAGTGCGTTGCGCACCGCGAGCCGCTCGCCTTCGTCGGTGATCTGCTCGGGATCAGGCACCCGCGCGGACAGCGGCAGACCCTGGCCGGGGTTGGTGCCCCAGGTCACGAACGGGGTCAGAGTGTCGGCGTCGATGTGCACCTGCGCGTCGAAAGTGGCGTCGTCATCGGTGTGCAGGCCAGTCCAGTGCTGCATCGCCGCGTCCCACTGCGCACCCGCGGGCGCATGCGGCCGGCCGGCCACATAGTCGAAAGTGGTGGCGTCCGGGGCGATCATCCCGGCCCGGGCTCCCGCCTCGATCGACATGTTGCAGATCGTCATGCGGGCTTCCATGGACAGCCGCTCGATCACATTTCCGCGGTACTCCAGCACGTAGCCCGCTCCACCACCGGTGCCGATCCGGGCGATCACCGCCAGGATGATGTCCTTACTCGTAACGCCAGCGGGCAGTGCCCCGTCGCGGCTTTGCACGTTCACCGCCATAGTCTTGAACGGACGCAGCGGCAAGGTCTGGGTAGCCAGTACGTGTTCCACCTCTGACGTGCCGATGCCGAACGCCAGCGCTCCGAAGGCACCATGCGTGGAGGTGTGCGAGTCACCGCAGACCACCGTCATCCCAGGTTGGGTAAGGCCCAGCTGAGGACCCACGACGTGCACGATGCCCTGCTCGACGTCGCCCATCGAGTGCAGCCGCAGGCCGAACTCCGCACAGTTTCGGCGCAACGTCTCCACCTGAGTGCGGGACACCTCGTCGGCGATCGGTAGCTCGATGTCGGTGGTAGGGACGTTGTGATCCTCGGTAGCGATCGTCAGATCAGGTCGGCGGACCGGCCGAGCGGCCAGTCGCAGGCCGTCGAAGGCCTGCGGGCTGGTGACCTCGTGCACCAGGTGCAAGTCGATGTAGAGCAGGTCGGGCGCCGCGTTCTCGGTGTCGTCATCGGGTTCGCTGTTGCCCCGATGGATCACGTGTGCATCCCAGACCTTCGCTGCGAGCGTGCGTCCCATCAGCAGTACTTCCTTACTATCCTGGGGCTCCCACATACTGGACATCTCATATATCGGGAAGTTAATATCGTTTCGTGGAACAGCATAGCGGCATCGGCGTCTTGGACAAAGCTGTTACGGTGCTGCGCACGGTCGCCGCGAGCCCCTGCGGGCTGGCCGAGCTGTGTGCCCGTACCGGGCTGCCCCGGGCCACCGCACACCGGCTGGCAGTGGGACTGGAAGTGCACCGGTTACTCAGCCGCGGGGGTGACGGACGGTGGCGTCCCGGGCCTGCGCTGCGCGAGTTGGGCGAGGGCGCGCTGGACCCCTTGCTCGACGCCGCCGCGATGGTGCTGCCCCGGCTGCGCGACGTCACCGGTGAGAGCGTCCAGCTATACCGGCGGGACGGGATGGTCCGGGTCTGTGTGGCAGCCGCCGAACCCCACAGTGGCCTGCGCGACACCGTGCCGGTGGGAGCCCGGCTGCCGATGACGGCCGGATCGGGCGCGAAGATCCTGGCCGCGTGGGCTGATTCAGCCACCCAACGCGCCGTACTCGGCGAGGCCATATTCGGCGAGCGGACACTCATGGAGGTCCGCCGGCGGGGCTGGGCGCAGAGCGTGGCCGAACGCGAGTCCGGGGTGGCCAGTGTCTCCGCCCCGGTGCGCGATGCGGCTGGCACCGTAGTTGCAGCGGTCTCGGTGTCCGGCCCGGTGGAGCGGATCGGCCGGCGGCCAGGCGTCCGCTGGGCTGCCGACCTCCTGGCCGCCGCAGAGGCGCTGCACAATCGCCTGTGAGGACAATCGCCTGGAGAATGTTGCCGGTGTAGCCCCGACGGGATTTGAACCCGCGCTACCGCCTTGAGAGGGC
>JAFAXZ010000069.1 GCA_019240665.1 Pseudonocardiales bacterium | reverse complement strand
TCCTGCACGCCATAGCGGCACCACTCGCTGCCCACGCACGACTTGACGGTGCGCAACGCCTTGCCGTAGGCGTGCCCGGATTCGAAACCCGCGTCCACCAGCCGGCGCCAGATCGCCGGCAGCTGCTCCACCCGCGCCCCGAACAGGTCGATCCGCTGCCCACCGGTGATCTTGGTATACAGCCCGAAGTCGCGGGCCACCTCACCGAGCACAATGAGCTTCTCCGGGGTGATCTCCCCGCCGGGGACCCGGGGCACCACCGAGTAGGTGCCGTTGCGCTGCAGGTTGGCCAGGAAGTGGTCGTTGGTGTCTTGCAGGGTGGCCTGCTCGCCGTCCAGGATGTGGCTGCCGGGGGACAACACTCCGCTCAGCGAGGCCAGGATCGACGCCACCGCAGGCTTGCAAAGGTCACATCCACGACCTTTGCCGTGCTTGGCGACCAGCTCGGAGAAGGTCCGGATCCGCGTCGCAGCAACGATCTCGAACAGCTCAGCGCGGCTGTGCGCGAAGTGCTCACACAGTGCCTTGGATTGTTCGACGCCGTTCGCCGTGAGCAGCTTCTTCAACATCGGCACACAGGACCCGCAGCCTGTGCCGGCCTTCGTGCACGCCTTGAGAGCGGGCACGGTCCTCGCCCCCTCGCACACCGCCGCACCGATCGTCTCGACGGTGACCGCGTGGCAGGAGCATACCTGGGCGTCGGCAGGCAATGCGCCCGCGTCGAGTTCACCGCCGGACGGCGAGATCAGCGCACCGGGGTCCGCCGGCAACTGGGCGCCAACCAGCGCACGCAGCGTGCCGTAGAGCGCCGCATCGCCCACCAGCACCCCGCCGAGCAGGGTCCGCGCATCGTCGGAGATGACGAGTTTGGCGTAGCGGCCGGCGACAGGGTCGTTGTGGATGACCTCCAGCGCTCCTTGAGCCCTCCCGTGGGCGTCACCGAAGCTGGCCACGTCGACCCCGAGCAGCTTGAGCTTGGTGGAAGTATCCGCGCCCGGGAAGGTGGCGTTGCCGCCGAGCAGCCGGTCGGCCACTACCTCGGCCATCGCGTAGCCGGGTGCGACCAACCCGTAGCAACGGCCCTCGAGGGCAGCGCACTCCCCGATCGCCCAGATGTCCTCGTCGCAGGTGCGGCAGCGAGCGTCGACCAGCACGCCACCCCGCTCACCGAGCGGCAATCCAGCGTCGCGAGCCAGCTGGTCGCGGGGACGCACCCCGGCGGAGAAGACCACGACGTCGGTGTCAAGCTCGGTGCCATCGGCGAGTCGGACCAGCATCCGTCCCCGGTCGGGTTCGATGGCCTCGGTGGCATGGCCGCAGTACACCCGTACCCCGAGGCCCTCGATGAACCGGCGCAACAGCGCCCCGCCGCCCTCGTCCACCTGCATCGGCATCAGCCGGGGCGCGATTTCGACCACGTGCGGGGACAGCCCTAGCTGGCGCAGCGCATGCGCAGCCTCCAAGCCGAGCAGCCCGCCGCCGACCACCACCCCGGAGCGCCGACCGGCCGCCGTGGTGTGCATCGCGCGCTGCGCCGCCGCGCGGATGGCGTCGAGGTCCTCCGGGGTGCGGTAGACGTAGCAGCCGGGCAGGTCGTGGCCGGATACCGGGGGCACGAACGGTGCTGACCCGGTGGCCAGCACCAGCGCGTCGTAGGCCACCCAGCGCCCGGACGCGGTGCGGACCCTGCGCTTGTGCCGGTCGATCGCCACGCACGGATCACCCAGCCGCAGCTCCACCCGGTCGTCCTGGACGGCAGGCAGGGTCAGCGCCTCGGCGTCCCAGGAGTCCACATACGATGAGAGAGCGACCCGGTCGTAGGCTGGTCTGCCCTCCTCGGCGAGCACGACGATCCGCCATTGCCGCTGGACGTCCCGGCCGACCAAGGCCTCCACCAGCCGGTGCCCGACCATGCCATGGCCTGCAACGACGACAGTACGCATCATGCTGCTCCCTCCTGCGCAGCGAGCACGCCCGGTCCTCACAGCCCATATCTAGGGCCGCGTCCCAGTTCGCCGGTTGGCCGTGCGCAGCGGTCTGGTGAGCTGCTCGCAGCGACCGAGCAGCTCACCAGCAGTCCAACCCTGATGACATCTTGAGCGCGCTTCGTGAACGCGGTGTTTCCATGCTGTTTCAGCACGCCTGTTCGTCACATCGAGGTCGCTCACACCTGGACGTAAGCCAGCCGCAACTGCTCGGCCGTCCTGACGACGGGCGCCCGGCGCAGGTAGAGCACGTAAGTGACGACGACGCACGCTCCGTAGAAGATCATGAAGGACCAAAAGGCGGGTACCCCGGATTTCGTGGCGAGGAAGGACTGCCGGAAGGCAAGGTTGATGAGCAGTCCACCCATCGCGCCGATCGCGCCGGCAATCCCGATCACCGCACCGGACAGCCGGCGCGCCTTCATCAGCGCGGAGTGCTTCGGCTCACCAGATGCGATCGCCACCCGGGCCTTAACATCGAAGATCGACGGGATCATCTTGTAGGTAGAGCCGTTGCCGATCCCGGAGAGCACGAACAACGCGATAAACCCGGTCAGGAACAGCGGCAGCGACTTCTGGTTGGAGGCCATGATCACCAGGCCGGTGGCCAGGGCCATCCCGATGAAGGTCCCGAGGGTGATCTTGGCGCCGCCGAACCGGTCGGCCATCCAACCACCGACTGGGCGGATCAGCGAGCCGATCAGCGGGCCGATGAAAACGACCGAGGCCGCCTGCAGCGGGGTGCGGTGGAACTGGGTCTGCAGCACCAGGCCGAAGGCGAAGCTGTAGCCGATGAACGAGCCAAACGTGCCGATGTAGAGGAATGACATCACCCAGGTCTGGGCGTTCCGGACTGCCTCACGCAGCGCGCCGGTGTCGTTGCATACCGAGGAGATGTTGTTCATGAACCGGGCGGCGCACACCGCGGCGATCACGATCAGCGGGACATAAATCGCCAGCACCAGACGTGGACTGGTGGCGCCGAAGATCGCGATCACCAGCAGGCCGAGCAGCTGCACCGCAGCCACCCCCAGGTTCCCCCCGCCGGCGTTGAGCCCGAGTGCCCAGCCCTTGCGGCCCTCCGGGAAGAAGGCGTTGATGTTGACCATGGACGAGGCGAAGTTGCCACCGCCCAGACCACCGAGTGCCGCGACGATCACGAACGTCAGGTAGGGCGTGCCCGGATGCATGACGATGATCGCCAGGGTGGTCGGAATGAGCAGCAACAACGCGCTGACGATGGTCCAATTGCGCCCGCCGAACCGAGCCGGCGCCATGCTGTACGGGATCCGGATCACCGCGCCGATCAGCGAAGGAAGGGACACCAGGAGAAACTTGCCTGCCGGATCGATGCCGTAGGCCCTGCCCATGAAGAGCACCAGGACAGACCAGACCGTCCACATCGAGAACCCGATGTGCTCAGTGAAGATCGAGAACCACAGGTTCCGATTCGCCACCCGCTTGCCTGTCTTCTCCCAGAATCCGGGATCTTCCGGCTCCCAGTGGTCGATCCATCGTCCCCCGCGAGCCGGCTTGGCCGGCGCTGTCATCTCGGTCGTGCTCATCGCGCCTCCTGAGCTGGTGGGTACGACGAGCGACGCTAGATGCCGGTTATGTTCGCCGGTGTTGCTGTTTGTTGCAGCGCTGAGAATTCCCGTTCACATGGTGTGGCGGCCGTGGCGTGAGGCCCCTGGCTGCGAACCCGTGATCGGCGTCCCGCGGGAAACGTAGATGCGCCGCCGGGACGTCCGCGCTAGCGTCACGCACGTCGAATCGAGGAGACCTGATGGCAGAGCAAGCCGAATCCCCGGATCATCCCGACGATGCCGCTTCGCCGGTACCCAACCGCCGCGAGCGCCGCGGCGGAAAGACCGGGGCTCCGGCGCCTCACGGTGGCAAGTCCGCCCTGCCCCGCCGGTCCGCCCCGCCAGCCCCCTCCCGCCAGTACTCCACTCGCCGCCGCAGCGGCTGAGACTAGGCCGGTCACAAGGGATGCTTGTGCACCTAGTCTTGTGCACCTAGTAGAGGGGCCCTAGTAGAGGGGCAGGGTGGGGTCGACCTGCTTGACCCACGCCACCACCCCGCCCCCGACATGTACGGCGTCCCGGAAACCCGCCTTGTGTAGCGCGGTGAGCGCCTCGGCGGAACGCTGCCCGGACTTGCAGTGCAGTACCAGCGGCTTGTCCTGAGGCAGCTCCGTCAACGCCTCACCGGACAGGATCCGGTCTTTGGGGATCAGCGTGGAACCCGGGATCCTGACGATCTCGTACTCGTGCGGCTCCCGAACGTCGATCAGGGCGAAGTCCTTGCCAGAGTCGATCATCTCCTTGAGCTCGACTGCGGTGATCGTCGAACCCGCCGCCGCGGTGGCGGCGTCGTCGCTGACCGTGCCGCAGAACTCCCCGTAGTCGATCAGCTCAGTGATCGGATCGCCCGCCGGGTCCCGGCGGATCCTGATGGTGCGATAGCTCATCTCCAGCGCGTCATACACCATCAGCCGGCCCAGCAGTGGCTCGCCGATCCCGGTGATCAACTTGATCGCCTCGGTCACCATGATCGAACCGATTGATGCGCAGAGCACGCCCAACACGCCGCCCTCGGCGCAGGACGGCACCATCCCAGGAGGGGGGGGTTCGGGGTACAGGTCGCGGTACTGCAGTCCCTGGCCGCCGGGAGCGTCCGCCCAGAACACCGATGCCTGGCCCTCGAAGCGGAAGATTGAGCCCCACACGTAGGGCTTGCCGACCAGCACCGCAGCGTCGTTGACCAAGTAGCGGGTCGCGAAGTTGTCAGTGCCGTCCAGGATGAGGTCGTAATCGCGGAAGATAGCCAGCGCATTGGATGAGTCCAGCCGCAGCTGGTGCAGGTTTACCTGGACGAACGGGTTGATCTCCCGGATGGAGTCCCGGGCGGACTCCCCCTTGGGCCGGCCGATGTCGGACTGGCCGTGGATCACCTGACGCTGCAGGTTCGACAAATCGACTTCGTCGAATTCGACGATGCCCAGCGTGCCCACGCCGGCGGCGGCCAGGTACAGCAGAGCCGGGCTGCCCAGCCCACCGGCACCAATCACCAACACTTTCGCGTTCTTCAGCCGCTTCTGACCCTCCATCCCCACCTCCGGGATGATCAGGTGGCGGCTGTAGCGGGCCACCTCGTCCCTGGTCAACTCCGCGGCGGGCTCCACCAGCGGCGGCAGGCTCATCGGCGCACTCCTCACAGCGTTTGGTGCCCTCGCACACCTCGAACGTCCCCGGCACGCCGACTCTTCCCGTCAGGGACCCTTCTCCCGGATTGCGGTCAGTTGACCGTGGGAAAGGGCCAAGCGTTGGGTTGGCATACTAGGCCGTCGGGGGTGACGTGGTCGGTGCCCAGCGCCGCGAGATAGTTGTCGGCCACCCCCCAGGTCTGCTGCATCATCACCGGCGCCAAGCGCCCGGGTCCATCACAGGCGATGTGGGAGAAGCCCAGCCCGTGCCCAACTTCGTGATTGACCGCATACTGCTGGTACTGCACCACATTGCCCTGGAAGGCCACCGCCCCCCGGGCCCAGCGAGCAATGTTGATCACTACCCGGTGATCCTGTGGTTTCCAGCAGGACGCGTCGAAGGGAATCTGGAAACCGCAGAGCCGGCGGGTGGTCAGCTGCGAGGCGAGGCTGATCCGCAGGGTCGCCACTCGGCTGTCGTCGATCCGCTGGAATTGGTAGCGCCCACTGCCGATCCAGCTCTTCGGGTTGTGCAGGGTGCTGTCCACTGTGGTGGCGAAACCCAGCGGACCGCCCTCCAGTTCGACCCCATCCTCGATCTCGACGGTGTAGGTGAACAACCGGCCCGTCCCGAAGGGCGCGCCGGCGCCGGGAATCACCCGCCAGGTGCCGGCGCCCTGCACCGTGAACGGCCCGCCACCGGGCAGCTCAGCGGACGCCTTGGCCGCATCAAAACCCGGGCCGCCCACCGGGTTGGGGATCAGCGGATTACCCGCCGAGCCGGACGTACTGGCTTGGTTAGACGGCCACAGCGGCGATCTGGCCGCGTCGAGCACCGCCAACACGGTGAGCACCACGAGGATGGGCAGCGCGTAGACCCGCCAACCGTAGGTGGACACCGCCCGGGCCAGGCGCCGGGAACCATGAGGTTCAGCCGCATGGGGTCGGGAAACACCGTGGGGTCGGGAAACACCGTGTCGAGACACCGGCGGGGGCTGGGGATCCCAGGACGCGGTCAGCGGCTGTTCGTCGGCAATGCGGGAATCCGCATATCGCTCCAGGCGCCGCGCTGAGACCCATTCGTCATCCCGGCGCGGGTCGGCAGGTCCGCTCGGGATCACCGACCGGGAGCGATCACCGGCGGACGCACGGACCGCAGGATCGGCTCGCGTCGGGCGGATCACCTCGCAAGGATGGCACAGCTACGCCGGATGCAGCGCCATGCCGCCCACGGTGGTACGGCACCAACTACCCGTTCCTCCACCACGGGGCAGTGAAATACCGGCGAGTAGGGTTTACCCCGTCAGGTGGGAGGTGCAGAAGGCCCATGACCGAGACGGCATCGAGCCGGGCGGATGCAGCGCCTCGCGGGGTGCGAATGCCCCGGGATGAGCGGCGCGCTCAACTGCTCGCTGCGGCCACCGACGTCTTCGTCAACAACGGGTACCACGCCACCGTCATGGATGATATCGCCGAGCGCGCCGGGGTCAGCAAGCCAGTGCTCTACCAGCACTTTCCCGGCAAGCTCGAGCTGTATCTGGCGCTACTGGAGCGCCACACCGACGAGCTGGTCCGCCGGGTCCGGGAGGCAATCGAGGAGACCCACGACAACGGGCAGCGGGTCCGCAACGCGGTCGGGGCATACTTCGACTTCGTCGATAGTGACGATGAGGCATTCCGGTTGGTCTTCGAGTCTGACCTCCGTAACCAGCCCCCCGTGCAAGCCGTCGTGGAGCGGACGTACACGGCCTGCGTGCAGGCCATCGCGCAGGCTGTGGCGGCCGATGCCGGGCTGGACGCCGACCGCGCGTGGCTGGTTGCGGTCGGCGTCGTGGGGATCAGCGAAGACAGCGCACGGTACTGGCTCACCCGCCGGCACGAGCTGCCCAGGGAGGAGGCAGTCGCGCTGACTGCGTCACTGGCGTGGAAGGGCCTCGCTGGCTTCCCGCTGCAGCACGGCTAAATCCCCCACCCCGCTCCACCGCTATGCCTGGGCGGGGACGAGGAGCGTGAAGGTGGGGGGAGCGGGTCGGGTCAGCCGGAGTCTGCCGCCTTCCGCTTCGGCCAGGCTGCGAGCCAGCGCAAGGCCGATGCCGTGCCCGTCGGCAAGGCGCGATCGTCGGGTGAAAAGTTCCGGTTCGGGAGCGGTGATGCCGGCGCCCTCGTCGGACACGTCGATGGCCAGCGCGTCGGCGGCATTGCGCACCGCCACCGATACGGTTCCCGAGCCGTGGGTGGCGGCATTGTCCAACAACACCGTGAGCACCTGCCGCACAGCCGCGGTCGAGGCGAGGGACACCGGGGCCTGTGGGTCCACCGCCACGTGGAGCGTGCGGGCTTGGGCCGCCAGCCGATCATGCCAGCCCACTTCGATCTCCTCGAGTAGGCTTGGAAGGTCCAGCGGCGTGGCGTTGGAGCTGCGAGTATCCCTAGCCAGGGCAAGCAGCTCCTCGATGGTCTGCTCCAGCCGGTCCGCGGCGGCGATTCCGTCGGTGATGGCGTGGCGAAGGTTCTGCCCTGGATGGTCCAGCGCCGCTTCGAGTCGGAGCCGCAATCCGGTCAGCGGAGTGCGAAGCTGGTGCGACGCATCAGCGGAGAAGGAGCGCTCGCGGGCGAGCATGTCATCCAGGCGACCGGCAGTACTGTTCAACGCCGAGCCGACGGAGTCGATCTCGGGAATGTCCGCCGGTGTGGTTCGGACACTGAAGTCACCTTGGCCGAGACGGCGCGCCGCATCCGAGAGCTCCTCGAGCGGGCGGGCCAGCCGCCGGGCCTGGCGGCGGGCGACCAACCAGACCGTACCGATCGCCAGGCCGGCTAGGCCGAGCATGCCCAACCACACCAGCGCAACCTGCCGGTAGATCGCGGCGCGCGGGCTGGCGGCGCGCACCGCGCCGATCACATCACTGTCATGGGTCACCGGCACGGCCACGACCAGATCACCGTTGAAGTCTCTGGTGTTGATCTCACCGTCGTGCAGGGCGTGATACACCGCTTCGTCTCCGCCCTCGGGCCCGGTGCCCAGGATGCGATGGCCGCGATCCACATAGACGGCGAGGTGGGTCCCATCCTTGGGTTCGTGAAGCTCGGTCGGCGTGTTGCCGCGGAGCACGTCTGCGGTGACCGCCGCCGCCGCGCCGTCGGCCACCCGCAGCAGGTTTACTCGCTCGTCGTTCAACGCATACTTCAGCGCGCCAACGGCCAGCGGCACCCCGAACAGGCCGATGGCAAGCACGGCGGCGAGCACGGCGAGGCCGACGATCCGGGTACGCACGAGCTCCTTCTACCCGCCGACGTAAGGTCGTGGCAATGGCAACGCACCTCACGAGCCCTCCGGTGGCGCCTCCAGCCGGTACCCATGGCCTCGCAGGGTTGTGATCCGTGGCACCGAGCCCAGTTGAGCCATCCCAGCCAGCTTGCGACGCAGTGCGGCCACGTGCACATCGAGGGTCTTGGTGGGACCGAACCAGTTCTCGTCCCACACCTGCGCCATCAGCGTCTCCCGGCTGATCGCCGATTCCGGCGCTGCTGCGAGGCGGGCGAGTAGGTCGAACTCCTTGGCCCGCAGCGGCATCTCCGTACCTGAGACACTCGCCCGTCGGCTGCCGGTGTCCACCAGCAGGTCTCCCACCACAAGCATCGGTTGGGCTCCCGGTGTAGCCGGCGCCACCCGTCGTAGATGTGCTCGGACCCGGGCCAGCAGCTCAGCCAGCCGCACCGGCTTGGTCAGGTAGTCGTCCGCGCCGGCCTCGAGACCTACCACGACGTCCATTTCGTCGGTCCGGGCAGTGAGGATCACCAGCACCGTCGTCGGGTTGCTGGCCCGTAACTGCCGACACACCTCGACGCCGTCCAGGTCGGGTAGCCCGAGGTCCAAGAGCACCAGGTCGAAGTCCGTCTCGGAGGCCGCGCGGAGTGCGCCCCGACCGGTGCGCTGCCACGCCACCTGGTGCCCGTGGGCGCGCAGGCTGGACTCCAGCACACTACCGATGGTCTCGTCGTCTTCTATTACGAGCAGCCGGGACACATCATGAGCCTAAAGGGATCACTCCGCTGGCAACGCTCGGGTGTTACTGGAAGTAACTATTACTATCAGTAACACGTCGGGTGCCATAACGCTGTTGGCCACTCACGAGCTGACCGGGGGTCACCCCACCGAGAAGCCGACCCGGCGGCTGTCCGCGGGTCCGATCTCGACGTAGGCGACCCTCGAGGTCGGCACCATGTACCGCCGCCCCTTGTCGTCGACCAGGATCAGCATTCCCTGGGCGTTCCGCATCGCCTCGGCGACTATCGCCTCCACCTGGTCCGGCGAGTCCGCAGTGGACACCGTCAGCTCGCGAGGACTATCCGCGACACCAATCTTGATCTCCACGCCAGAACCTCCACGGTATGATCAACGTTACCGTCAGGTTAGTCGAACGGTGCGTAGGTGCTCACCCCAGCCCGAGAGCGGCCATCCGACGGCCGTGCAGGATCTCCACCCGACGGATCAGCGTGGCGAGGCCGGCCAGATCCCCGGAGCCGCGGACGATCAGATCAGCCAGCGCCTCTCGCTCTGCCACGATGTGCTGCGCATTCGTCACCGCCTCGCCGAGCAGCCGCCGTCCCCACAGGGCCAACCGGTCGCGGGTTGTCCGGTCCTGCTCGCAGGCACTGCGCACCTCTCGCTCGGCGAACGCCGAATGCCCGGTATCGGCCAGCACCTCTTTGACCAGCGCGGCGGTAGCGTCGTCCAGCCAGCCGCCCACCTCGCCGTAGAAGTCCGCCGCCAGCCCGTCCCCAACGTAGGCCTTCACCAGCGATTCCAGCCAGGACCGGGGTGCCGTCGAGGCATGGAACGCATCGAAGCGCATCACAAACGGGCGCATCGCGTCGTCCACCGAGACACCCAAGCCACGTAAGTAGCTCTCGAGCTGCCGGAAGTGTCCGATCTCAGCGGCCGCCATGCTGGCCATCGCCGCCCTGCCGGCCAGCGTGGGAGCATGGCGGGCATCCTCGGCGAGCCGGTCGAAGGCCGACAGTTCTCCGTAGGCGAGGACCCCCAGCAGATCGATGATGCCCTCACGTGCCACATCCACGGCGGCGAGCGTAGTGCTGCATTGCCAGGGTGTGCTGTGTCACGCGCACACTTAACGCGCGGACGGGTAGAATGTGGACACAGGGCGTGACACAATCCTCTGACCACACGCCCGGCTCAGTGGCAAATGCCGCCGGGCGTATGACATTGAGCGCGGACCTGGTGTCTTCGTTCCCGGTTCCGTTGCGCCATCCGGCAGCGCGGAGCGGGTCGAGCGAGACGGCGGTGAACGCGCCGATACGAGAGAGGCGATCACGCTGACCGTCAGCCAGACCACACTGTCCGACACCTACCCCCTGGAGCGACCTGACCCCGGCACCTTGAACCTTGCAGAAACCGACATCGACGAACCCCGCCCGCCAGTTCCGTTGCAGGCTGGCGCTCCGGTCCGGGACGACTCCCCTACTTTCGCCGAACTCGGTGTCCGCGACGAGATCGTCCGGACCCTGCTGGCCGCGGGAATTGAGCGCACCTTCGCCATTCAAGAGCTCACCTTGCCGCTGGCCCTGGCCGGCGACGACCTCATCGGCCAGGCCCGCACCGGTACCGGCAAGACGCTCGGCTTCGGTGTCCCCTTGATTCAACGGATCGCGGGCGGGGACATTGCGCTGGAGGGCACCCCAAGCGCCCTGGTCATTGTGCCCACCCGCGAGCTGTGCCTGCAGGTCAGTGCCGACCTCACCGCCGCCGGCCGAGATCTCAATGTCCGGGTTCTCGCGGTATACGGCGGTCGGCCCTACGACGGGCAGATCAAGGCGCTGACCAGTGGGGTGGACCTGGTGGTCGGCACCCCAGGCCGGCTGTTGGACCTCGCCGAACAGCGCCACCTGGTCCTGGGCAAGGTGCGGGTGCTGGTCCTCGACGAGGCCGATGAGATGCTCGATCTGGGGTTTCTGCCCGACATCGAGCGAATCCTGGGGATGGTACCGGAGCAGCGCCAGACCATGCTGTTCTCGGCCACCATGCCGGATCCGATCATCACGCTGGCCCGGACCTTTCTGAGTCAGCCAACGCATATCCGCGCCGAGGAACCCGATGCCACTGTCATTCACGAACGGACCCGGCAGTTCGTTTACCGGGCGCACGCGATGGACAAGGTGGAGTTGCTCGCCCGCATGCTGCAGGCCCGCGACCGGGGCCTGACAATGATTTTCACGAGAACCAAACGCACTGCGCAAAAGGTAGCTGACGAGCTTACCGAGCGCGGTTTTGCGGCGGCGGCAGTACACGGCGATCTCGGCCAGGGAGCGCGCGAGCAGGCACTGCGGGCGTTCCGTTCGGAGAAGGTGGACGTGCTGGTCGCCACCGACGTCGCCGCCCGCGGCATCGATGTTCCAGAGGTCACTCACGTCATCAACTACCAGTGTCCAGAAGACGAGAAGACCTACGTGCACCGAATTGGGCGGACCGGGCGGGCCGGACGGGCCGGCGTCGCGATCACCCTCGTCGACTGGGACGAGGAGCCGCGCTGGAAGCTGATCAGTGATGCTCTTGGTCTCCACATGCCGGAACCCGCGGAGATCTACTCCACCTCCGAGCACCTGTTCAGCGACCTTGACATCCCCCCTGACTCCACCGGGCGGCTGCCGCTGGCCCGGCGCACCCGAGCCGGGCTGGCAGCCGAGCCCAGCGACGAGGACGACCGGACTCGCGGTCGGCGTGCTACTGGCACCCGGCGTGGCCTGCGCAGTGGATCCGCCGACAGTCAGATCCCTTCGGTCCGTCGCCTCCGGCGCCGCACCCGCAACGGAGAGACTGTCGGCGAGACGACACCCCCACCGGAGTATCCAGGGGAGCAGGGTGACGCCCGGCCGCGGCGGCGGCGCCGACGGCACCGGAGCCGGGGCGCTGATAGCGGGAGCACCGGCCGCGGCAGTGTCGTTACCACCAAGGGCGTCACCACCAACGGCGTTGTCACCAAGGGCGTTGTCACCGGTCAGGAGCACGGCAGCCGGCCTCGCGCCGCGGGCTGACCGGCGTCTGGAGATGCCCGCGCCGGAACGCCGCACCCGGTGGGACCTGACCGCCGCGGCGATGCTGGCGGTGGTCGTGCTCGCCGTGTGGACCGCGCTGTGGTGGGCCAGTGACGCGCGGCGCACCACTGCGACCACCGCCCCCGGTCCCGCTCCGGGAAATACGACCTCAGCACTCAGCTCTGGGGCGACGCACCTGCCAGCGGCACTGACCGAGGCGTGGCGGGCGCCAAGTCCGGCGACCCCGGTCCCCTTGGTGCAGGGCGGCACGGTGGTCACCGGTGCCGCCGGGATGGTCGCCGGTCGCGACCTGCGCTCCGGCGCAGTCCGCTGGAGCTACCGGCGAGACCGCTCACTGTGCACGGTGGGCGCCGCGTTTCACCAGGTAGTGGCGGTGTACCAGAGAGGCGAGACCTGCAGCGAGGTGACCGCCCTGGACTGGAGCACCGGCCAGCGCGGGCCGCAACGCACCGGTCCGGTGGAGGCGCCGACCCACCTGGTCGCCGCTGGCGACCAGGTGGCCGCCAGCGGATCGCGCTACCTGGAGGTATGGCGCTCCGACCTGGTGCGAACGCTGGCTTATGGGCGAGTGCCGACCCCAGCGCAGCCCGCGACGCAGCCGCGACCGGACTGCCTCCACGGGTCGATGGCACTGGGAAGTGGGAAACTGGGCAACGGGAAACTGGCCGTGGTGGAGCAGTGTCCCGGGGAGCGTGTGCGGCTCACCCTGCAACAGTCTGATCCCAGGAACCCAGACCAGCCCGAGGTGATCTTCAGCATCCTTCTCCCGGGTCAGCAGGCCCGGGTCGTCGCGGTGAGCGGGGAGCGGGTGGCCGTGGCGCTGCCCGACCCGGCCCGGCTGGTCGTGCTCGACGAGCAGGGTAAGGCGGTAGCCGAGCACCCGCTGGCCATTCCGGACGCCGACCTGCGGGGCAACCCACCCGGTGGCGTGGTCGAGGTCACCGAGACCATGACCGAGGTGTACTGGTTCACCGGCTCGGCCACTGTCGCGTTGGACCTCGGTGACCTGCGGCCACAGTGGACCCGGCCAGGATCCCTGGGCGCCGGCTCGGAGATCGCCGGACGGCTGCTGCTGCCAGTGCCGGGGGCGCTGGCCGTGCTCGACACCACCACAGGTCAGCAGGTCGGCGCGCTGCCAGTGGACCGCGGCGGCTACCGCGGCCCGGTAGGTACCACCAGCTCCGACGGTGTCGTGCTGGAGCAACGCGGCGACACCCTGGTTGCGCTACGCGAACCACTCGTAGGCTCCAC
Organism: Pseudonocardiales bacterium; assembly: GCA_019240665.1. Lineage (GTDB taxonomy): Bacteria > Actinomycetota > Actinomycetes > Mycobacteriales > Pseudonocardiaceae. Next base: position 7,772 of record JAFAXZ010000069.1, on the reverse strand, counting down.
TCGGTGACGGCAGCACAGATCACTCCGCACAGCGCCAGCCGGGGGCAGGTGATGGTGCCCGGTGCCCAGCCAGCGGCCCAGCTAGCGACACTGCGAGCCGAACCCGCAGACCCCCTCGGCGCCGTGGCCGTCCTGGTGCCCGGGTACACCGGGTCCAAGGAGGACTTCTCAGCACTGCTCGATCCGCTGTGCAGCACCGGTCTGTCCGTGCTGGCGTTGGACCTGCCCGGCCAGTACGAGTCCCCCGGCCCGGGTCGCGAGGAGGACTACTACCCCGACCCGCTGGGCCGTATTGTCGCCGCGCTGGTGGCTGAGCTGGCCGCCAGCGGGGACCGGGTACTGCTACTGGGACACTCCTACGGGGGGCTGGTGGCCCGATCAGCGGTGCTCGCCGGCGCGCCGGTGACCGGGCTGACCCTGCTGAGCTCGGGCCCAGGGGGGCTGCCCGCAGGGCAGCGCCGGACACTGATCGACCTCACCGAGCCGGTGATGCGCGCTGAGGGCATCGAGGCCGTCCAGCAGCTGCGGGAAGCCCGGGACGGAATCGTCGAGCCACCCGAGCTCGCCGCACTGCTGCGGGACCGCTTCCTGCGGTCGTCGAGCACTGGCCTACTCGGCATGGCGACCGGCCTGCGCATCGAACCTGATCGGGTTGCCGAGCTGGCGGTAGCCCTGCGCACCGGCGCTATCCCGTGCCTGGTCGTTTTCGGCGAATCTGACGACGTGTGGCCGGCACCCCTCCAGCGCGATATGGCGGACCGACTAGGCGCCGCAGTCGCGATGGTCCCCGGTGCCGCGCATTCGCCGAATACCGAGAACCCGCAGGCACTACTCAACGCGCTACTGCCAATCTGGATGGACTGGCTAGCAACTCCTCTGACATCACGAGTGCCGAGAACATCATGAGTGATGAGGATCGGCTCCAATGGGCGGACAGCTTCGCTCAACCTGTTAGCCTGGCAAACAGCTCAGGTGGCGGTGAGGGATGTCATGGCACAGCGCGATAGGCGTCGACGTCGACCGGGAGACTCTGCTAGCAGCCACCGCGGGGCGGAGTGAGACCGTGACGGACGATCTGGGGTACTTCGGGCCTGGCAGCGTGACGTGGCGGGTGCTGGCGGACCCGGCCGCCGGTGTCGGCGGGATCCGCGCGCTGTTCCTGCAGGCACTGCACCCACTGGCGATGGCAGCGGTGCATGAGCATTCGGCCTTCAGGAGCGACTTCTGGCCGAGGCTGCAGCGCACCGCGCAGTACGTGACCACGGTGAGCTTCGGCACTCGTGCCCAGGCCGACACGGCGGCCGCTCGGGTCCGCGCGGTGCACCGGAGAATCCACGGCGTCGACCCGGTGACCGGCGGGCGGTACGCCGCGACCGACGCCGATCTGCTGCGGTGGGTGCACGTCACCGAGGTGTCCTCGTTTCTCGACGCGGTCGGCCGCGGCGGGCTGGCGCTGACCGGCACGGAGGCCGACCGGTTTCTGCTGGAGCAGGTGCGCGCCGCCGAGTTGGTGGGTCTTGACGACGTACCAACCGACCGGGCCGCACTGATCAGATACTTCGAGCAGGTGCGCTCCGAACTGCGTGCCTCTCCGGTAGCACGGCGAGCCGCGCTACGGCTGGCGGTACCGCCACTGTCCCTACGGACCGAGTTGACTACCCCAGCCCGGCCAGCGTGGACCGTGGTGGCCGGGCTGGCCTTCACCTTGCTGCCCCGGTGGGCGCGCCGTCTTTACGGCCTGCCTGGCCTGCCCACCACCGACCTGACCGCCACCGTGGTATTGCGGGGACTACGCACCGCCGCACTGCGGGTGCCCGAACATTGGCGACACGGGCCTATCGTCCAGCAGGCGCTGAACAGAGCGCGGGAAGCCTCCTGACCCAGGAGCTCAGGTCCACCAGCCGAACCAGAGAACGCCAGCCGCGAGCACGAGGACAGAGTACGAAGCCACCGCCGCGCTGCGGCCCAGGGCCCGATCTGCCGCCAGCTGCAGCACAACGGCGGCCAGTGCCGCGACCACATGACCAATGACGACTGCCATGCCTGGGCCGGGACGGCCTGACGTACTGGCCAGCCCCTGCGCCACGCATACCGCGACCGCCAGCGCGACCAGGCCTCCAGCCAGCACACCGGACAGTCCGCGCAGGGCGCGCCCGCCGTTCGATTGCCGGCGCCGCACGGCACGCTCCACGTCGGCGATCATGGTGCGAGCAGCGCCCATGGCTGGAGGTCTGGTGCGCTGGCCCGCCCCTCGGGGCAGTGCCGCCGGAACTCACACCATGAGCAGGCCCGGCCGGGAGCGGGCGGGAACAGCATTTCCGGATCTCCTCCCGTCGCCAGAGCATCGGTGGCCAGCGCGATCTCCTCGGCAACCTCCTCGGCACGCTGCAGGTGCCTGCTCAGCGACTGCTCAGTGTGCTCCCATCCGGCAACGGTCCCGGTGGGCACGTGGTGTAGCTCCACCCGTTGGCACTGCCGGCGCAACGTGCGCCGGGCCGCAAAAGCATAGAGCGCCAACGCCTGCGAACCGCGAGCGTCATCGACAGTGAGTTCGTGGCGACCGGTCTTGTAGTCCACCACGACCAGCTCGCCGTCCCGCTCGTCGATGCGGTCTACTCGCCCCTCCGCGACAATCCGCTGGGTCGGCGCCGAGACCCAACGCTCCACCCCCACTGGATCAAGATGGGGGTCCAGCTCGTCGACATAGCGGGCCACCCAGTCCTGCGCGCGGCTGCGATAGTCGGCGGCCTGCGCGTCGTCCGCGAAACCTTCCCCGGACCAGTGCGTCGCCACCAAGGCGGCCGCAGTGTGCGGACGGCGCCGCCCGGGCGCCAGATCGAACAACGCCCGCAGCGCGGTGTGCACCACCGCGCCCAGAGTGTTGTGCGCCCACGCCCCGCCCCGGGCAGGCGTGGGACGATCCAGATAGGCCATCCGGTAGCGTCGGCGGCAGCCGGTCCAGGTGGCGAGCTTCGCGGGAGTCACCCGCACTAGCGGACGGGGCAGACCGCCGAGTTCCAGTTCCCCCTGCGCTCGCCGTGCCATTGCGCCTACCGTACTCGTCCCCCTTGACTCGGGTCCCGCGCCGGTCCGGCTGCAGGTCGACTCACCGGTTCAGCCGGTCACCGCGGTGACGCGGCTGCGGGCCGCCAGCTCCTCGATCCGCTCCAGCGCCTCCGGGTCAGTCATCTCCTGACCCAGTGACACCGTCTTGCTCGCGCCGTGGTAGTCGCTGGAGCCGGTGATCAGCAGGTCCAGCGTGGTCGCGAGGTCGCGCAGCGCAGCCCGTTCGTCGCCGGTGTGGTCGGGATGGTCGACTTCCACCCCGGCGAGCCCCTCGGTGGCGAGCTCAGCGATGACCGCGGGGGCGACCACCGGTCCGCGGCGGCGGGCTGCGGCGTGCGCCAGTACCGGGACCCCGCCCGCAGCACGAACCATCCGGACCGCGGTCTTGACGTCGGTGTCGGCCCGGCCGGTGTAGTACGGACCTCCGGTGTTCAGGAACCGGTGGAAAGCCTCCTGGACACTGTCCACGACACCGGCTGACACCAGTGCCCGGGCCAGATGCGGCCGACCGGCCGGAGCGTCCGACGCCAGGGCGCCGAGCAGCGCGTCTGGATCCACCGGAAACCCGTCGGCAGCCATCCGCTGTGCCATGGCGCGCAGCCGCATGCGTCGCTCGTCCCGCAGCCGGGACTGCTCGGCGGTAATCGCCTCCGAGGCGGGATCGAACAGGTACCCGAGCAGATGCACCGAGACCCGCCCGTTCCTACCGTCCGGCGCGATGCAGGAAAACTCCGCGCCCCGGATCAGCCGTAGGCCTGGGGGCAGCGCAGCGACGGCCTCGGCCCACCCGGCGGTGGTGTCGTGATCGGTCAGGGCCACCACATCAAGGCCAGCCGCAGCGGCGATCGCGACGAGTTCCGCGGGAGTGTCCGTGCCGTCGGACATGGTGGAGTGGGCGTGCAGGTCAATACGCACGACCAGCCAGCCTCCGGATCTCTTGGCTACCGCACCCCTGGGTCAGACCACCTCGCGAATGGGCGGCGCCTGCGGCGAGAGGCGCGCGGCGGCTCCAGCATATGGGAACGGGGCTGCTTCTTCTCACCGAAGATCAACTCGGAGATCGCCATGAAGACCTCCTCCGGCCTGGGCACATACTGGATCTTCTCCAAATCCTGCTTCTGCCCAGCCGATTCCACCCGGAGCGTGCCGTAACCGAGCAACTGTCCGGCAAATGGCCGCAAGAAGCTCATATCGGTCACCTTCGTGATCGGCATCATGGAGTTCTTCGTCTGGATGACGCCACTAGTGATCATGAATCGCTTGTCGGTGACGATGATGACCTCGATCCACCACTCCAGCAACTTCCAGGCGAAGCGCAGCACCGCCGCGACTGCCAGGTACCAGAGCAACGACTGGGGCAGCCAGAGACCTTCCCCCACACGACTGACCAGGCGAGACAGCACGAACGCGACAATCACGATCCCGACGGTCTGTACCAGTGGCCAGAGCAGCATCGCCCAGTGCCGCCGCACCCGGATCACCCGCCGCTCCACGGCGGGGTTGAGGAGGACGTTGGCATGTCGACCAATCATGTCAGCGCTGCCAGAACGTCTTCAGCACTCATTTTGACCTGCCTGTCTCGCCGCTGCGGGCAGCGGGCGCAGCCGTTGTTGGGTACTTCCGTCATCGATCCGAACGTTGTACCGCGCCTGGGTTGGCGGTTCGTCTCGACACTTCTGAGAGTACTACCGTCGCTACTCATGACAGGGGCCGAGCAACGGATCCGGTGCGTCGGGGCAGTGGTGTTCGACGACGCCGGCAGGCTGCTACTGATCCGGAGGGCGAACGAGCCGGGACGGGGACGCTGGTCGGTGCCCGGCGGCCGGGTTGAGGCCGGTGAGACCGATCACCAGGCGGTGATCCGCGAGGTGGCCGAGGAGACCGGCCTGGCGGTTGATATTGCGTGTCCGCTGGGGGAGGTGCAACGCTCCGCACCGGACGGGGCCGTGCTCGACATCCATGACTACAGCTGCCGCGTGACCGGTGGGACGCTACGCGCTGGTGATGACGCTGGCGATGCCTGCTGGTGCGACGCGGAAACCCTGCCCAGTCTGCCCCTTGTCAGCGGTCTCATCGAAGCCCTCACCCACTGGGACTCCCTACCCCGCTGAGGTCAGGCAGTCGCGGTGCCTGGACCCATCGCCAGCTTGGCCAGCATGTCGCGGGCCTGCTCGGCGTACCGCGGCTGGCACAGCACGTCGTAACGCCCGGCCACCAGTTGGCTCGCCGACGCGAAATCCCGGCGGCCACGGGTCGAGGCGTAGCCGGCGGCGGCAAACACCGTCCCGAACACCGCGCCGGTGGCCACCCCCACCAGGATCGGGATCACGCCGGTCCCGGCCTGGGTAGCGAACAGGCTGAGCAGCACCCCGACGAACAGGCCGAACCAAGCACCCGACGCCGTTCCCTGACCGATTACCCGGCCCCAGGTCAACCGGCGCAGCACCCGCTCCACCAGCATGAGGTCCACCCCAACGATCGTGACCTCGGCGACCGGGAACTGGTTATCTGCGAGATGGTCCACGGCACGCTGCGCCTCGGCGTAGGTGGCGTAGGAGCCGATCGGCCAGCCAGTGGGCGGGGTGGGCAAGCCAGGCATCTGGCCCTGGCCGCTGAATGGACTGGTCATAGTGCATCACCTCCCCTACGAGGTACCCCATCGTGCCAACGCTCGCGCTGGAGAACGCCCACGGTTTCTCTCAACTTCAGCTTCTCTCAACTTCGCGCAGCGTACTCCCGCAGCAGCCCCCTACTGATGATCGTCTTTTGGATCTCGCTAGTGCCCTCGCCGATGAGCAGGAACGGCGCTTCACGCATCAGCCGCTCGATTTCGTACTCCTTCGAGTAGCCGTATCCGCCATGGATGCGGAAGGCGTCCTCGGTGACCTCCTTACAATATTCGCTGGCCAGCAGCTTCGCCATCCCGGTCTGGACGTCGTTGCGCTCGCCGGAATCCTTGAGCCGAGCGGCGTTGACCATCATCAGATGTGCGGCTTCGACCTTGGTGGCCATCTCAGCAAGCTTGAACGCGATCGCCTGGTGCTGCGCGATTGGCTTGCCGAAGGCCCTGCGCTGCTGGGCGTAGTCGACCGCGAGCTCGAAAGCGCGAATGGCGATGCCACAGGCCCGGGCGGCGACGTTGACCCGCCCCACCTCGACGCCATCCATCATCTGGGCGAAGCCCTTGCCGGGAGCCGCACCCAGCACCTTGTCGGCTCCGATGCGGTAGCCGTCGAACACCAACTCGGTGGTGTCGACCCCCTTGTAGCCCATCTTATCGATCTTTCCGGGCACACTGAGCCCGGGAACGACCTCACCGTACCCGGTGGGCTTGTCCACCAGCAGCGTGGTGAGGTTGTGGTGCGCCTTCTGGGCACCCTCCTCAGTCTTGACCAGAGCCGCCACCAGGGTCGACGTGGCGCCATTGGTCAGCCACATCTTCGCGCCATCGACGATGTAGTGGTCCCCGTCGCGGCGGGCCCTCGTCTTGATCGCCGCAACGTCGGAACCCAACTCTGGTTCCGACATGGAGAAGGCACCCCGAATACTGCCCTCGGCCATCCCCGGCAGGTAGTGCTGCTTCTGCTCGTCGGTGCCGTGGTGGCTGATCATGTGCGCCACGATGAAGTGAGTATTGATCACGCCGGAGACGCTCATCCAACCTCGGGCGATCTGCTCCACGACCAGTGCGTAGGTCAACAATGACTCTTCCAGACCGCCGTACTCCTCGGGGATGGTGAGCCCGAATAGGCCCATCTCCTTCATCCCCTCGACGATTTCCTGCGGGTAGGTGTCGGTGTGCTCCAACTCCTGGGCCACCGGGATGATTTCCTTGTCCACAAAAGTCTTGACCGTGGCCAGGATCTCCTGCTGGATCTCGGTGAGACCGGCGGTCTGCGCGAGCCGGGCCATGAGAGCACCTTTCGTCGCGTGCGGCACCGGGCAACCGGCCGGTGCGCGGCTTACCCGCCAGTATGGCGGCTTGCGCCCGCTATGCGCGGTGAGACTGACCGGGTGAAGGCAGTGCTGGGCGGCGGACAAAGTGATCACTATCGACGCTGCCGCCGCGGGAGGGCTGAGCGTCGACAAGACGTTCTTCCCACACGGCGAGGACTTCCGGGGCTTGCGGGTGCACCACGTCCGGTTGCAAGGCGGCGACGCCTCCTCGGACTCCTACTGCTACCGCTGAGCTGCCTCTGCTCGCGGGGCCCTTCATCGGATCGGCGGAGGCGATGAGCGCACCCTGGCGTAGCGCCTAGCATGGGAGACAGACCCATACTCAACCGGAAGGTCGGTGCCACCCGTGGTTTCCACCCAGACCGTCCCATCGGTCAACGCGGTTAAAACCGCGCTGGATGCGGTGCACGACCCGGAGATCAACCGCCCGATCACCGAGCTGGGCATGGTCAAGGATGTGACCGTGTCCGCCGACGGAACGGTGGGGGTAGCGGTGTGGCTCACCGTCGCCGGCTGTCCCATGCGCGACACCATCACGTCCCGGGTCAGCACAGCGGTGTCCGCCGTGCCGGGCGTGCGGAACGTCCGGGTGGAGTTGGACGTGATGAGCGACGCCCAGCGCACGGCGTTGCGCCGGCAGCTGCGTGACACTGCCGAAGAGCCCCGGATTCCGTTCGCCGAGCCGGGATCGCTGACCCGGGTGTACTGCGTGGCCTCCGGTAAAGGCGGGGTTGGCAAGTCCTCGGTGA
>JAFAXZ010000368.1 GCA_019240665.1 Pseudonocardiales bacterium | reverse complement strand
CGTGCGCTCGGGCGCCTCCTGGGATGAGATCCGAGTGCGGCTGGTGCCCGGCCAGAAACCCGAAGACTTCGATGCGGCCACCCGGGCGTTGGCCTGTGCCCGGGGAGTGGCGCGTTGCCAGGTCCGGGAACTGTCTCCGAACGTGGTCTCGATCGATTTCCAGCGCCGCAACCTGCTCGCTGCTCCGGTGAGCTGCCCGGATCTGGCCGCACTGGCCACGATCCCGGGTAGCGCGGTGGATTTGCGGCGGGTGTGGGCGGGGCGTACCGAATACGGCCAGGACTGGTACGTGCCCCTGGCCGGATCGGCGAGTCATACCCTGACCGCGGGCGAGTCGGGGGCGGGGAAGAACTCGGTGACCTGGCGCCCGCTGGTCTCCATCGCCCCCGCCCTGCGTGAGGGCCTGGTCCGGGTCTCGGGGATCGACCCGAAGGGCATGGAGCTGGCCTACGGACGAGGGATCTTCCACCGGTACGCCGTGACCGGCACCGACGCCCTCGCGCTCCTCGATGACCTCATCGACGCCATGGCCGCCCGCAAAGCCGAATTCGCCGGGCGGGTCCGGGTCGTGCCCATCAGCACCGAATATCCCCTGGAGTTGCTGGAGTTCGACGAAATCGGCGCCCTCACCAAATACACCGACCGCAAGACCCGCGAAGCCATCACCGAACGCATCGCGTTGTTGACCACCCAGGGCCGGGCCCTCGGGTTCACGGTCCGTGGGTATGTCCAAGAACCCACCAAGGACACCGTGCCCGTCCGGGAGTTGTTTCCCCGGCGGATCTGCCTGCGGGTGGCGGCGAAATCCCATGTGGGGATGGTGCTCGGCGAGGGCGCCTACGACCGCGGCGCCTGGGCCAACCGGATCACCGACACCGAAGCCGGGGTCGGCTACGTCTTCGGGGAAGGCATCCGCGAACCTCTCCGCATCCGCGCCGGCTGGGTCCCTGACGAGGCGATCAAACAACTCGAAGCCTTCGTCACCGGCCCCCACGACACCGCGGTGCGTGCCCTATCCACCACATCCAGCGCATCGACTCCCGGAGGCCTGGCATGACCACTCGCAGCACCGGTGTGAGCTTGGTGCAGGCAGCGACCAGGCTCGCCGCGCACCTAGCCGACCACACCCCGCCCGAACCAACGTCACTGACAGTGGAGACCAGGAACGCGCACTCGGAACTCACCGCGCAACTGCGCTCGACCACCCTGCCCACGGTCGCGGGCGACCTGCTGGCCTGGGCAGAGACCCTGACCATGGTCACCGCCCAGGCATGGCGAGTACCACAAGGCGACCGCGTCCATCTGTCCCTCGCCGGCACCCTGACCGACCCGGCACCCGCCATCGAGCTCGACGTGTTCGGTGGCGTGAATCACGACCCCGAGGACTTCGTCGATCTTGAGCCCGGCGAGCACCGGGTGATCCTGCTGGCTCAGCTGCGTACCTGGGCGGCCAGCGCGCCGACCACCACGAGCAGTCCAGCCCTCGAAAGACGCGGGGCCAACTGATGAGCCCGATCACCACCCTCCCGCCACACACCGTGCAGGAGATCCTCACCCGGGCTGGTAGGCCGGACTTCGATCGGTGGGCCGAGCAAGTCACCCGCTGCGGGCACTGCTCCCACCCGGTCCGACTGCGCGGCCGGGTCGAACATCGATCGGCCACCGGTGGGCGGGTCGCCTACTCGACGGAGACCGAGCCCGACCGGGTGCTGCTGATCCGGTGCGGTAACCGGCGAGCAGCAGTCTGCCCCTCCTGCTCCTGGGAATACGCCGGCGACATGTGGCAACTGCTCTACGCCGGCGCCGCCGGCGGCCGCAAGGGTGTGCCCGAGTCCATCCGCTCGCACCCGCTGGTCTTCGCCACCCTCACCGCACCCGGCTTCGGCCCCGTGCACACCACCCGCACCGACCGCACCGGCGGACCCGCACGCTGCCGACCCGCCCACGGCACACCACGACTGTGCAGCCACGGGCGACCAATCTGGTGCACCACGATCCATGGTGAGGATGACCCGCGACTCGGGCAACCACTCTGCCCGGACTGCTACGACTACCCCGCGCACATCGCGTTCAACTGGCACGCCCCCGAACTCTGGCGCCGCTTCACCATCACCCTCCGCCGCGCTCTCGCCCGGACAGCGGGGCTGACCGCGGCCGAATTCGTCCAGCACTGCCGAGTGTCATTCGTGAAGGTCGCAGAGTTCCAACGGCGCGGTGTGATCCACTTCCACACTCTCATCCGCCTCGACGGTCCCGGTGATTTCGACCCGCCACAGATCAGTGTTGATGCGACTGGGCTGGCCGAGGCGATCCGCCAGGCGGCCGCGCACGTGCGGCTCACCGTCGAGATGCCCGACGGGCCCGACCTGGTGCTGCGCTTCGGTAAGCAACTCGACACCCAGATTGTCAACAGCGGCCCGGCCGGCAAGCTGACCCCCGAGCACGCCGCGCGGTACATCGCCAAGTACGCCACCAAGAGCGCCGAAGGTTTCGGCCTCGGCGAGCGACGCATCACCCCCGAGGCACTACCACTGCTTGACGTCCCCGACCACGTAAGCCAGCTGGTCCATGTCGCCTGGCAGCTCGGCGAACACCCCATATATGAGGGGCTGCGCCGGTGGGTCCACATGCTTGGCTTTCGAGGACATTTCGCTTCCAAGAGCCGCCACTACTCCACCACCCTCGGCGCCATCCGCGGCGAACGCCGCGCCTACCGCCAACGCCAAGCCACCGAACACGTCCGCGAACTGCTCGATGAGGACACCACCCTCGTCGTCTCACACTGGCAATTCGCCGGAGTTGGCTACCTCACCATCGGAGACACCACCCTCGCTCTCTCCGCCGCCGCCCGAGCACGCGAACAACGACAAGTCGCCCGAGACGCCGCATAAGAAGAAGGCAAACCACCACCGCATCGGAAGGAATAGCACCGGTGAACGAGCTGCAAGAATTGCGGACCGGACCGCGATTCGCGCGCAAGTGGTACAGCGTGATCGAAGTTGCCGACCAGCTTGGCTATGGCCTGTCCAAGACCAAGCTTCTCATCGCTACCGGACAGATCCGCTCACTCAAAGACGGCGGTCACCGCCGCATCTTGCCCGAGTGGGTCGACGAGTACGTCGCTCGTCGCGTCGCCGAGGCCTGCGCATGAGCACGCCACGAGTCAGAGCCAACGGCGAAGGATCGTTGTTCGCCTACCGGAACGGGTACGCGGCCTATGTGTGGGTCACCACGCCTGTCGGAAGCCGCGAGCGGAAATGGATCTACGGGCAAGACCGGGACGAGCTGCACGGCCGGTGGATCGATCTACAGAAGCAGGCCAAAAGCGGCCCGGTCGCGACGAAGGTCCCCAAGCTCGCCGAGTACCTCACCTACTGGTTGCAGGAGATCGTGGCACCCAACCTCGCGCCACTGACATACGCGACCTATGAAACCCTGACTCGGCTGTACATCGTGCCAGGCTTGGGGGGCAAGCGCCTGGACAAGCTCACTGTGCGCGACGTCCAGACCTGGCTGAATAAAGTCCGGAACAGCTGCCAGTGCTGCGCTCAGGGCAAAGATGCACGCCGGCCGGAAAAGGCCCGGCGCTGTTGTGCAGTCGGCAAGTGCTGCGGCGCGGTGCCTTCACTGCGCACGGTCAGCGATCTGCGCACCGTGCTCCGGTCAGCGCTGTCCTCGGCCACTCGGGAGGAACTGATCACCAAAAATGTGGTCACCATGACCCAATTGCCGGCACGACGCCAACGCAAAAGAAAACCGTGGTCAAGCGAAGAGGCGCGCACCTTCCTCGAATCAGTTCGCCGTGACGACAACGCGCTGTACGCGGCATACGTGCTG
>JAFAXZ010000301.1 GCA_019240665.1 Pseudonocardiales bacterium | reverse complement strand
AGCTTGACGTCGCCGGTGTGGAGCACCAGGCCGGCCGGGGTGCGGATAGCCACCGCCAGCGCGTCAGGGATGGAGTGATTCACCGCGAAGAACTCGCAGTCGAACGGTCCACAGCGATGCCGGGTGCCCTCCGCGATCTGCACGAGCTGCGGTTTTTGGCGGTGCTCGCGGCACTTCTCAGCGACCAGGGCGAGGGTGAACTCAGAACCCACCACCGGCAGGTCGGGACGTAACTTGAGCAGGAACGGCACGGCCCCGATGTGGTCCTCGTGCCCGTGGGTGAGCACCAGCGCCTCGATGTCATCCAGCCGGCGCTCGATCGCCCGAAAGTCAGGCAGGATGAGATCGACCCCGGGCGCGTCATCCTCGGGGAACAGCACTCCGCAGTCCACCACGAGCAATGCTTTGGCGTGCTCGAAGACGGTCATGTTGCGGCCAATCTCCCCAATGCCGCCGAGGGCGACCGCGCGCAGGCCGCCATCGGGTAACGGCGGTGGCGCGGTGGTGGGCAGACCCGGCACGGGCAGCGGGGTGCCGGTAGGGACAGCGCTCACGCGTGGCCCCCGGCCTCGGCCAGCGCCGAGGCGATTGCGGTAACCTGTTCGGGCTCGGCGGCAACCAGCGGCAACCGGGGTTCACCAACGTCGAGCCCGGTCAGCCGCAGTGCTGCCTTGCCGAAGGCCACTCCGCCAGTCGTGGAGAAGGTTCGGATCAAGCTGAAGGTGGAGGCGTGTACCTCCCGTGCCGTGCTCATTCTGCCGGCATCGAAGGCGGTGATCATGGCCCGCAGCCGGTCGGGCACGACGTTGCCGATGACGCTGACGAACCCCACCGCACCCACCGACAGCCACGGCAAGTTGAGGGCGTCATCCCCGCAGTAGTAGGCCAAGTCGGTGCTGGCGATGATCTCCGCGCCGACGCCGAGGTCTCCCTTGGCGTCCTTGACCGCGACGATCCGTGGGTGTTCGGCTAACCGGTAGAGGCTCTCCCTGGCGATCGGCACCACAGAGCGCGGCGGGATGTCATAGAGCATCACCGGCAGGTCGGTAGCGTCAGCGACCGCAGTGAAGTGCGCGACTAGCCCGGCCTGCGGCGGGCGAGAGTAGTACGGGGTCACCACCAGCAGGCCGTGCGCGCCGGCCTGCGCCGCCTGCCGGGCCAGCTGCACGCTGTGCGCGGTGTCATAGGTTCCGGCCCCGGCCACCACGGCAGCCCGGTCCCCTACCGCCTGCACCACCGCCCGCACCAGGTCCGCCTTCTCGATGTCCGTGGTAGTCGGCGACTCGCCGGTGGTGCCGTTCACCACCAGCCCATCGCAACCCCGCTCCACCAGCTGATGAGCGAGCTTTCCAGCGGTGTCTAGATCCAGCTCACCGTCGGCGGCGAACGGGGTCACCATAGCGGTGAGCACCCGACCGAAGGGCGGGCCGGAGGCAAACGTCAGCGCAGTACTCATATGCCGACGCTACCGTTGCTCACCAGCACTCCGGTGGGGCCATCTCGACGGTACTGGCTAGAACCCTCGCCGGCTGTCCTGGAGGCGCTGGATATCCATCTGGTCACCCTCAAGGTCGACTATTGCCTCGGCGCGACCGTAGGCGTGCAGCGTCAGTTCCTCGGGCGAACCAACGACGGTGACACTACGCCGGCCACGCCGAGCGACGCGCTCCGTGCCGTCCGGGCGGCGCAGCACGACACCGACTGGCGAGTGCCGGTAGCACAGCCGGGCGAGCCGGGACAGCACGGCCCAGAGCGCCTCGGCACGGTGCGGGTCGGCTGGCCGCTGTTCCCACCCCCGTCCGACCCGCCGCACGTCCTCGTGGTGGACGAAGAACTCAATCCCGTTGATCTTTTCTCCCATCGGTCCCAGGCGCATCAGCGACCACCGGGGCGGCCCGTTGCGGACTAGCTCAACGAGCTCCGGCCAGGGCCACTCGGCAATACTGCGCTGTACCCGAGCAGTCGCTTGAGCCAACGGCCGTAGCAGGATGCCCGCAGCAGCGACCGGTCGGCCCTCCCGGACCACCAGATGCGCCGCCAAGTCACGGGTGGTCCACCCCTCGCAGAGCGTCGGGGCGTCTGGACCCAGCCGATCCATCAGAGTGCACAATTCACGCCGCTCGCTGGCCGCGAGCGTGTTCTCTCCCACTCCTCACCTCATCCCGCTCGGTCAGGCCCGGCCGAGGTGAGCTCGATCTGCAGCAGCACCCGCGCCTCGCGCTCCATCGCCGCCCGGTAGTCATCCCAGTCCGGATGTTCCCCGGATACCCTCCGGTAGTAGTCCACCAACCCTTCCATCGCCTCGGGCAGCTCCACGACCCGCACCGAGCCACCGACCTGGATCCAGCGGCCGTAGAACCCATCAGGCAGCACACACAGCCAGGCTCGCGGGTCCCGGCGTAGATTACGCACCTTGAACGCGGTCTTCCGGGTACTCACCACCACCCGGCCCTGGCCGTCGACCGTCGCTGCCACCGGGGACATCTGCGGGGTGCCGTCCTGGCGCAGGGTGGCGAGCACCGCGTGGTGTTGCTCGGCAACAACGGCCCGAGCCTCGTCTAGGTCCATGACTGCACGCTACTCAGCCCTCTGACACGAACGGGCTGGAGGCGATTTCGGTACCGTCGGGCAGCGCGCAGATCTCGAAGTCGCTGAACACGTTGGGTGCTGCCTTGTGCAACTGGCGCAGGCACTCCACCGCCAGCGCGCGGATCTCCACATCGGCGTGCTCGGTGGCACGCATGGCGATGAAGTGCCGCCAGGCCCGGTAATTGCCGGTGACCACGACACGGGTCTCCGTGGCATTAGGCAGCACCGAGCGAGCCGCCTGGCGCGCCTGCTTACGGCGCAGCGTGGCGTTCGGCTCATCGGCGAAGCGCTTCTCCAACCCGGCGAGCAGGTCGTTGTAGGCCTGCTGGCTGGCCTGGGCCGCAGCGTGGAACAGCTGGTGGAGCTCGGGGTCGCCAGCGATGACGTCCGGCTCGACCATGGCGGCCCTCCGCTCGGGAACGTAGCGCTGGGACAGCTGAGAGTAGGAGAAGTGCCGGTGCCGGATCAGCTCGTGGGTCAACGACCGTGACACACCGGTGAGGTAGAAGCTGACCGTGCCATGCTCCAGCACCGACAGGTGACCGACCTGGAGGATATGTCTCAGATAGCCGGCATTCGTAGCGGTCATCGGGTTGGGCTTGCGCCACGATTGGTAGCAGGCCCGGCCGGCGAACTCGGCGAGTGCCTGCCCGCCGTCGGCATCGGTAGACCACGGTACGTCGGCAGGAGGGAAGAACTCGGTCTTGGCAACAAGCTGGACCCGCAACGGCATGGTGCTCACGGCTGTGTCACTTACAGCGTCGTCAACTCCGTCACGTCGGCTCACGGCACCCCTACTCCTCTCACCCACCGCCTGGTTCCCAGCGCCGCAGCTTACTGTGACACCAGTGACGTCTTGACTGACATCACTTATGACGCCATATTTGATGTCATGGATCTCACTCCGTACCTCAGCCGGCTGCGCGAAGACCTCACCGCCGCAGCGTCCGCGGGCGATGAGCAGACCCGGCACACCGCGGCTGTGCTGGGCGTCGCGCTGGAATCCGCCGCCCGCCTGGCCATCATGAATGCGCTGTCCGACCTTGCCGCGGAGGTCACCGCGACGCTGAACGACCGGGTGGTGGAGGTGCGCCTCGACGGCCGTGATGTGCGGGTCGCGGTGAGCTCGCCATCCGGCACCGAACCCGGTGCTACCGGACCCCATGCCACTGGGTCCCATGCCACCGGCTCGCGTGCCGATGGACCGCCACCATCCTCCGAGCCCGGCACAGCCCCCTTCGGCGACGCCGGCGGCGACATCAGGCGGATGACCCTGCGGTTGATCGACCAGCTCAAGGCCCAGGCTGAGCGTGCCGCCGCCGAGCAGGGCGTTTCACTGAATACCTGGGTCTCGCGGGCCGTTGCGGGCGCGCTGCGCGGTGAACCATGGAACGAGCCGCAGTGGGCCCCGGGCGATCGCCGCAGCCGCCATCGGATCCAGGGCTGGGTCCAAGGCTGACAACCTCCCGGGGCTGAACAATCTCGTTGAGGAGGAATCGTGGAGCACGACGACACCGACGCATCGGCCCTTCGCCAGCAGGACTTCACGTGCGAAGGACCGATCGACCTCTGGGTCGAGCTCGATAGTGGACAGCTGGCCATCACGCTGGAGGAAGGCGCTGCCCCCCATAGGGTAGCCGTACAGATCTGCCCCGACCCGGCCAGCCAGCCGCCGTGGAACGTAGGGATCGGCGGCCTGCTGACCTGGCTGGGCCAACAGACCGGGACGACCCCACTGAGCGAGCTCGCCGCCGAGGCGGTGCGCCGCACGGTGATCGACTTTGCCGGGCAGCGGCTCACCGTACGCACTCCGCGGGAGTACCCGCTGCGCACTGTGCCGCTGACAATTCATGTGAACGCGCCGTCGGGCTCATCAATCAGTGCCCGCAGCGGCTCCGCGGACGTCGCCGTCACCGGAGTAACCGCCAGCTTCGACGTTGCGACCGGCTCCGGGCAGGTCCGAGCGCAGCACTGCACCGGTGCGGCTGAGGTCCGCACCGGCTCGGGCGACGTGCGGCTCGGGACGGTACTGGGTCGGCTGCAGGTGCGGACCGGCTCGGGGCAGATCGACGTGATCAGCCTCGAGGGCACCGGGGGCAGCGGTACCGTGCAGACCGGTACCGGCGACGTCCGACTGGGTTCCGTGAACCTGGGCGCTATCAGGCACAACGTCAGTGCACGCACCGGCAGCGGTGACCTCACCGTGGTCGATGCCTGCGCGGGCGGCCTCGAGCTCACTACCGGTTCGGGACAGCTGCGGGTAGGGATCCACCCCGGCGTCCTTGCCGAGCTGGACGTCAGTTCCGGCTCCGGGCACGCGCACAGCGACCTGCCGGTCGGCGGGCCGCCTGCCGAAGGCGACGTCGCGCTGCGGGTCCGGGCTCGCACCGGATCGGGCGACGCGCTGGTCACTGCGGCACCGTCCTGACTGGCCTGGGACAGGATCCACGCCTGGTCGCGGCGTCCAGGGCCGCGACCAGGTCTCCGCGCTGTCCCATGGCGATCCCCTCTAGCTCCAGCCATCCGGCCATTTCCCGCAGCGCCCTGGCCAGTTCGGCGACCACCCGCGAAGTGTCGGCAATCCCAGGCTCGGCGAAGGCACCCGGCACCCGCAATAGGCCAGCGACGCGGTCGGCTTTGAGATCGACCCGGGCGACCAGCTGCCCGTCCAGCAGAAACGGAAACACGTAGTAGCCGTGGCTGCGCCGGTGCTCCGGAACGTAGATTTCGATCCGGTAGCGGAAGCCAAACAGTCGCTCGGTGCGCGCCCGGTCCCAGATCAGCGGATCGAACGGGCACAGCAGGGCGGCGCCGGTGATCCGCCGTGGGGTACGGGCAGCACGGTGCCGGTAGGCCGGAGCCTGCCAGCCCCGGACCATCACCGGTTCCAGTTCTCCGGCCTCAACGAGCTCCGCGACCGCCTGCCTGCTGCGCTCCGGTCGTAGCCGGTAGTAGTCCCGCAAATCGGGCTCGGTGGCTACGCCCAGCGCAGCACCAGCCCGGGCGATCAGCTCGCGGGCGCCTTCGTCGGCGGCGACTCGGCGGGCGAGCACCTCAGCTGGCAGCACCCGTTCGGGCAGGTCATAGAGGCGCTCGAAGCCGCGCCGCGTACCGGTGGTGAGCTCACCCATGCCGAAGAGCCACTCGCAGATCCGTTTGGTGTCGGTCCGATTCCACCACGATCCCGGCGCTGCGCGAGCCTCGCCGCCCAACTCCCGCTCCAGGGTGCCTGCGCTCACCGGGCCGTACTCCTTGACCGCGTCCAGCACGGCCGAGACCATCTCTGGCGCTCGAGCCGCCAGTTCCCCGTACCGGTGCCACCAACCCGGTTTCTTTGCCCCGGAGTGCAGCAGCGGCCAGTCGGGCACCGGAACGAGGCTCGCCTCATGCGCCCAGGACTCCACCAGCAGGCGAGGACGGCGCACCGAGTGCGCCCAGGCGGCGCCATCAAGCAGTTCCTTCGGGTAGGCACCCAACCGGCTGAATACCGGCAAGTAGTGCGCCCGGGCGAGCACGGTGACCGAGTCCAGCTGCAGGAGCCGGATCCGACCCAGCACCCGGCTCAGGTCCCGCCGGATCACCAGCCCGGCGGGGCGCGGGTTGGCGAAGCCCTGCGCGGCCAGCGCCGTACGCCGCGCAGCGTCCGCTCCAACGATCTGCATGGTCACCGATGCTCCCATCCAGCACCGACAACTTCCGCACAGCCGACGCCAGTGAGTCTGGGATTCTCGATACCTTGAGTGGCATGGCACTGGCTCGGGTGCGCGCCGCGACCTTTGCGGATGCTCCCACGCTGGCCGCCCTGCATCGGGCAACCTGGCAGGCCGCCTACTCCGAGCTGTTGCCACCTGGGACTCTTGATGGGCTGGACACACCGCAAATGCAGCAAGTGTGGGCCGACACCGTAGCGGGTGGGGCCACGGTGCTGATCGCTACCGAGGGCGACGATTCGGTCGGGTTCGTGGTGGCCGGTCCGGCACCCGAGGACGACGTGGCTGCCGCCGATGGCACGCTGCCCTCCGACGCGGCGCACACCATGCTGGTCAGCACTCTGCTGGTGGAACCGAGGTGGGGGCGCCGAGGCCATGGTGGGCGGCTGCTCGCCACGGTCGCAGCGGTACTGCGCGATACCGGCGCCACCCGTGGAATCGTCTGGGTGCCCGCCGGGGACCCGTCCTCGCTGAACTTCTACCGGCGCGCCGGTTGGGACCCCGACGGCACCGTGCGCACCCTCGACGCCAACGGCCGCCCTCTGCGCGAGCTACGCCTCACCGGCCCCCTCAACCTCGTACTCACCTGATGACCGGGGCAGCCATTCGGAGCCGAATAGCGATTCACGCGCGCCCACATTCGCCATTCGGAGCCGCTAGCAGGCACACTGACCCGCAGTCAGCTGCGGGCAGTTCATGCAACGGCTGTTTCAGGACGTTGGGGAGCAACAACCAGGAAAATGGCAAGCTACCGCTAATTCGGAAATATTATCGGCGTGGGTGGATACCGACGATGATGCAGGCTTGGTCCCAACATGGTAGACAGGTGGGCCAGAGCCATTCTGTGTCACCGACGGGGCTTCGTGGGTGGGTGGCTCCGCAGAGGCAGTGCATGGGTGCTCCTAGTCGGGCGGTGCGGTCTTGCCGTTTGATGGCATGGCGTTGTCCAGCCAGGGGATACCAGACAAATGGTCGGTCGGATTGCCAGATCATCGACAGCAGCCGCGTGATCGTCGCGCCGCTATGACGAGGGTTCAATACCCGTATTGGGAGCAGGACAGAAAAAGATACAAACCGTGTCTGCGTCTGTATGCGTGGTTGGCGACGCTGGTTGAGTCAGATCGTGCGCTATGACAGCGACTCGCGCGCAGAGCATTGTTCTGGATCACTGTGCGTCCCTAATCCATGTGAGTTGCGGTGTGCACCTGGTGTCGGGGGATTGGGGCTCACGGGTGTCCCCGTAGCTCTCACGCACGCCGCGTGGTTGCGTCCTGTGGGTATCCACTGTGGCGCGCGCCCGCCGGGTATCTGAGGGGAGTTGTGACGGCGGCCCGACACCAGGTGCACAGCACAGACTGTGGCCGCTGTGCTGGTAGTGACGTCAGGGGTCCTGGTACCAGGGTAGTGGATCTGTCACCCCTGCCTGCGTGTCACTGCCTCTAGAGTTGAGGGCCGTGACCGTAGAGGACCGTAGAGGGGGGATGTGACGGTGGAAGAAGGGGACTTGGCGGCTGATCAGCCCGAGTTGGAAACCCTACGGCGCAGCCTTGGTGTGCGGCTAGCGACTTACCGCACGGCGGCCGGGGTCTCCCAGCCCCAACTAGGCCGAGCCCTCGGCAGGACCCGCAGCATGATCTCCAAGATCGAGCACGGGACCCGGGGGCTGCCCGCCGCGTTGTGGCGGATTGCTGATGATCTGTGCCGTGCCGAGGGTGTGTTGGTGGCCGAGCACAGCGTGCTGGCCCAAGCTGAGCGGGACTATCGTGACCGGTGTCGAACCCACCGCCGTCATGCGCAGCGACAGCAGACCCGGACACCGGCACCGGTCCTACCGGCCTGGCCAGCGCTCATCTCGCCTGTTGTGCTGCTGCGCAACGGCGATGACGCGTGGCCCCAGATCACCCTGGTCACCCTCAGCGGTGGGTGCGGGAAGTTAGCCGAGGAGCTGATGGCAGTGGTCACCAGATTGGTGCGATCGCTGGGGCGTCGCGACGCGATGCACCTGGCCGGGTCAGTCCTGGCCGCCGCGGGGCTCGCTGACCTCAACGCTGACGAGTACACCCGACTGGCCCACGCGGCGGATTCTCCCCGCCGGGTCGATGCGCAGGTCGTGCAGAACCTCGCGGCCATGCTGGCCCACTGCAACCGCCTCGAAGACAAGCTCGGCCCCTGCCAGGTACTCGATGTGGTCATGGCGCAGCACAGGCTCCTGCACCGCCTCCTCGACAATAGCTGCCCCAACCAATTGCGTAGACCGCTGAACCTGGTCGATAGCGCCATGGCCTGTGCTATCGGTGGCTACCTGGTCAATATGGGCCACCTCGAGGAGGGCAGAGGCTACTTTGAGCACGCCCGTAAAGTCGCTCACGACGCCGGTAACCCCGTGTGCGCTGCCTATGCGGCAGCCAATACCAGCCGTGCCGCATTCGAACGCGCCGACACACCCGCCGCATTGGACAGTGCCGCTGCCGCGCGTAGCCTGGCCGCCCGCACCGATGACCCTCGCCTGAAAGCCTTCGCTGAGGCGATGGCCGCCAGCGCGTACGCCCTCGATGGCCAATACGGGCCATCCATGACCGCCTACGACCGCGCCCACGACTTCCTCACCAACGCAAACGGGAACATCGCAGATTCACCGGCCTATTGGGTACACCATGGCAGCATCGACAGCAGGCGTAGCCTTTTGCTCTCCCGGCTGGGCAAACCAAAGGAAGCCCTCGAGGCCGCCAACACCGCCCTAGCACAGTATGATCCCACCTATGTCGGCAGATACACACTATGCCAAGTACGACTCGGCCATGCCCTCGTCCTGTCTCAAGACATCACCGAAGCCGCCCGCATCCTGGGCGACACCGTCCCCCAGGCTCACCTGTACCCACGACTGACCGCGGAACTGCGCACCGCCCGCGCGTTGATGCAACCCTGGCACCACACCCACGCCGTCACCACGCTCGATGCCCAACTCCATACTTACGGCCTCCTACCAACCACGACACCGGAGCGAGGAGCCAGCAAAGATACTCTATGAGGTCAACAGTCCTCACCGGTTCACCCCTGCGCTCAAGGGTCGGTCACACACTACGGCCACCCTAGGAAATGCTGGTTGCGCGACGGTAATATTCACCTAACCACTGCTTTTTGAATTCCTTGAGTTGTCGGCGACTGACCGTAAGATTGGCGGCCAGCCGGACGGTGTCGATCAGGTCGATGCGGGCGAGGTTGGGGCAGTGCTCGCTGCGCCTCCTACTACAGGTCGAGGAGGGGTTCTAGACCTACGGTGAGGCCGGGGCGGTGGAGTACCGAACGGACGCCGAGCAGAACGCCGGGCATGAATGACGAACGGTCGAGCGTGTCGTGGCGGATCGTCAGCGTCTCGCCCTCAGTGCCCAGCAACACCTCCTGGTGCGCGACGAGTCCGGTCAACCGCACCGCGT
>JAFAXZ010000251.1 GCA_019240665.1 Pseudonocardiales bacterium | reverse complement strand
GATCTGGCGAGTTGGGCGGCGGACACCGTCCGGGTACTCGGCATGATCGACGCCAAGCTGGTGCTCCTCGGGCCGCCCTTCGACCAGCTTGCCCCGCTGTTGGATCAGCGCGGAATCGGCTACCTGATGCTCGCCGACCTCGATAATCCGGCCGTCCAACCACTCACTGCCCCGGTGGAAGTGGGCGAGGACGATACCGCGCTGCTGCAGCTCACCTCGGGGTCCAGCGCCGAACCCAAGGCGGTCCGGATCACCCACGGCAATCTCTACGCCAACATGACCGCGATGGCGCAGGCCGGCGCCCTCGACCCGGACACCGACGTGATGGTGTCCTGGCTGCCGCTGTTCCACGACATGGGGATGGTCGGATTCCTTACCCTCCCGATGGCGCTGGGCCTGGAGCTGGTCAAGGTCACTCCGGCGGAGTTCATGTCTCGCCCGCTGCTGTGGGCCGAGCTGATCAGCCGGCACCGCGGCACGATCACCGCGGCGCCGAACTTCGGCTACGCCCTGCTGGCTCGGCGGCTGGCCGGCACGGATGAACACTTCGACCTGTCCAGCCTGCGCTTCGCACTCAACGGTGCCGAGCCCATCGAACCGGCCGCGGTACGGGCCTTCACGACCGCGGGAGCCCGGTTCGGGCTGCCGGAACACTGCATGGTGTGCGCCTACGGGATGGCCGAGGTCACCCTGGGGGTCTCCTTCGCTCCCGTGGGGATCGGCATGCAGGTGGACACCGTGGATGCCGATACGCTGGAGACCCGGCGCCAGGCTGTGGTAGCCGGGCCATCCAGCCGGAACGTCCGGGCCTTCCCCCGGCTGGGGCCCCCGTTGCCCGGGATGGAGGTGCAGGTCCTCGCCGAAGACGGTAGCCCGCTTGGTGAGCGCGAAGTCGGACTGATCCACCTGCGCGGCGAATCGGTCACCCGCGAGTACCTGACCACGGAGGGCCCCTGTCCCACCCAGGATCCCGACGGGTGGTTGGACACCGGCGACGAGGGCTACCTCGCCGACGGTGACGTGGTGGTCTGCGGACGGCGCAAGGACGTCATCATCATGGGCGGGCGCAACATCTATCCCATCGACATCGAGCGCGCCGCGGGACTGGCCGAGGGGGTCCGGCCGGGCAACGTGGCGGCGGTGCGCATCGACGCCGGCGCCCGGCGGGAATCGTTCGCGGTGGCCGTCGAGTCCAACCGGGCCGGAGACGCCGAGGCTGAGCGCATTCTGCGCAAGGAGGTCATCTCCCGGGTGGTCGATGCGGTGGGACTGCGGCCCGGTGCGGTGGTGGTGTTGCCGCCGGCAGCATTGCCCAAGACCCCGTCGGGCAAGTTGCGTCGCGCCGCGGTCCGGGACCGGATCGCGGAGTACCTGCCTTAGTGATCGTCTCCGCCGCTCTCTGGCCCTGCGATCATCGTCAGGAGCGCGGTGATCTGAGCCATACCGGTGGCCTGTGTGGCGAAACCCTCGCGTATCTCCCGCGTGGGGAAGGCGCTGTCAGTGTTCTGTTGTTGCTGAGTTCGACGCCAGTGGTGTCCGTCGGCGTCCTCGATAGCTCTGGTGTCGAACTCGGCAACACGACAGCGCGGCACACCCAGGATCCGCGTGGTGGCACCCCGTGATCCACTCCTGTCAGACTGAGGGGGGCTGCAGCTGTCGGCCACCGAGGCCGGTACCCGGGTTGCGCACGCTACCCAGCTCACCGCGCGGCGCACCCTGAGTGGTGAGGTGCTCCCCCGGTGCTCCCGAACACTGCTGCGGCGTTGGCGGCGGGGGAGATTGGGGTGGGGCAGGTTCGGGTGATCGCCGAGACGATGGCGGCGATCCCCGGCGCGGTGAGTGTCGAGCAGCGCGCGGCCGCAGAGGCTGATCTGGCGCACCTGGACCGGTGATGGTTCCCCAAGACCACGAGCCGGGCGCGGAGGGCGAGGCTGACTTTGGCGAGTTCTTTGCCGAGATTGCCGGGGAGATGACGGCCGCGGCCCGGGAGCAGCTGTCCTACTGGGGGTTCCTGGCCGAGTTGTTGATGGCCGAGTGCGATGACCGCGACCGTCGCCGCGGCCCAGCAGGGGTTCCGGGTGCGTTACACCCTGGCCACTAAACTGGTCAACGAGCTGGTCGAGGCAGCCGACGACCGCCAACTCGCTCGCACCATCGCTCGCTACGGCAGAGTAGACCTTTTATGCATTGATGAATTAGGGTATATGGAATTGGACCGGCGCGGAGCCGAGCTGCTTTTCCAAGTGCTCACCGAAAGAGAGGAGACCGCTAGTGTGGCGATCGCCTTTAATGACTCGTTCTCCTCGTGGACCAAAACGTTCACCGATCCGCGGTTGTGCGCCGCGATTGTCGACCGGCTGACCTTCGCCGGGAACATCATCGAAACCGGCACCAGCTCCTACCGGCTCGCCCACGCCCGCGCCACCCGCGCGACTACCACGGACAAAGAACACCGCTGATGCACCTGGAAGTCGACCCCGCCAACGAGCCCGACGACGGCGCCGTGCTGGCCGGCGCCACCCGCGAGGACACCGTTGCCGAACTGTTCGGGCTCTGCGACGAGTTCTTCCGCTGCCCCGCCAGCCCGCAGGTCCACGCCGAACTACGCCGGTTTCTGACCGCGCGCGGCTACCATCCGGTTGCGAGCTGGGGATGGTTCATCGACACTCTGGGATTCGCGGCAAGCCGGCCGAGGTACAACCTCAGCGAGGACGAGCCCTCACCGGGCGGGACTCGAGTGTCATGACCTGGCAAGCAGGTCGACCGGCCCCTCGGGCTGATACAGTCAACAACATGCGGATCGGCCTCAATCTCACTGGCTGGTGGCGCCCTTAGCGGGGCGGCACTTCATCCGCACATTCACCACCACGCGGCCGCCCAGCTCCGGGGCGGCCGGTTTCGAGGTGTTTGGCGCACCTTGGTGTCCCCTGAGCGCGGCGGCCCTCTCATAGGAGCCAACCGATGCCACGACGACTCACTGGGTTTACTCCCTCGGGGAATCTGCACCTGGGCAACTACCTTGGTGCGATTCGCCCGATCGTCGCTGAACAGCACACCAGCGACACGGTGGTGTTCATCTCCGACCTGCACGCCTTGACCCTGCACCACGACCCAGCTGAGGTGCGAGAACGGACGCTGGAGTTCGCCACCCTGTTGCTGGCCGCGGGCATCGACCCGAACGAGTGCCTGTTCATGGTCCAGTCACACGTCCCCGAGCACACCGAACTGCACTACCTGCTGGAGTGCGTCACTGGCTACGGCGAGGTCCAGCGGATGATCCAATTCAAGGAAAAAGCTCGCCGTCAGCAGCAAGTTCGAACCTCGCTGCTGACCTACCCAATCCTGATGGCCGCCGACATCCTGCTCTACGACACCGACGAGGTCCCCGTCGGCGAAGACCAGCGACAGCACGTGGAGTTGGCTCGGGACGTGGCCGTCCGGTTCAATACCCGTTACGGCCATACCTTCACCGTGCCCCACGCGGTGAACCCACCGGTCGCCGCGCGCGTCATGGACCTGACTTCGCCAGCAGAAAAAATGAGCAAATCGACCTCGTCAGCAGCGGGAGCGCTACGACTGCTCGATGAACCAAACCTGCTCCGTCGCAAGATCATGCGAGCAGTTACCGACGCCGGCACGACGGTGATCTACGACTCGAACCAGGCACCCGGCGTCGCCAACCTGCTCGACATCCTGGGCGGCTGCACCGGCACCCAGCCACAACACTTCGCCACCCAGTTCGACCGGTACGGCGAGCTGAAACAGGCCGTCGCCAACGCCGTGGTGGACAGCCTCGCGCCCATCCGAGAGCGCTACCTCCAGCTCGCCGCGGAACCCAGCCACGTCCGTGCCGTACTCCGCGCTGGAGCAAAACGAGCTCGCGACCTCGCTTGTGACAAAGTGCGCCAGGCCAAGGCAGCCATCGGTCTCCTGCCCAGCTGACGCCGCCGGCTTAGCCACCGACCGGACCTACCCCCGGTGGAGCCAAATCCGGTGACGACGCCGGGGCCAGAGCACTTGACGAGACTCAGTAGCTCACGGGCATGGGGACTGGTACGGCAATCCGGGCAGGTATTGGTTCCACTCGTTTCGGGTGATCGGGAGCGTGGTGCGACAGATTCTGGCGACGACACTGTCGACATTGGTTTCCCACAACCGCGCGGTGCTGTCGGCGCTGGCCGTGGCCAGGGTATGCCCATCAGGGTTGAGTGTCTGCGGCCGGCTACTGCCCGGGGTGCTCCCACCCTGCACCACGATCGTCCGATGCCTGACGCCTCCCGTAGCGATGTCACTGTCGGTGAGGTCCGGGAAAGGACTATCGCAGCGCACGGATGCAATGGACCCACCCCCTCCCCGGCGGGCAGCAGGCGAGCACCAGAGCGGCGAGGCGCCCGGGCCGCTACCGCCTGCCGCGTCACACCAGGTGGCCAGCGACATCGTCAAGACCCCTCGCCAGGATGCCTGCTCGAGGGGCAGAGTAACCACCGCGACCATAAAGACGATCTTGAAATGGCCGCGCTGGGGTACTCAGCCGGCTGACGTGCTTACCTGATGTGGGTGCGCGCCGTAGACGGCGACAAACTGAGACCCCACACTGCCTGTCTATGGAGCCACCATCACCGTCACCCCAAGGGCGCAGGCCAGCTTCAGACGCGGACGCTGGCAGGCGGCCGTCTCGCGGTCCGGCTACGGCCGCACTGCCACGGGCCTGACGAGGTGCGTCTCAGGGGGTGAGGGTGCGCAGAAAGCTACGCCAGGCGGGGGTGGGAACGGCCAGCGCG
>JAFAXZ010000233.1 GCA_019240665.1 Pseudonocardiales bacterium | reverse complement strand
CGGCGAGCGGCGGGAGCAGTTCGCCCTGCCGGTAGATGACGACCTGCAGGCAGCGGTACGGGGCGATCTCCCGCGCCTCGGCCAGGTCGAGATTGAGCCGGAGAGCCAGATGCGACCCCGGGAGATCCAGGCTCGGATCAGGGCCGGAGCGTCCGTCGAGCAGGTGGCCACCGCCGCTGGCGCGCCCAGCGAGCGGATCGAGCGGTTCGCCTACCCTGTGCTGCTGGAGCGATCCCGCATTGCCCAGCTGGCTCAGCGCGCCCATCCGGTGCGCGCCGATGGGCCCGATGTGCGCACCCTCGAGGAGGTCGTCACCGAGACTTTCCGCCAGCGGGGTCACGACTTCGACTGCGTGGTCTGGGACTCGCGGCGCGGAGAGGACGGCAAGTGGGTCGTTGCGCTGCGCTGGCGGGCCGGTCGGGCGGAGAACCGGGCGCAGTGGATGTTTCACCCGGGCGCGCACGGCGGCACCGTCACCGCGATCGATGACCACGCCACCGACCTGATCGATCCGCAACCCGCCACGCCGCTGCGCACGGTGCCGCCGGTGGCCGAGGAGCCGCCCCAGGTCCGGGTGGTGCCCGACGACGGACCGTCATACCGCCCAGCCAACCCGCCTCCCAAACGCCCCCGCAAGGACCGCGCGATGGTCCCCTCGTGGGAAGACGTCCTCCTCGGAGTCCGTTCCCCGCGCACCTGATGTCTCCCCGCGCACCTGATGTCCCGCTAAACCGCCTTCGCCGCGCTGCACACCACCTGGCGCACCGCCCTGCCTAACCCAGCAGGGACAGCAGCAGGGCGATCCAGGCGAGGACAATGCCCACCGCGGTGCCGTAGGCCACCCATCGCCAGATCGGGGTTGCCCGACCCAGCCATATCGACGGCGCCAGCCCAGCGGCCACCAGCAGGTTCGCCAGCACGACGAAGCCGATACCGTTCGGCGCCAGCCCCTGGGACACGCTGAGCAGCGCGACCACGATCACCGCTGCTGCCACTACGCTGACGGTGAGGCCGGTCGCCCACGGCGTCGGCTCGCTAGGTGGCGTGCCTGGGCTGCCGCGGTCCATACCGATGACTGTAAACGCGGCTTTTTACCCACGGCGCGCGCCTGCGAGGGCAATCGCGGCGGCAATGGCGGCGTGTGGCGGGTCCACCAGCCGGTGCGCGCCTGGTTATCAGCTTGAAGCAGGAACACCGCGGGCCCGACCGGACTTCCCGGTCGGGCCCGCGGTGTTCCAACTGCGTTGCCAGGACTCCCACCACGAAGCCGACGCTGCTTAAGTTAGGCTAACCTTCGCTACCTGTCAACTAACGCGAGCGCATTGATGCTGATCGCATCCCGACCCCGCGGCTCACCCAGCCACAGGTGCCCGGCGTTGATCGCCCTGCTTGAGCCACTTCCCACCGCCAGCCTCCCAGCACGCGCTAACGTGCCTTGTGCCGCCTCCACTGCCCCGCCGCCTCGCCGACCCGCGGCCGGTGGTCGGCGTCGGCACTCTCGGCTGGTTCACCGCGGCGATGGTGCTGCTGCTCGCCGGTGAGCCGCCAGCATGGGTGTGGGCTTGCCTGATCGGCGGATTACTCGGCCTGACCGGCCTTGCGATGATCCACTGGCAGCTCAGCGCTGCCCGGCGCGGATCCCGGGGCGCCCAGCGAGACTTGTTCTGACCTCTCCGCCGTCACCTTGACGTTGTGGTCAGACTGACCGACCAGCACGTCAAGATCATCATGGGGTGAAACCTGCTTGACGCGGTCCGCCAGCAGCAGCCAGCCGTGCCCATCGATGCACGAGATGCGCAGGCGTCCGATGGGGCCGCCGGTGCCTTGGAGACGGAACCTGCCCTCAACGATTGCCGCCAGGCCGCACGTCGGGCAGCACACAACACCGTTCATGGTCGAGAGGACAGGGGCCACACCGGCGAAGGACATCCCACGCGCTCCCAACAGTTTCCTGGGGCGTGCGGCCATGCAGCCCCACTCCCGGCGGGGCGGGCAGCCGCACAACCCTACCCCCCCGCGCAGCCCAGCATCGCACAGAGATCAGTATCCGCACAAGCGGGGAAAAGTATCCTTTCTTTCCCGCATCAGCGGAGCTCACCGTTCTCTTCCGTCTTCCTTGAGATTCTCCAGGCGCGCGGGGAGACGGTCGGCTTCGACGATGTCCGCATGGCGGGGATGTCCGCATGGCGGGCCACACCTTCGCGACCACCCGGTTGGACCCGGACAGCTTCGCCGCAACGGTCTGCCAGTTTGTCACGCATTTCGTCGCCGGGCGGTGCGGGCTCACCGAGTCCGATGTCGCTGTGAGCTCCGGTCCCTTGTCGCCTCACCGGTGGCTCGTGTCATGGTGGCTGGGACCTGGCCCCGTGGGCCACTCGGTGTGCACGTATCTGCCGCCGCGCAGCAGGGAGGCGACGGCGGCGATGAGGCAGGCAGCGATGGCGAAGGCGAAGGCGACCGTCAATCCGTTGGAGAACGGCCCCGAGATCAACGCGGGGAAAAAGCCGTGACCGGTGAGGTAAGCAGCGTTGCTGGCCGGAAGGTGCCCGAGCACGGTCGGACCCAGCAGGGTCTGGACCGGGTTGTAGCCCAGCAGCGAGGCGAACAGCACCGTAACCGGGGGCAGGGCGGCCAGCTGGGCCGCGTCAGCGGCAGGCACGCCCTGGGCGAGAAGTCCGCTGCTCAGCGTCTGTGGCAGGGTCTGGACCAATCCGAGGACCATCAAACTGAAGAACACCCCGATCGACAGCACCATCGCCGAGTTCTGGAACGTAGTACTCATCCCCGCGCCGACCCCACGTTGATTGGGCGGCAGGCTGTTCATGATCGCTGCCCTGTTGGGTGCGGCGAACAGTCCCATGCCGATCCCGTTGAGCAGCAGGACCAGCACGAACTCCCAATAAGTGAAGTCCACCGGCACGAGGGCCAGCCACCCGAAGCTGGTCGCGGCCACGAGCATCCCGCCGGTGGCGAACGCGCGCGCCCCGAAGCGGTCGGACAACCACCCCGATACCGGCCCGGCGATCAGGAATCCGACGGTGAGCGGCAGCATGTAGATGCCCGCCCACAATGGTGTGGACTCGAAACTGTAGCCGCGCTGGGGT
This sequence comes from Pseudonocardiales bacterium, assembly GCA_019240665.1. Lineage (GTDB taxonomy): Bacteria > Actinomycetota > Actinomycetes > Mycobacteriales > Pseudonocardiaceae. The sequence continues at coordinate 7,300 of JAFAXZ010000233.1, read as the reverse complement.
AGCCAGATGCCCTGCAGCCAAATGATCAGGATGAACATCAGCCCGCCACGGCCCAACCCTGACAGCAGACTAGCCAGGTTCCCCGCGGTGAACGCCCGGATGCGGAACAATCGCAGCTGGAACATCGGCTCGGCGACTCGGGTCTCCACCAAGCAGAAGATCCCCAGCACGACCACGCCACCGATCAGCGCGGCCAGCACCCACGGGCTGGTCCAGCCCATCGTGTGCCCGCGATAAGGCTGGATGCCATAGGTGATGCCCACCATCACCGCGATCAGGCCCACGGCGAAGGTCAGGTTGCCCCACCAGTCCAGCCGTCCGGGTTGCCGGATCCCGGTGTCGCGCAGCTTCCAGTATGCCCAGAACGTGCCGAACACCCCAAAGGGCACCGACACCAGAAACACCAGATGCCATTCCAGGGGAGCGAGCAATCCACCCAGGACCAGCCCGACGAACGACCCGGTGATCCCCGCGACCTGGTTGAGCCCCAGCGCCAGCCCACGCTGTTCGATCGGAAAGGCGTCGGTGATGATCGCGTTGGAGTTCGCCATCAGCATCGCGCCCCCGACGCCCTGCAGCACCCGCATGATGATCATCCACAGCACGCCCGCCGTGCCCTGCATCCACGTCACCGACAGCAGCACAGAAAACACCGTGAATACCGCGAAGCCCGCGTTGTACATCCGGACCCGCCCGAACATGTCGCCCAGCCGGCCAAAACTGACCACCAGCACTGCGGTGACCGCCAGGTAACCCATGATCAACCACAGCAGCAGGCTGGCGTTCTCCGGCGCCAACGGGTTGATCCGCACACCCTTGAAGATGTCCGGCAGCGCAATCAACAGGATCGAGGTGTTGATCGTGGCTACCAACATCCCGAGCGTGGTGTTCGACAACGCAACCCACTTGTATCCCGGACTGGCCGTATCTGCCGAGGTGCGAGCCCGCTGCCGCTGCCCTCGGGCCGCCGCGGCCGGTACCGGTACCGGGGTCACCCCGATTCCCGACACGAGACCAATGTTGCTTGCTCCATACAAACAACATAAGCAGGGTTGCGCAGCGCCGCCACCCGCTCGCCGGAACGGCCACGAGGTCACCAGTGCCGGACCCCTACTGAAGTTCGGCGTGTGACGGAATCCTCAGCTCCGGCAGAACGCCCAGTTTCCGGAAGGGCCGACTTCGGGGCTGACCGCCGGCAGGGGTGACGGGAGTCTCAGAGAGTGCTGGCTTCCGAGTGCAGCAGCAGGGCGGCGCGCACTGGATCGGCGGCGTGCGCGGTGCCCTCCGGGGTGACCCAGAACGGCACCGTGTACTCAGTGCCGCCGTGACGCACCCGCAGGTGCTCGTGCAGCCGCACCGTCCCGTCCGGGACGGCGAGTCCAGCGGCGGCACACACCGCGACCACCTCCACCAGCTCGACCCACCGCACAATCCGCCCTCCCTCGGCGTCGAGCAACTCGGGGGCGATCCGCTCAGAGGCCAGTGGCAAGTCCAACAGGTCGGCCAGCAGGCCAGGGTCACCACCGGACACCAGTTCATCGACCGGCAGCACTGCGGCCAGCCACGGGGAGTCGAGCACCACCGCGCGGTCGGCATCGACCACCTCGCCGGTCACCGCCCGTACCCGAGCCGGGGGCTCCACGTCGGCCGGGTCGACCTCGGCACCGGCCAATGCGGCATGCGCGGCGTGCACCACAGCGGGGGTGACCGTGCGGGCCGGATCGGCCAGCCGGGCCAGCAGGTCGGCGGCGTCGGCGGGTCCAGTGACGCTCAACCCGGTCCGCACGCCGGCGGCGACGAGCAGCGCCTCATCAGTGTCACACTGCGATACCACGTCGTCGCGGGGCACCACGTCGTAGAGGCCCTCCAGCGCAGCTGCCCCGGCGAGCCGCCAGTGCGGCGGTGGGTGGCCGCCGAGCCGGGCGTGTCGGGCCAGCCACCAGCCGGTGTAACCGTCGGGCTGGTGCAGCGCGGCAAAGCCAGCGGGATCGGCGGCGATTCGGCGTAACGCCGCCGGCCAGCACTGATCGTCGACGAGATCCAGGTCCCGGACGGCGAGCAGCCGCGCGGGCGGTTCACCATCGGTGCGCGGCACCTGTGCCCACCACTGCTCCTCATCGTCAAGATCATGGTCCGGGCCGTCCGGGTGCGGATCGTCGAGCACCGCGAACGAGTCCAACACCCCGACTGCCCGCAGCGCGGCGGCGCCGTGCTCAGCAGCGACGGCGGAGTCCAGCACACCCAGCGGCGCGTCCGGAGCGAGCAGCTCCCGCAACGCCCCACCGGGTAGCACCAGCTCGTCCGCCCGCCGCGGCGCCCCGGTGTCATCAGGCAGCGCCAGCGCACCCAACCAGGACCGGGCAGTGCCATCACAGGCCAGCCGCCCGGCCAATGACAACACCGCCTGCGCGAGTCCGGTGACGTCCACGCCGTCCTCGGCGTCATCGACACTGCGCTCAATGGCGGGACGCAGCGCATCCAGCAGTTCCCTGGGGCCCACGGGTCGAGCCCCGAGCCGCTCCAGCAGTGGATGGACGGCGTCCGGGTGCACCAGCCGCAGCTCGGTGGGCAGGCAGGCGTCAACATCACCCAGCACCACCCCACGGGGGCCGGTGACGGTGCGCCCGTCGGCCAGCGGGACTGGCAGCGCACCGAGCTCCTCGGGAGCCGACGGGTCAGTGTCCAGCAGCGGGGTCAGAGCCGCGTAGCAGCGCCGCCACCAGGACGGTGACCGGTCCAGCCCAGCCAGCAGTTCGGCGATGGCCGCCGGAGGAAGCCTCCGCACCCCGAGCGCGCTGAGCGCGGCGGTGTGCGCAGGCGCCGAGAGCTCACCGTCGACCAGGTGGGGTGTGACGTCAGCGAGCAGTTCAGCCAGCTCAGGCAACGGCACGTCCAGCACCAGGGCATCGGCTGGCGCGACCTGTCCGCCGGAGGCACTGGGTAGCCACCGGGTGTAGCGCAGCGCCTCGAGCACTCCCGCACGCAACGCCGCGTCGACCTCGCTGGCGGGAAACCCGGGGGTAGGCACCAGCGCGGTGCGCTGATCCGGCACCAGTGCGGCAGCGAGCTCCGGGTAGGCCCGCGCGGCAGCATCGAGCAGTAGGCCGACGGCCGGCCCGGGATGGACGTGCCGCCGTGACGAGTCGACGGGCACCGTGCCGATCAGTCGCGCGGGCAGGGTGAGCCGCTCCGCGGTGGGGGTGGGCGCGTGCAGTACCTCCCCGCTCAGCGGTAACGGGGCACCGTCAGAGCCGACGGGCAGTGCCCAGCACAGGCTCCACTCGCCTCGCGCCTCGGGACCGAGCCCGGCTAGGGCAGCCGCCGGCAACAGCCCGGCCCGACGCACCACCCGCCACCGACGCAGCTCGGGACCGTCACGCACCAGCACCGGGTCCTCGCCCTCGCAGCGCAGCACCCGGTCACCGATGTCGATGCGGTGCAGCCACGGCAACGCCAGCAACAGGTCAGCGGCCTCGTCCGCGAATGCCGCGAGCAGCGCCTCCGGGTCAACCCCGGCGCGCAACGGCAACCGGACCTCGGTGTCGAACCCGGGTGGCGGGTTGCCGTCGACGGGCCACACCAGCCGCAGTACCGGGGGCCGGCCACCGCGCCGCGCCAGCTCGGCGCGCAGCGCCGGGTCACCGGCCACCGCGTGGGCGGTACGCTGTGCGGAGAACTCCACCCCGCCGGTGCGGGAAACCACCCGCGGCGCGTCGGTGACGCCGAGGACCGCCGCGAAGCCGACCCCGAACCGACCAACGCTGTCACCCGCCCGCTTGGCCGACGCGCGCAGCGCGGCCAGGGCGGCCACTCCACCGGAATCCAGGGGCACCCCGGTGTTCGCGGCGCGCAGTTCACCCCTCTCTTCAGTGATCCGGAGCTGCCCCGGCGCACCCGCGCGTTGCGCGGCGTCGGCAGCGTTCTGCGCCAGCTCGACGAGCAACCGATCTGCATAACCAAGCAGGGCCAGTTCGGACTCGGCGTTGGCATCCTCGCGGAACCGCGTCGGGGATCCCTGCCACGCGGCCAGCACCCCCTTCCGCAGCGCCGCAGTGCCGAACGGGTCAGCAGTGCTCATGACTCGACGCTCATGACTCGACGGTGACGAGCACGTCTCGCGTCACTCCACCGGTGTCCGGGGCAGCAACTCCAGCTCGGCGTCGTCGTAGACCAGCTCGGCCACCGGCACGTTCGGGCTGGTGTCCACCCGGACCTCGGAATGCGCCCCGCAGCCGAACTCAGCGTGCACCACCTGTCCGTCAGCAGGGGCCAGGTCGTTACCGCAGACGCCGAGGACAGCCGCCAGCAGGCCACCAAGCGGAAGGTAGAAACCGCACGTGGTACACCGGGCAGGGGCACTGCGGGCCATCTCCGAATCAGGGCCGCGGTCACTATCGCGCCAGCGCTGCACCAGGGCCAGGCGGGCATCACGACTCAGCACCCGGAGTCGTCCCAGCCCGAGCTCCGGGCTGAGCGGCTGCAGTACCGGGTCATCGTCGATGAGGTAACCGGGCACCAGTCGCGGGTCATCCGGGTTGGCTGGCAGCAGGTCCCCGACCCCGAGGTCACCTGCCCGAAGCCGCTGGTTCCACGGCAGCCAGGGGGGCGCGACCAGCGCGTGCGGCCCGGGCAACAACACCACTTCACTGATCGTCACCGGGGTCGCTGGGCCAGCCGAGGCCACCGTGACTGCCCAGCGCCAACCGCAGTAGCCGGGGAGGCCGGCTTCGAACAAGTGAGTGACCGCGCCGCCGTCCTCGGTCTGTACCTCCACATGCTCGCCCACCGGGTTGTCACCGGCCTCGGCCTGTGCCGCCTGCCGGGCCAGCTCGACGGCCTCAGCGAGATCCCCAGAGAAGTCAGAACCTGGCGCGGTAGTATCGGCAATCACGACCCCAATTGTGCCGCACCAGCGGTCCGCACCGATAACCCGGCCAGTGTGGCTGGGCATCCCGGTAGTGGCGACTGCGGTCCTGGCAACTGCGGTAGTGGTGGCCACCATGCTGGCCGGCTACGTCATGCGGCATTCGACCGCGGAGCAGCTGCACGTACAGGTGCTGGCCACCCTTCCACACGACGCCACGATGTATACCGAAGGCCTGGAAATCCGCGACGGGGTGCTCTACGAGGGTAGCGGGTTGGTCGGGCAGTCCCGGGTCCGGGCCACCGCGCTGTCCAGCATCGCCACGTTGCGGGAGGCGACGTTGCCCGCCCCGCTGTTCGGCGAGGGACTCACCGTGGCCGGCGATCGGTTGTGGCAGCTGACCTGGACCAGCGGGATGGCGATTGAGCGCGATCCGGCGACGCTGGCGCAGCGTCGCCGAGTGACCTACCAGGGTGAGGGTTGGGGGCTGTGCAACGACGGGCACCGGCTGGTGATGAGCGACGGCTCGGATCGGCTGACCTTTCGGGACCCGGTCACTTTCGCACCGTCTGGCCAGCTGGAAGTCCGCCTCGATGGCGACCCGATGCGGGGGCTCAACGAGCTGGACTGCGCCAGCGGCGTCATCTGGGCCAACGTCTTCCAGACCGACCGCATCCTGCGCATCAACCCCGGCACCGGTGTGGTGACCGGCGTGGTCGACGCGTCTGGTCTGCTCAGCGCACAACCGCAGTCCCCCGGGGACGTGCTCAACGGCATCGCGGCGATCCCGGGCACCGACGAGTTCCTGGTCACCGGCAAACACTGGCCGTTGCTGTTTCGGGTACGTTTTGTGCCCTCGGCACCAGGGGGTTGATCGTGACATCCCCGATGCAGCGCCGAGATGCTACCGGTGGTGCAGGATGGAACGCGTGAAGCGGCCCGCATCCCCATCCGGCGCCGAGTACTCCCGCTCCCGGGGGCGCCGTCGGGCAGGTCGCCCTCGGCGCTGGGTACCGGAGGACTACCGCGCCGGTGCCGGCCCGACCGACCCATCGCCGTCGTATGACCCGCCGACTGACCCGCCGACGGTTCCCATCCGCCCGCAACCCGCATCGGGTGGCCCGCAGTTCCCCCGCAAGATCACCGTTACCCGGGTGGCTGCCTGGCGGAGCAGACAACTGGTCTCCGGCGGTGTGCGGCGTTTCCACCGGGCCACCACGGCCGATGGTGCGGGTCCCTCCGGGCTGTCCTCGCTGACCTACGCGGCGATGATGGACTACGCGGCCAACGCGGCCATCGCCGTCGCACTGGCCAACACGTTGTTCTTCGCCGCCGCCACCGCGCAGAGCCGGACCAATGTGGCGCTCTACCTGCTGATCACGGTGGCACCGTTCGCGCTGGTCGCCCCGGTGATCGGCCCGCTCCTGGACCGGCTGCAGCACGGTAGGCGGGTGGCGATGGCGCTGTCGTTCGCCGGCCGCGGCTTTTTGCTGATCGTGATGGCGGCGCACGTCCGCGACTGGCTGCTGTACCCCGCGGCGCTGGGCTTCATGGTGCTGGCCAAGTCCTACGGCGTGCTGCAGGCTGCGGTGATCCCCCGGGTGCTCCCGCCGGGGATCACTCTGGTGAAGACCAACTCGCGGCTCACCGTGTTCGGGCTGGTCGCTGCGGGGGTGTCCGGTGCGGTCGCCGCCGGGATAGCGGCGCTGACCGGATCGCCGGGGGCACTGTCGTTCACTGCGGTGATCTGCCTGACGGCAGCGGCCCTGTGCCTGCGCATCCCGTCCTGGGTGGAGGTGACCGAGGGCGAGGTTCCGGCCTCGCTGCGGACCGAGGCCACCGACACGCTCGGCGCCGCGCGGCGCCGCCAGCCCACAGGTCGCCACGTGGTCATCGCGCTGTGGGGCAACGGGACCGCGCGGGTGCTCACCGGATTCCTCACGCTGTTCGTGGCGTTCGCGGTGAAGGCCCAGACCGAGGGCTCACCAGGACGGCAGGTGGTGCTGCTCGGCGTGGTCGGTGCGGCGGCCGGGGCGGGCAGCGTCCTGGGCAACGCGGTCGGGGCGCGGATGCACTTCGGTAAGCCCGATCAGGCCATCATCGGCTGCGTGGCCGCTGGTCTCACCATGACGGTGCTCGCCGCGTTAGTGCAGGGCATCGCCATCGCGGCGGTCACCGCCCTGGTGGCAGCAACGGGCAGCGCGGTGGCCAAGGTCTGCTTGGACGCGGTGATCCAGCGCGGCGTGCCGGAGGCGTCCCGCGCCTCGGCGTTCGGCCGGTCGGAAACTGTGCTCCAGACGGCCTGGGTGATGGGCGGCGCGCTGGGCGTGCTGCTGCCACCCACCTACTGGGTCGGCTTCGCCTCGGTCTCGGTGCTGCTTGGCCTGGGGCTGACCCAGACCGTGTTGACCCGGCGCGGATCGTCGCTGATTCCCG
>JAFAXZ010000124.1 GCA_019240665.1 Pseudonocardiales bacterium | reverse complement strand
CATCGCGGCGTAGATCTGCTGGGGGTTCACGTCCCCGATCGCGGGCGCGTATTTGCCAGAGGACAGCGCGATACCGCGTCCCGTGAAGTTGTGGCATGACGCGCAATTGAGCCGGAACAACTCGCCTCCCCGAGCCGGGTCACCGCCGGTAAGGCCGCTCTTGGGGACCACCGGCCCGCCGCCGTTGGCCTGCACGAAGGCGCCCAGGGCGTCGATCTCCGCGGGGCTGAAACTGACCGGCTTCTGGGCGATCTGCGCTTCCTGGCGTGTCGCGGGCATCCGCCCGGTGGAGACCTGGAAGTACACTGCGGCCTCACCGACACCGATCAGACTAGGCCCGCGATCCCGCACGCCCTGCAGGTTTACGCCGTGGCAGGTGATGCAGGCGTTGTCGTAGAGCTGTTCGCCCTGGCGCACCAGTGCCGGATCCTCCTGGGCGTGCGCGGTTTGCGGCTGCGGGGCGAACACCGTATACAGCCCGCCTGCGGCCAGCAATGCCACGCCGAGCGCGAGCATCCCCGACAACCGACGACGCAGGCGGCTGTGTCCTGCCCGCTGCTGGGTCCGCTGCGCTCGCTGGTCCGCCGACCTGGTTGGGGTCGATCCGGTGGGGCCCCCTCGGGCGCCGGGTGTGTCGTTGGTCATCAGTCTCGGCTACCCCTGCTGTCTTGTTCGGCGTTCGGTGCTCGGGCCGGATCGGGCCCTCCCGCAGCGGCCCCTGACGGCGGTGCTTAGGGCAAGAAGTAGATGGTGGCGAACAGGCCAATCCACACCACGTCAACGAAGTGCCAGTAGTAGGACACGACGATCGCGGCGGTAGCTTGGGCCGGAGTGAACTTGCTCAGCTTGGTCCGGACGATGAGGAAGATGAACGCGATCAGGCCGCCGGTCACGTGTAAGGCGTGGAACCCGGTGGTGAGATAGAACACGGTGCCGTAAGCCCCCGACGGGATCGTGACGCCCTGTTCAGTGACGAGGTTGTGGTACTCGTTCAACGCCCCCAGCACGAACAGCAAACCCATGATGAACGTGATTGAGTACCACAGTCGAAGCCCGAAAACATCGCCCTGCTCGGCCTTGAAGACGCCCCACTGACAGGTGAACGACGAGGATACCAGGATGATCGTAATCACCAGCGCGTAAGGAATGTCGAGATGGATCGGCTCCCCAGTGGCGGCGAGAACCGGTGGCCACGGCCCGTCATGCTGCGCCTTCACGGTGAAGAACATGGCGAACAGACCGGCGAAGAACATCAGTTCGCTGGACAGCCACACGATGGTTCCGACACTGACCATGTTGGGCCGGTTCAGCGAGTGCACCCGCTGGCTGATAGAGGGTCCTGCCAGGCTGGACGAGGTCACGATGAGCATTATGACGAAAGATGTGGGCAGCGGCTGGACCGGGGCCGGCAGGACGCCTGCCAAGAGTGACGATCCTCACCTGATGGCACTCCTCACGGCGGTCGGTGGCGCCAAAAGCAGGTACGCAGAGTAACGTCACGCCGCACCGCATCGCCGGGATGATTGTTTGTATACGATCGGCACCGCCCTCGGCATAAGTCCACATACGTCCGATATAACGTCCACGCTGACACCTGCACGGTGCACCGACCCGGCCGTGTGGCTGGCCCGTCGGCGGGGATACCGATACTGAGGACCTCGAACGCAGATGAACGCCTCCAGTGACGCCACCACGGTGCTGGTCTTCAGTCACCGGCCAGAAGTGCGTGAGGCCATCATCAACGCTGTCGGGCAGCGTCCTGCAGCCGATGTTGGCCGGGTGCACTATGTCGAGGCTGGAACGATTGCCGAGGTGCTGGCTGAGGTCGACGCGGGGGGTGTCAACCTGGCGATCCTGGACGGTGAGGCACAGCCCACCGGAGGGATGGGGCTGTCCCGCCAGCTCAAGAACGAGATTGCGCAGTGCCCGCCGGTAATCGTTGCCGTGCAGCGCAGAGACGACCGCTGGTTGGCGGTCTGGTCGCAGGCTGACGCGGTGATCGTGCACCCGCTGGATCCGTTGGTCGCTGCTGAGACCGTGGCCGAGGTGCTGCGCTCGCAGCGGCGGCAGGCCGCGAGCGGGTGAGGCGGCGCAGCATGGTGGCGTCGTCCCGTTCTTGCAGCTGGCCAGCGCTGCTGGGGCAACTGATCGCTGGCACCGACCTGGACGCTCAGGACACGACGTGGGCGATGGACCAGGTGATGTCTGGGGTGGCCACGCAGGCCCAGATAGCTGCGTTCATGGTGGCGCTTCGGGCCAAGGGCGAGACTCCGGCGGAGATTGCCGGCCTGGCCGATGGCATGCTTTCGCACGCCTACCGGGTGCAGGTTCCGCAGCGGGCGGTCGACGTGGTTGGCACCGGAGGCGACCAAGCACACACCGTCAATATCTCCACAATGGCGGCGCTGGTGACTGCCGCTGCCGGCGCACCGGTGATCAAGCACGGTAACCGCGCGGCGTCCTCACAGTGCGGTGCCGCGGACGTGCTCGAGGCACTCGGCGTGGCGCTCGATCTCGGCCCGGAGCAGGTAGCACGGTGTGTCGCTGAGGCGGGAATCGGATTTTGCTTCTCACCCCTGTTTCACCCGGCGATGCGGCACGCGGCCGCCGTGCGCCGGGAGATCGGGATTCCCACAGCCTTCAACTTCCTCGGACCACTGATCAACCCCGCGCAGCCGGATGCTGCGCTGGTGGGTTGCGCGGATCTGCGGATGGCGCCGGTGATGGCCCAGGTGCTCGCCGACCGTGGCGTCAGTGCGCTGGTGGTACGGGGCGACGACGGGCTCGACGAGATCACCACCACGACCACCACGTCGGTCTGGGTGGTCGATCACGCCAC
>JAFAXZ010000115.1 GCA_019240665.1 Pseudonocardiales bacterium | reverse complement strand
TGCGGGGCGCGGTTTGCCGGAGTAGGCGCTGACATCGTTGTCGGCATAGACCTCGGCGACCTCCAGCCGCGGCGCTGGCACAGCGCCCGGCAGTCGTCCTCCTGCCTGGTGATACCCAGACCAGCGCCAGCGCGGTCCTGGCTGATGCGACAGTAGATAGCAGCACGAGTCATAGGTCACATAGTTGCACACCGGTAGGCACGGGTGTGTCCTGCCCAGTTGAGCTGCGCGTCAGCCGTGTTTTCGCTAGCGCGAACGCCCAGCGGCAGGGGTCGAAATCGGTGACACTGCGGGCCGTGTCCACCGGCCTTGCTTGCCACGGATCGTACAATTTGTGGCATGAGCGAGCTGCCGATCAGCGAGGCACGCGATCACCTCGGTGAGATCGTGTCAAAGGCTGAGCTCGCCCAGGAACGGACCGTGCTGACTCGACACGGCAAGGCCGTCGCCGCAGTGGTTTCCATCGATGACTTAAGGGAGCTTGAGGCAGCGGAGGACGAGGCCGATCTTGCGGCGGCGCGAGAAGCCCTGGCGAGCATTGAGCAGCGCGTCCCTCACCGTAACGTGCTTGCCGAGTACGGCATCGCCTAAAAGTTGAGCTATGAGATTGAGTGGAGCGCGGCTGCGCATCGGGAACTACCGCGTGGTGTACGTCATTCAGGATGATCTTATCCTCGTCACTGCCGTGACTTCAGGACCGGAAGTCGTGTGCGCAGGGTCTTGACAGCAGCCGGGAATCGGGATGCACTGGGTAGTGCAGCACCTCGTTCGGTGAGGCGTCTGCGCGGACATAGGCCACTGACCCTCCAGCGTCGAGAGACGTTCCGCGGTCAGGACAGGTCTCCCCGGCTTAAGGGGTGACTCCAAGTGGCTTCCCGCCTGGTGAGGGTGGGGTACGCCGTGCAGTGCCAAAGCTCTGACGAGGGGGTGCCTGAGCCCGGTGAGCCCCGTGGTGGGCGCGGGTATCCTCGCTGCGCTGATGAGTGACCGGTGGCCCTGCGGGGTCTGGCGGCGAGGAGGTGGTGCGGGATGACACCTGGCGATAGTCACTGCGTGTCCTGTGCTGGTTGCCTTGATGCGCCCATCGATGGTCACGGTTCGGCTGGATAGCGGACGTGCTCGGCGGGTGCCGTCGAGCTGATCCCTCGCCTTGGGGGCGTTCGGGAGGTCCGTCATGTCGATCACTATTACGTTTCCTGCTGTTGGCCCCTCGACGGGCTGGGACCGGGCGGCGCGGGCCGCGCTGCCGGTGCTGGGTGCGGTGCTACTGCCCCTTGTCGAGGACCTCGTTCCGGGCTTGGGCGTCGCCCTGGCCGTGGTCAAGGCCGCCGGAGTGCAGGTGTCGGTTGCGTGAGAGTTCGGTGCTGTCGCGGCCCCCCGGGCCCGGGGGGCCGCGACAGCTCAGGACGCTTTTCAGCAGTTGACGCGTGCTGTCGCACTCGGTGTGGGTAGTTAGTTGCGATGAAGTGCGCAAAACTGAATAACTCATGACGACGCGAGACACGTTGGATGCGGTGTACACCAAGCGGGACCTGCGGCGTTACCGGGAGAAGAGCCAGCTTTGCCTGGACGCGCTGGCCTGGATGCTCGCCGAGGACTGCTTCTGCGCTGGTCCCGAGCAGATGGGGCTGGAACTCGAACTGAATCTCATCGACGAGAACGTCGATCCCGCGATGGCTAACCAGACAGTGCTGAAGCATATCGACGATCCGGCCTTCCAGGCCGAGCTTGGCCAGCACAACATCGAGGTCAACGTCGCGCCCCGGCCGCTGGCCGGCGACGAAGCCCTGGAACTCGAGCGCGAACTGCGGGCCGTCCTCAATACCGCCGACGACGCGGCCCGCGCCGCCGGTGTGGGCCTGGTCATGATCGGCATCCTGCCGACGCTGCGATCAGACCACTTCGACCGGCGGTGGATGTCCCCTCAGTCGCGCTACGCCTTGCTCAACAAGCAGATCCTGGCTGCCCGGTCCGAAGATCTCGAGCTTGACATGGAGGGAGTGCCACTAGCCGGAGGGCATGCGGAACGGTTGCGGTGCTCCGCCGACTCGGTTCTCCCGGAATCCGGATGCACGTCAGTGCAGCTGCACCTGCAGGTCGCTTCCGACGGCTTCGCCGCACACTGGAATGCCGCGCAGGCCCTGGCTGGGGTGCAGGTGGCGGTGGCCGCAAATTCACCGTTTCTGTTGGGTCGGGCCCTGTGGCACGAAACCCGTATCCCGTTGTTCCAGCAGGCCACCGACACCCGCTCGCCCGAGCTACGCAACCAGGGAGTGCGTCCGAGGGTGTGGTTCGGGGAGCGCTGGATCACCTCGATCTTCGACCTGTTCGAGGAGAATGTGCGCTACTTCGCGCCGTTGCTGCTCCAGACCCAGGACGAGGATCCGCTGGCGGTACTCGCGACGGGCTGCGCGCCGTTGCTGTCGGAGCTGCGGCTGCACAACAGCACGATCTGGCGCTGGAACCGGCCGGTGTACGACGTCGCCAATGGCGTGCCGCACCTACGCATCGAGAACCGGGTGTTGCCTGCTGGACCGACGGTCATCGACGTGCTGGCCAACGCCGCGTTCTTCTTCGGCGCGACGCGTGGGCTCACTGAGCTCGAAGTGCCGGTGTGGAGCCAGATGTCCTTCCACGTCGCGCAGGACAACCTGTACGCGGGGGCGCGGCTGGGCATGGACGCGTACCTGTACTGGCCCGGCATCGGCTGGGTCCGATCCGATGAGCTGGTGCTGCGCACGCTGTTACCACTGGCCCACGACGGGCTGCGCAGCTGCGGAATGTCCGACGCCGCCCGGGAGCGCTATCTCGCGGTGATCGAGCAGCGATGCGCGGCGCGGCGCACCGGCGCCAGCTGGCAGCGTGCCACCGTGCAGACCCTGACCGCCCAAGGAGCCGACCGGCCGGCCGCCTTGGCCGGCATGCTGCGTGGTTATCTCGAGCACATGCACTCCAATCAGCCGGTGCACGCCTGGCCACAACCTCAACCGGCGCTTCACCTGTGATCGGTCCGCTGTCAGTTCGAGCCGCCCACCCAGCGGTCAGCGTCCCGGATGACGGCATCCGGATCGGCGCACGCCTCGCACCCGAACACCGCGATGGTCCAGTCGTTGCTCGCGGAAACCAGTCGCGACCGGCCGCCTGGCAGGAACAGCACGTCGTTCACCATGTCGCTGTGCTCTTGAACGAGCATCACGCGTCGACCGGAGTGCACGTCCCACACCTCGATGAGCCCCTCGCCGGTTCCCACTGCCACCAGGCGGCCGTCACTGCTGAACGATGGCTGGCCCACTGTGCTGCCATCGTGCGCGACGAGTTCGTGGTCGTGAACGGGCTGGCCGTCCCGGGTCCAGACGCGCAAAGCGCCTCTATCCCTGGCCCCGCCGACGATGTACTCGCCGTGCTGATCGAACGCCACCGTGTTCGCGTTGGGAAGTGGCAACAGCTTGGGTCTCTCCCCGGTGTCCAGCTTTTTGAGAAGAATCCCGTCGGGACTGGTCGCGGCGAGCATGTTCCCCGAGGGGTCGACAGCGACGCCACCATACTCAGCGGGGCTCGAGCTCATGAGCGCGCGATCACCGCTGAGCTTGCCGGTGCGTGCATCCCAGAGATAAACATTGCCGCGGTAATCTCCTGCCGCGACCAGTCTCCCGTCCTGGCTGATATTGAGGCTGGTCAAGTAACCGGGAGAAAGGCTGGGCGGGATCTCAAATTCCGGGAGCCGTTCGACCCCGCCACCGCTGTCCCAGCGCCATCCCTGTGGCTGTTTTCCGAACCATGTGCGGGTAACGACGCGGTGCGGATCTGTCGGGTCAAATTTCACGTCTCCGGCAGAGTAGCCCACCGGTATTGTGGCTACCGGCGAAACGTCCCAGGCACCCAGGGGCTTAGCGATGTAAACTTTGCCATCGGCGCTCGCCGTGGCGAGCCATCGTCCATCCGCGCTGATATCCAGGTCGAGCATCCAGTTGCCACCCAGATGGAATCGCTTAACCTGCGGGATGTCCCAGAGCAGGACGGTGCCATTGGCGCTGAGGGAGACCAGAGCTTTGCCGTCGGTGTGCCGACAACCTCATGCCCGTAGCGCCGCAGGTACTCGGTCCGTCCAGGCAGTGGGGATGATTCCGCCACCTTTCCGCCAGTTCGTGCATTCCAGACCCGCAGCCGCGAGTCCTGGTCGGATGTCACCACGTGGTCGTCAACAATCGGCAGCGCCCGGTTGCCGGTGCCTGGGAAGTAAGCGACCCGTCGACCGGTCGTCGCGCTGTAGGTGGCGGCGGGGCCCGAGGAGCTCACCACGAGGACAAGGTTGTCCGGGGACGACTCGAGCCAATAGACAGCCAAGACTGGCGGTCCGTCCGTTGCGAGGTTGATCTGCGTGCCGGCTCCGACCGCAACGACCACGGCGCTGCCCCCGTCGGTGCCTAGAACGATGTGCGACGCGCTCGGGTCGGTGTCCGCCCAGACCACGGTTCCGGCGAGGCGGGCGGCCTTCGCCGTCTTCGTGAGCCGGCCCTCGCCGTCCATGACTCGGATCCCGCCCTGGGCATTGTAGGTGACCACGTGCCGTTGGTCTGGCGTGACCACCATGCCGGCCGCCTTTTCCTTGTCGTCCGGGGGTCCGGCGACTACGCGGCTGCGGGGAAACGACGCCGCGGTCAGCACCGCTTCGCGAGTGTCCTCATCGGGGTGGGATCGATAGGCTTCGGCCGCCTTCTGCAGGCTTTGGGCGGGGTTTTCGCTGAGGGCCGCTACAGCTTCGGACAGCAACCGTTGTTTCTTTACCTCACGGTAATTGTCGTATAAGCGCCAGCCGAGCACGCCGGCTACCAGCAGCATGACTGCGAGACCCGCCGCGAGCAGACGGGTCTGGCGTAACCGCCGGTGAGTGTCCTGTGCCTCGGCTCGGGCTTTCTCACGCTCGGCGACGAGCTTGCGCGCCGCTTCGGCGTGCGCGCGTCGCGCGACATAGTCGCGGCGCCAGTCGAGCACCACGGTGCCCATCACGTCATGGAAGATCTCGTAGCTGGGCGACCCAGCCGCTCCAGCCGGTGGCGGGACCGGTCGCAGAATGCGCTGCCGCCCCGCGGACAATGACTGCAAGAGCTCCTGGACGGAGCTCACCGGCAGGCTACCGCCGCAGAAAAGGCTATAGGGGACTTTTCAGACAAAACGGATAGTTCGTGGTCAGGCTTGCTTGACGTCGCTTGACGTCCATTGCTGAGCGTGTACGGTCGGATCTCGACTGTCATGCAGGGGGAGGGGTCGACCTGTGACACCTGTGACACACGACCAGCTTGCACCAGCACCACCGCTTGGCGCGCCCATGGTCATCGCAACGGTGAGTTACCCTCAACCGGACACGACTGTGTGCCGGGTAGCCGGCAGCGTAGACCTGGTCACAGCGCCGGTCTTGGCCGGCAAGCTCAGCGAAGCGGTCCACGATGGCCGGCCGCACGTTGTGATCGACCTGTCCGCCGTCGACTCGATGGGGCTGCACGTTGTCTTCGAGGCACTCGGCTCCTGCGACATTAATGGTCACCTCGCGGTCGTGGTCGATCCGCGCTCAGCTGTCATCACCCGGCCAGACATCACTGCGCTGGGCGAGGTCATCGACATCCATCACGATCT
>JAFAXZ010000296.1 GCA_019240665.1 Pseudonocardiales bacterium | reverse complement strand
ACGTCCGGGTCGCCCTGACCGCCACCGACGAGCGGATCGCCGCCGCAGTACACCGCCTCGTGAGCTGATCGGGGGATTTCGGTCCGAGATCGACCGGTGGGCGCCCGTACCCGGTATCGAGTTGATCGTGGATGACAGCGCTCATCGTCTCGTGGTTCGTGCTGGTCGCACGGCCATCAGTCGTTCGAGTGCAGCATGGCGTTGAGCGCGATGCCGGCTTTGCCAGCGCGGTGCACCACGTGCACGGCACCGGTGATCGAGTCTCGGCGAAACAGCACCCCGTCGGCGCCGGACAGCTCGCGGGCCTTCACCACCGCGCCATCGGGCAGCGTGACCTTGGTTCCTGCGGTGACGTACAGGCCGGCCTCGACCACACAGTCGTCCCCCAGCGAGATCCCGATCCCGGCGTTGGCGCCGACCAGGCAGTGCCGGCCGATCGAGATCTGCTCCTTACCGCCGCCCGACAGCGTTCCCATGATTGACGCGCCGCCGCCCAGATCGGAATCAGCACCGACGATGACCCCGGAGGAGATCCGGCCCTCCACCATCGAGGTACCGAGCGTGCCGGCGTTGAAGTTGACGAACCCCTCGTGCATCACCGTGGTGCCGGCGGCTAGGTGAGCGCCCAGCCGCACCCGGTCCGCGTCGGCGATGCGCACCCCCGAGGGCACCACGTAGTCGACCATGCGCGGGAACTTGTCCACCCCGTAGACGGTGACTGGGCCAAGGTGGCGCATCCGCATGCGGGTGGCCTCGAAGTCCGCTACCGGGCACGGCCCGAAGCTGGTCCACACCACGTTGGTCAGCAGCCCGTAGACCCCCGCAAGGTTGATGCTGCGCGGGGTCACCAGGCGGTGCGAGAGCAGGTGCAGGCGCAGGTAGACGTCGTGCGCGTCGACAGGTGGGGCCTGCAGGTCCGGTACTGCGGTGCGCACCACCACCAGTTCGACGCCGCGTGCCGGATCCGGGCCGAGCAGTGCGGCGAACTCCTCGGGCACCTCCTCCGGCGCTACCCGCACGGTGCCGGCCTCGGTACCGTGCCGTAGGCCTGGTGCCGGGTTCGGGAACCAGGTGTCCAGCACGGTGCCGGCGTGCGTAAGGGTGCCCAGTCCCAGGCCGTGCGCCGACGTGATCTGCGTGGAATCTCTTTGCGGGTCGTCCACAGCTAGCCACGGTAGCGGGTGGTGATCCGGCTTCATGGCGATACCGTCACACCCGTGGACCTGGATCTGACCGCTGACCCCGTGGACTTGACCGCCGCGCTGGTGGACGTGCCCAGCGTGTCGGGGGAGGAGGACGCGCTGACCGATGCGGTGCAGCGGGCGCTGCGCGCGCAGGCCCCCCACCTGCGGTTGCTGCGTTCCGGCAATACCGTGCTGGCCCGCACCGAGCTGGGCCGCTCGCGGCGGGTGCTGCTGGCGGGGCACCTGGACACGGTGCCGATCGCCGGGAATCTGCCCAGTCAGCGCCGCGGCGAGCTGCTCTATGGCTGCGGCACGTCGGACATGAAGTCGGGCGACGCCATGATCCTGCACCTCGCGGCCACGGTGCCCGAGCCGGTGTGCGACCTGACCGTGGTGCTCTACGACTGTGAGGAGGTCGAGGCACCCCGCAATGGGCTGGGACGGATCGAGCGGGAGCATCCCGAATGGCTGGCCGCGCAGCTGGCGATTCTGGCCGAACCCACCAGCGGTCTGGTCGAGGCCGGCTGCCAGGGCACCCTGCGGGGCACGGTGCGTACGGCGGGGCGCCGCGCGCACAGTGCCCGGTCATGGCGGGGGGATAACGCGATCCATGCCGCCGGTCAGGTGCTGGCCCGGCTGGCCGGTTACCGGCCGCGCAGCGTCGAGATCGACGGGTGCACCTACCGGGAGGGGCTACAGGCGGTAGGCATCTCCGGCGGAGTCGCCGGCAACGTGGTGCCCGACGCCTGCGAGGTGCAGGTCAACTTCCGGTTCGCTCCGGACCGCTCGCTGCCGGAGGCCCAGCAGCACGTCCGTGAGGTGCTCGACGGGTTCGCGCTCGAGTTCACCGACGGCGCTTGCGGTGCACTACCGGGACTGGACGCACTGGCGGCCCGAGAGTTCCTGGCCACCCTCGAGGTCGTCCCGGTCGCGAAGTACGGCTGGACGGATGTGTCCCGCTTCGCCGCGCTGGGGATCCCCGCGCTGAACTACGGACCCGGCGACCCCAACCTCGCGCATACCCGCGACGAGCATGTGCGCATCCACCAGATCACCACCTGCACCGAGTCGCTGCGTCGCTACCTCACCTCCCCACCGGATGTCGGTAGCTCATGAGGTGAGGACCAAGGTGCCGATCTGGTGCCGCAAGTGGGCGACTGCGTCGATGTCCTGGTGCGCGGCGGCGTGCCGGTTGAGTTCCCGCAGACCCTCGAGGGCACGGCGGGAGCGGATGGTCCCGACAGCGTCCAGAGCAGCGGTGCCGATAGTGACGGCTTGGAGCGGGTCGCCGGTGGCCATCGTGAGGCTGGCGAGCTTGGTTAGGGAGAACGCTCGGCAGCGGGCGTGGCCGGGAAGGTAACCGGCGACTGCCGTCGTGAGCCGGTTAGTGGCCTCAGCGGGGTCGCAGCAGCCTGGCATCGCGAGGTCGGCCAGGGCCTGCCCGGTGGTCTCGGCCTGCATGCCGGCGTTCCAGAAGGTCATAAACGGCGGGTCGTCGGCTGGGGTGGAGTGGGCGAAGTGGTCATCGGCGGTGCCGACCGCGACCAGCGTCTCACGGACCCGGCGCATCTTGGCCAGCGCGAGGCCCTGGTAGGTGTGCAGCATCGCCCGCCCGGTCGCGGTGAGCCGATCATCGGCGCGGACTAGGGCGTACTCGGTCAGCGTGAGTGCCTCGTCGGGCCGCCCGGCCCAGACCTCCGCCAGCGCCATATCGCCGAGGATCCCGGCCCGCAGGTGCCAGTCCGTGGCCTGCTCGGCGCAGCTCAGCGCGAAGCCGAACACCCGGCGGGCCTCCCCATGGGCGCAGTGATCGAAGGCCATAAACCCGGCCACCCAGGCGAGATCGCCGACGGCGCGGAACAGTTCGGGGCGGAGCCGGTCCGGGCAGCTGGCGTCCAGCAGGTCGGCCGACCAGCGCAGCTGGGCCAGGACTGCTTCGCGGCCCAACCCGCCGCCGTAGGTCAAGCACCAGGACTCGAATACCCGCGTGGCGGTGCGGATCTGTTCGATTTCGGTCGTGTCGACCCGACTGGGGACCGGGGTGGGTTCGCTGCCCTCCAGCAGCGCCGCGACTGGTCCCGAGCTGAGGGTGCCCACGCCCAGCAGGGTGGTGGTGTGGAGGAACTGTTGGCGTTTCACGTTGTCCAGCTTTACTACCGCGCGGCGGGGGTTGATGAATCCCACCGCGGTCTCGGTGGCGGCACCCAGGATTACCCGGAGGGCTTCCCGGTAGAGCTTACGTGGCCAGCGGATGATGCCTCGTTCGATCTTGCCTACATAGTTGGCGTCGAGGGCCACCATCTCGTGGTGGTGCTCCCAGATGTAGGTGTTGACCAGTTCGGCGAGTTCCTGGCGGGACAGGCCCTCGTCCGGGTAGGTCAGTGAGGCGGTGCGCTCCCGTGCCGCCCGAAACCGGTCATTCGCAATGGCCAAACCTGCCTCCCCAGTTGGACGTGCCCCACATCATCAGCGACACCACGGGCCTACGCCAAATCGGATGGCCCCTGGGAAGGATCCGAACTTTCCTCTCAACTTTCCCCTGACACCCCGTGATCATGGGTACCAGCTGCGTGTTCGTAGCCGGGAGGGTTGAGGTCACGCCCACCCCGCTTCGCCCAGCGTCATCAAAGGGGTGGCGATGAGCGGCGACGGCCCCACCACGTGCGCGTCCTCAACGCGTCAGGCGGTTGCTGACTGGCGGGTCGGGCACTGGCCGGCCGAACAGTTCCAGCAACACGTCCCGGTCGTCGTCGAGTGCACTGCGGTTACGCCGGCTGTGCCCGCATGCCAGGCACTGATGCACCACGATGATCTCGCCACCTTCAGACAGCGCTCCGATCGGCTCCATCGCTGCGCCACACTCGGCGGCCCGGTCGCCCGGATTGACGTCAACGTGCCGTGACCATAGGCACCGCGGGCAGTGGTTGGTGTAGCCGTTGCCGCGCACCGGAGTCCCACAGTGCAGGCAGGTGAAGTCCTCCCGGCGACGGAGGAACAAGGGTGATTGCGTCATCGCCCGCCAGCATTCCACCCGTGTCCTCTTCGGTCAGCTCAGCGTTACGCTGGGTCGTCTCACGCGACGGGCACTGAGGTTAGACGGGCACTGAGGTTAGACGGGCACTGAGGTTGACGGGATGGGGTCAGATCATGATGCGGATGGTGCGGGCCGCCGACAGGCGGACCTGGACGGTCCAGAGCAGGATCAGCTGGACCAAGCCGGCGATGGCAGATCAGTTCGAGCACGACATGGCCGCCGGTTATGTGTCCTGCATCGCGATGCTGGGGGTCGTCGTCGTGCTCACGCTCTTCGTGGTGTTCTGGACTCCAGTCGGTGTGGTCATACCGGCCTGGTTTGTGCTGTTGATCCTGCTGGTTTTGCTGATGCTGCCGGTGTCGTGGGCGCTGCAACGACCCTGGGTCATTACGGCGTACACCGCTGAGCCGATTGAGACGGAGGGCGAGCACTGGGAAGGCATCGTGCGCGGCATGATTCCGGCCCGGGAGGAGACTTATCGGGTCACCGAGGATCTCAGAACCCGGGGCCTCCCAGACGATGGCAACGGGCCGCTTTCCCGGGTCACGTCGTCCACCGCGCCGTTTCGTGACTCGTGAGTGACCCACCGCGTGCGCGAGGTGTCCTTCGCCGACCGCGCCTTCCAGTACCGCCCGACCTGTCAGAGCGGGGGCAAGCCGCTGGCTGATCGCAGGCTGTCCCGGTTGATTCGCTGACTGTCACCAAATGGCGTCATCGCCAGTGTCAAGGAGAATCAATTCACCCCTGCTGCGGTGGCGCACCCGGCCCGGTTGGAGTTCGCTTGGTTTGTGGTTCGGCATGCCCCACGAACTCGCTCCGCCGGCTCCCCCTTCAGCACCGGCTCCCCCTTCAGCAAGGGAATCGGCGAAAGGGGAACGCGCGGTCACTACGTGTTCACCGCTTCGTGGTGCTGCTCGGTGGGAGCGACATGGACGGTGGAGCTCCGGTCAGTGGACCGAGCGGTGCTGGGCCGTCCGCTGGAGTGGATTTGCTCCGGAGTGCCGACCCAGCAGCCGGCCCCGGAACGCCAAACCGCTGATCTACTCCGCGAGCGTGGCTTGCTGCTGTTCCCGGCCGATCCGGTCGAGCCTGGGCCGCGAACCCGTAGCCGCCGGCTGATCGGCTACGTCACCCGCGACCCCGAGGTGATGCGGCTGGCGCTGATACTCGCCGACGCTGTGGATGTGGAATCCGAGCACCCTATGGTCCTGGCCGCCCGATGGATTCAGGCCGGGTACCCGGTCGACGCGGCTATCCGCTGGATCACCGCTGGCGGAACGTGGCCCGAGGTAGCCCAGACCGTCCTCCGCACACCCTGCCCTCCATCGAGCTGAGAGCCCTCCCCAAGCTAAGAGCTCCCGGCACCAAGTCCTGACACGCTAGAGCAGCAGAGCGGGAGCAACCCGCCGTTGTCACCTGGAGTCGGGACCGCGACTATGGCTTCGTGAACCTGCT
>JAFAXZ010000122.1 GCA_019240665.1 Pseudonocardiales bacterium | reverse complement strand
CCCCGCGATTGCGACCCCTGCGGTGCCGGCGACGCCTTCGCTGCGGCCGTCACCAGCGCTCTGCTCGTCACCAGCTCAGTTAGGGCAGCTGTGGCGGCTGCGGTCTGCGCCGCGTCGCAGTTCGTCGCCGACGGGGGCGCAGCCTCGGTCAGCTCGCTGCCCACCGGGTCACCGCCCACCGGGTGGGCACAGTCCGTCAGGGTATCCGCAGGGGACGTCGTGGCACGGCTGCGTCGTCGCGGCGGCCGGTTGGTGGCCACTGGCGGCTGCTTCGACCTGCTGCACCCCGGGCATCTCAGCCTGCTCCGGCAGGCCCGTGCGCTGGGTGATGCCCTGGTGGTGTGCGTCAACTCCGACGAGTCGGTGCGCCGTCGCAAGGGCCCCGGCCGGCCGATCGTACCCGCAGCCGACCGGATCACGCTGCTGGAAGCACTGGAGCCGGTCGACGCGGTGATCATGTTCGACGAGGACACGCCCACCGCGCTGCTCGAGACGCTGCGACCCGATCTGTGGGTCAAAGGTGGCGACTACACCCTGGGCGAGCTCCCCGAGGCGGCAGTGGTGCACCGGCACGGTGGACAGGTCATGATCATCCCCCTGATCGGCGGGTACTCGACGAGTCGGCTTGTTTCAGCCGCGCGGTCTGCGTGGCGACCACAGATCCGGCGCCGGAAAAGGGAGAACATATGAGGCCGCTGGGCAATGTGCTGATCACCGGTGGCGCCTCGGGACTCGGTGCGGCCACCGCCCAGGCGGTGCTCGCCGCTGGCGGGCGCCCGCTGATCCTCGACCGCAACACCCCCTCGATCGAGGTGGACCACGTGCAGGCCGACCTGGCCGATCGGCTCGCCACCGAGAACGCCGTCGCGGCGCTGGTGGCAGCTGGCGGCGGCCAGCTGCAGGCGGTGTTCACCGCCGCCGGGATCGACTCCTGCGGTCCGTTCGGCGAGGTACCCGCTGCGGAGTGGGAGCGAGTGATTGTGGTCAACCTGCTGGGTACCGCCAGGGTGGTGCGGGCCGCGCTGCCGCACCTCGAGCGCTCCCAGGGGACGGTGGTGACCTGTTCATCCACTCTCGGTTTGCGGGTGTTTCCCGACGCGACGGCCTACTGCGCTGCCAAGTTCGGCGTGATCGGCTTCACTCGCGCGCTGGCCGCGGAGACCGCTGGGCGAATCGGGGTGACGCTGCTCATTCCCGGCGGCATGCACACCGCGTTCTTCGACGGCCGTGATGAGCGGTACAAGCCGCCGCCGGACGCCAAGCTCAACCGACCGCAGGACGTGGCGGCGACCGTGATCCACGCGCTGCGCCAACCACCCGGATGCGAGCTGCGGGAGATGGTGGTCTGCTCGTCCCAGGAGTCATCCTGGCCGTGAGCCGTCCCACGGTGCTGGTGCTCCGCGCGCTGGGCCTCGGTGATCTGCTGACCGCGGTGCCAGCGCTGCGCGGCCTGCGGTCCGCTTACTCCGATCACCACCTGGTGCTTGCTGCACCGGCCCCGCTACGCGAACTAGCCCTGCTCACCGCGGCCGTGGACGATCTGCTGCCCACCGCGCCTGGCAGGACACCGAAGGCAACCGCGCGGCTGGGTCCCCTCAGCTGGCGCCAGGCGCCCCCGGCCGTTGCGGTGAACCTGCATGGACGGGGACCACAGAGCATCCGTGCGCTACGCGCGCTGCATCCCACCGTCCTGCTTACCCATGCCGCCCCTGGGGAGCCGGGCCTGGAGTGGGACAGCGACCTGCACGAGGTGCGCCGGTGGTGCCAGCTGCTGGAGTACTTCGGCATTCCCGCCGACCCGTCCGACCTGCAGCTGGCCCGACCCCCGGCACCGAGCCCAGCACCGGGAGCGGTCATCGTGCACCCCGGATGCGCCTTCGCCGCCCGGCACTGGCCCGTCGACCGGTATGCGGCGGTGGCCCGCCGCTTGGCTGGGGCCGGGCGACGGGTGGTGGTTACCGGCAGCGTGGAGCAGCGGCCGCTCGCCACCCAGCTGGCCGCCGCGGCCGACTTACCCGACGATGCGGTGCTCGCTGGAGGCACGACGTTGTCCCAGCTTGCCGCGCTGGTCGCCGACGCGGCTCTGCTCATCTGCGGTGATACCGGCATCGCCCACCTCGCCACCGCCTACCGCACGCCGTCGGTGGTGCTCTTCGGCCCGGTATCACCACAGCACTGGGGCCCACCCCCGGAGCGTCTCCAGCATGTGGCGCTGTGGGCCGGCAGCACCGGCGACACCTTCGCAGACCAGACCGACCCGGGCCTGCTCCGCATCACCACCGCCGAGGTCATTGCCACCGCCGAACGGCTGCTCTCGGCAGCGATCAGGTGATCGGCCCACGCCGGTAGGGTGGTCGAGTTGATCGAGAAAATCCTGCCCGACGAGGTGGCCGCCGCCGAGGCGTTCGACGACCCACCCGACGCTGTGCTGTACCCGGGCGAAGCGGAGGTGATCAGCCGCGCCGTGGACAAGCGGCGCCGTGAGTTCCGCACGGTCCGCCATTGCGCCCGGCGGGCACTGCGCCAGCTTGGCCTGCCTCCGGCGCCGGTGCTGCGCGGCGAGCACGGGGAGCCGCAGTGGCCGCCAGGCGTCGTGGGCAGCATGACCCACTGCGCGGGCTACCGGGCTGCGGCTATCGCTCACAGCTGTGATCTGCGCACCGTGGGGATCGATGCCGAACCTCACCAGCCACTGCCCGCGGGTGTTCTGGACGTCATCGCCCTGGATGAAGAGCAGGACAGCCTATCCGAGCTGGCCGCCACAGACAGTGCAACCTGTTGGGACCGCATCCTGTTCTGCGCCAAGGAGACGGTGTACAAGGCGTGGTTCCCGCTCACTCACCGCTGGCTAGGATTTGACGATGCCGCCGTCACCATTACTTCCGGCACGACCGATCCTGTCGAGGGCACTTTCTCCGTGCGCCTGCTGGTGCCCGGACCGACTATCACCGGCGAAACACTGACTCGATGGGACGGTCGCTGGCTGCGCAGCGACGAACTGGTGATCACCGCAATCGCCCTTTCAGCCGCCGACTGTGCTTGACGACCGTTCCCCGTACCGCACAACCAGGGCGCACGGTGATGACCGCTGGGACGCTTCTGGGTCCTGGCCGTCCCAGACTTGACATGCGGCGTTCACCGGCTGTTTGGCTTCGTCTGAAACGCTCCACGCGCTGAGGCCCGTGACGACGAAGGGCGCCACATGCACGTCATCGTCCTGGTCGTGATCAGCACGGCGCTGGTCTTCGACTCCTTCGGGGTCGCGGTCGGGATGGTCATGCTGTTCGCCTTCGGCGTGAGCGCGCTCGCCGCGCCCGGCTTCCTGGGCTGCGCCCTGGTGGTCAGTTCCCGCCGCTACCTGATCATTGCCAGGTGACCCATCCGCTACGATTTCCGCCCTCATAGTGATCTGGACCAAACCCAAATGGACGGTGGTAAGCGCATGGTCAGCGCGCTCGGGGTACCCGACCCCGCACGTGGTTTCCTGTTCGACCTGGACGGCGTACTCACCCAGACCGCCAAGCAGCATGCCGCGGCCTGGAAGCTGATGTTCGACGAGTTTCTGGCGCAGCGGGCCCGGGAGGGCGGTGAATCCCTCGTGCCGTTCGACTCCGGTGCCGACTACGACAGCTACGTCGATGGCAAACCACGGCTGGCCGGCACCCAGTCGTTCCTCGCCTCCCGGCACATCGAGCTGCCGATGGGCACACCGCAGGACCCGCCCGGAGCGCCAACCGTGCACGGGTTGTCCAACCGCAAGAACGACCTGGTGCTGGAGCTCATCCGCACCCAAGGGGTGACGGTCTACCCGGGCTCGGTGCGCTATCTGCACGCAGCGCGCGACGCTGGGCTGCCCTGCGCGGTGGTGACCTCCAGTGCGAACGCCGAGCAGGTGCTCACCTCGGCGGGGCTGGCTGGACTGTTCGACGCCCGCGTCGACGGCTTGGTCGCCCTCCGCGAAGGGCTCGCCGGCAAGCCGGCGCCGGACACCTTTCTGGCCGGCGCCCGGCTGCTCGGCGTGCCGCCGGGGGCGGCCGTGGTGTTCGAAGACGCGCTGGCCGGCGTCGCGGCCGGCCGCGCTGGGCAGTTCGGTTACGTCGTCGGGGTGGACCGGGTCGGACAGGCCGATGCGTTGCGCGCGCACGGCGCCGACGTCGTCGTCAGCGACCTCGCTGAGCTGCTGGATCGGTCATGATCGAGCAGCAGCGGTTCGCCGTCGAGCCGTGGGCCGTGCGGGAGTGCGGGCTGGACCTGGCCGCACTGGGCCAGACGGAGTCGGTCTTTGCGCTGGCCAACGGGCACATCGGGCTGCGCGGCAATCTCGACGAGGGCGATCCGCACGCGCTGCCCGGCAGCTACCTCAACTCCTTCTACGAGCTGCGGCCACTGCCCTACCCCGAGGGCGGCTATGGCTATCCCGAGTCCGGCCAGACGATCATCAACGTGACCAACGGCAAGCTGATCCGGCTGCTGGTCGACGACGAGCCGTTGGACGTGCGCTATGGCGAGTTGCGCTCCCACGAACGGGCGCTCGACCTGCGGGCCGGTACGCTCACTCGCCGCTTTGAGTGGGTTTCCCCCGCTGGTAAGACGGTGCGGGTGGCCTCGCAGCGGCTGGTATCGCTGGTCCAACGCGCTGTGGCCGCGATCAACTACGACATCGAGCCGGTCGACGTGCCGGTGCTCCTGGTCCTGCAGTCCGAATTGTTCGCCAACGAGCAACTACCCGCCACCACCGACGACCCGCGGGTGGCCGCGGCGCTCTCCGAGCCGCTGGTCGCCGAGCAGTGTCGGTGCAACGACACCGGTGCCACGCTGATGCACAGCGCCCGCCACTCGGAGCTGCGGATGGCCGCGGCGATGGACCACGAGGTGATCGGTCCCTCGCGCACGGAGTTCCACTCCTCAGCCACCGAGGACGTCGCCCGGACGACGGTGATCTGCCGGCTGGAACCCGGTCAGCGGCTGCGGGTCGTGAAGTACCTGGCCTACGGCTGGTCCTCGCAGCGGACGTTTCCGGCGCTCAACGATCAGGTCCGGGCCGCGCTGGCGGCGGCCCGGTACACCGGCTGGACTGGGCTGACCACCGAACAGCGCCGCTACCTCGACGATTTCTGGGCCGCGGCCGACGTGGAGGTCGAGGGCAACCCGCAGCTGCAGCAGGCGGTCCGATTCGCGTTGTTCCACGTTCTGCAAGCCGGCGCGCGCACCGAGCGACGGGGGATCGCGGCCAAGGGCCTCACCGGCCCGGGATACGACGGCCACACCTTCTGGGACACCGAGACCTTCGTGCTGCCCGTGTTGAGCCACACGGTGCCGGACGCGGCTGCCGACGCGCTGCGCTGGCGGCAGCAGACCTTGTCGCTAGCCATCGAGCGTGCCGGCCAGCTCGGCCTAGCCGGTGCGGCGTTTCCGTGGCGCACCATCCGCGGCCAGGAATGCTCGGGATACTGGCCGGCCGGTACCGCCGCCTTCCACGTCAACGCCGACATCGCCGACGCGGCGATCCGCCATGTGACCGCAACCGGCGACGCCGACTTCGAGCGCGACATCGCGCTGGAGCTGCTGGTGCAGACGGCGCGGCTGTGGCGTTCGCTGGGCCACCACGACGTGCAAGGCAACTTCCGCATCGACGGCGTCACCGGGCCAGACGAGTACAGTGCGGTGGCCGACAACAACGTCTACACCAACCTGATGGCGCAGCGGAACCTGCGGGCTGCAGCCGCCGCCGTCGAGCGGCACCTGGAAAAAGCAGCGACGTTCGGCGTCGACTCAGAGGAGACCGCATCCTGGCGGGACGCGGCAGCCGCGATGATCGTGCCTTACGACGAGAAGCTCGACGTGCACCCGCAGGCCGAGGGCTTCACCGAGCACGCGATCTGGGACTTCGCCGGCACGGCGCCGGATCAGTATCCGCTGCTGCTGCACTTCCCTTACTTCGACCTGTACCGCAAGCAGGTGGTGAAACAGGCCGATCTGGTGCTGGCCATGCACCTGTGCCCGGAAGCGTTCACCGCCGAGCAGAAGGCCCGTAACTTCGCCTACTACGAGCGGATCACCGTCCGCGACTCGTCGCTGTCAGCGGCCACCCAGGCAGTGCTGGCGGCCGAGACCGGGCACCTCGACCTGGCTTATGACTACCTCTGTGAGACCGCGCTGATGGATCTGGCTGATCTGGCGAACAACACGAGCCACGGCCTGCACATCGCGTCGCTGGCCGGTGCCTGGTCGGCGCTGGTGGCCGGATTCGGCGGGCTGCGTCACCTCGACGACGGCGGCCTGGCCTTCGCGCCTCGGCTGCCCGAGGCGTTGACCAGGATCGCCTTCCGGCTGCGCTGGCGCGGGCAGCGACTGCGGGTGGAGATCACCCCTGGGCAAGCGGAGTATCAGCTGCTGGATGGTGCCGGGCTGGAGCTGAGCCACCACGGGCAGCTCATCACGCTCACCATGGATTCGTCGACGGTTGTGCCGATCCCGCCGACCCCCTCCACCGATCACCTCGTGCAGCCGGTGGGGCGGGAGCCATTCGCCCGCCGGTTACCTGGCGACGCGGCCGGTTAGCGCCCAGGATCATCCCCTGACGTCGCTACTACCAGGGCACGCTACTATCAGGGCACGCAGGCGCTGGTCGTTCAGCCAGACTCGCGGACCGATGTGCTGGACCCGCAGCGAGGCCACCGCGACGCCGAAACTCAGGCTGTGCTCGGGGTCGGTCACCCCCCGGGCCCGGGCGAAGGCGACCGCCCCGTGCAGCACGTCGCCGGCACCTAGAGTGTCGCGGACGGTGACCGGCGGGACCTCGATGGCGCCGGCGGCCTCCCGGGTCCGCCAGCGCACCGGCGCGGCGCCGGCTGTCATCGCCATCAGGCGACCGCCGTTGGCCAGCAGCGCCGCAGCGACTGCGTGGAATCCCTCATCAGGGTCGAATCCCTCACGGTCGAATCTCTCTGACCGGTCAGCCACGAAGCTGGCGGAGCACACGACGACGTCGGCGAGCGGCATCAGCTCTGCGTACACCCGCTTGGGGCTGCCGCAGTCCAACACCACCGGGACCCCAGCGGCCCGGGCGGCATGCGCGGCGGCCGCAGCCAGGCCGGGATGATGCCCATCGAGCAGCACGACGTCGGCGTCTCGGGTCAACGCTAGGAGGTCACCGGGTACCACGGCCATCATGTCCTCGGCGTTGCGGGACACCACCGACCGTTCACCCGTTTCCTCGAGCACGGTGATTGCCGAGATGCTGAGGTCTGCACCGGCTGCCCAGGCATCCATGATGTGCACGCCGGCACGGTCCAACTCCCCCGCCGCCAATCGGCCGATCGGGCCAGGGCCCAGCGCGGAGAGCAGCACGCTATGCCCGCCCAGCGCACCGAACGTCACCGCGGCAACAGCGGCCGGTCCCCCGGCGGCGATATCGCTGCGCTGCGCGACGACCTTCTCGTTCACGCCGGGCCGCCGCGCCACCCGCTGGACCAGATCCAGGGTGGCGAGGCCGACGAACAACCCGCGCGGCGGCATCAGCAACTCCTCAGCGCCCAGCAACTCCTCAGCGCCCTAGGAAACTCTGACCCGGCGGTGTCCCAGGAAACCGGGGTAACGTCGCCGAGGTGCGCTTTCTCGATGATCGCAGACCCGGTCACGACCTCACCTATGACGATGTCTTCCTGATGCCCTCGTGCTCGGACGTGGCATCCCGGTTCGATGCGGATTTGTCCACGGTGGATGGATCGGGCACCACCATCCCGCTGGTGGTCGCCAACATGACCGCGGTAGCGGGGCGCCGGATGGCTGAAACGGTGGCCCGCCGGGGCGGGCTGGTGGTGCTGCCGCAGGACGTGGACCCGGTGGTGGTCGCCGAGACGGTGGCGTGGGTGAAATCCCGGCACCTGGTGCTGGACACCGCGCTCACCCTGGACCTGCAGGACGCCGTCGCCGACGCGATTAGCCTGCTGCCCAAACGAGCGCACCGGGCCGTGGTGGTGCTCGATGGTGCAGGCGCTCCGATGGGGCTGGTCACCGAGGCCGAGTTGACCGGAGTGGACCGGTTCACCCGGCTCGCCGACGTGGCGCAGACCGACCTGGTGGCGGTGTCTGCCGATACCGAACCACGCAAGATCTTCGAGCAGTTGCACCACCGCCACCAGAATCTGGCGCTCGCGGTGGACGCGCAGGGCCGGCTGGTCGGGGTACTGACTTCCACGGGGGCATTGCGTGCCGAGCTGTACTGCCCCACGCTGGACGCCGATGGCCGGCTGCGGGTGGCCGCAGCGCTCGGAGTGAACGGCGACGTCACAGCCAAGACTGAGGCCTTGCTCGCAGCGGGAGTTGATGTGCTGGTCGTCGACACTGCACACGGCCACCAGCGCAAGATGCTCGACGCGCTACGCGTGGTGCGGTCCTGCGGCCCGAGCGTGCCGGTGGTGGCCGGGAATGTGGTCTCCGCGCGGGGCACCCGCGCCCTGCTCGAGGCCGGCGCCGATATCGTCAAGGTCGGGGTGGGACCGGGCGCGATGTGCACCACCCGGATGTTGACCGGAGTCGGCCGACCGCAGTTCTCCGCAGTGGTCGAATGCGCCGCCGCAGCTCACGCGGCCGGTGGCCACGTCTGGGCCGATGGAGGAGTGCGCCATCCGCGAGACGTCGCGCTGGCATTGGCCGCGGGAGCGGCGAACGTGATGATCGGCTCGTGGTTCGCGGGCACCTACGAGTCGCCGGGTGACCTGCGGCGCGACGAAACCGGCCGGCCTTACAAGGAGTCTTACGGGATGGCCTCCAAGCGCGCCGTCGCCGCCCGTACCACCCGTGACGACACCTTCGACCGGGCTCGCAAGGCACTGTTTGAGGAGGGCATCTCGACCGCCCGGATGTACCTCGATCCGCACCGGCCCGGGGTGGAGGACCTCATCGACTACATCTGCGCCGGGGTGCGCAGTGCCTGCACCTACGCCGGCGCCCGGACGCTGCCCGAGTTATCCGAACGGGCCGTGATCGGGGTGCAGTCAGCCGCCGGTTTCGCCGAGGGACGCCCGCTACCAGGCGGCTGGTGACGGCCCACCATCGCGATCACATGGATGCTGTGCCCCTGCGACCCCACATTTCTCGGAACTGGATCAGCGGACGCGTCCGCGACGCAGCAGATCCTGCAGCGCCGCAGCCGCCGGTTCGCAGGCCGCCGTCTCCCCCAGCGGGTGCGATACTGCTCCAGGCACGGCCGGTTGCGGACCGTCGGCCCGGTAACAGCTCACCCGCCGCCACCCGCCGCCAGTGTCCGGCACCATCAGCGCGGCCACCGGGCGCAGTCGTTCCGGGTGCAACCGCACCGACCAGCCCTGTGCCATCAGCCGGCACAGCGCCACGGCGCCCCGCTCCCCCGGCTCGCGCAGACCGCCGGGCAGACCCAATCCCGCCGAGTTCGGGATCAGCGTCAGGTTGAAGTCGTTGATCCGCAGCCAGGCGACTTCCTCACGCACGTCGCCGCCGCCGCTGGGACGCCAGGCTGCGAGTTGATCCAGCAGCTGGACGGGATCGTCGGCCCGCAGCAACGGTGCGGCAGGCAGACCCGCCCGGTCCAACGCGTCAAGCTGTTCTGCCAGCGGGTCGAGCAAGCCGTCCGGGTCCAGTACGCCGCACGGTTTGTCGCTCAGTCCGAGCGCCTGCTCGGTGAGCAGCGCAAGCAGGTCGGCCAGCACGTCAATCCCGCCGGGCAGCATCACGACAGCGTCAGACAGCAGCCGCACCGCGTCCATCCGTCCGACCGACCCGTCCACCGCACGCCGGTCGGCGGCACAAGTGCACGGTTGCGCGCCCCGCGGGAACACCTCCACCACGTCGGTCCCGGGCCCGATAGTGTCGAATGCGACCGGCCCGGGCATCCCGAGCACCATGCCCCAGCACCGGCGACTCAGCTCAGCTCCCAACCGCCGGACGGCGTCATCGAATGGCACGCCAAGAGACGGCGCAGGCCTCCCCAGAATGCCGATCCGCACGAAGACACGTTAGACCGAATGGCCGTGCCCTGGCGCGGTTCAGCTCGACAGTCCCCCGTGTGCCCGTAGAATAGGTCGCAATCGTGACCCGCAAGGAGTGTGACGAACTCGGTGCCTGACGCATCGACGCCCGGCTGGAATACGTGGCCGGGCTCCGGGTCCGGCTGCCCTGACGCACCGCCTCCGCGGACGGTGTGATGGACGTCCTCCGCAGCATCTGGGATCTGTTCGGTGGCCTCCTTGGGTTGGCCGCGCTGACCGCAAGCACCTCCGTCTTCGTAGCGGGCGAGTTCGCCCTCACTACCCTGGAACGTAGTATTGTCGACGCGCACGTGCAGCAGGCTGGCGACCGTCGATCCCGCCAAGTCCAGCGTGCCCGCAGCACGCTGTCCTTCCAGCTCTCCGGCGCTCAGGTCGGCATCACGATCACCACTCTGCTCACCGGATACGTGGCCGAGCCCGCCATCGCCGAGTTGATTCGGCCCGGCCTGCACGCCGTCGGGCTGCCCGTGAGCGCCGTGAGCGGGATGTCCCTAGGGATCGGGTTAGCGCTGGCCACCGCGTTGTCCATGGTGTTCGGCGAGCTCGTCCCGCAGAATCTGGCCATCTCCCGGCCGCTGCAGACGGCCCGGCAGGTCGCTGGAATACTCAATGCCTTCTCGATCGCATTCCGGTGGCTGATCTCCGCGCTGAATGGGACAGCAAACTGGATCGTCCGCCGGCTGGGCGTCGAACCGGCCGAGGATCTGCGCTCCGCACGGTCCCCGCAGGAGCTCGGTTCCTTGGTTCGCAGCAGCGCCCAGCACGGCACACTGGACGAGGGAACCGCAACCCTGCTGGATCGTTCGCTGCGCTTCGGCGAGCGCACCGCTGAAGAACTGATGACCCCCCGGGTGCGGGTGAAGGCGCTTCGCGCGGACGCGACGGTACTTGCCCTGGTGGACGCCGCACGGCGGACCGGATTTTCTCGCTTCCCGGTCTACGGCAGCGACCTCGACGATGTGCGCGGCGTGGTGCACGTCAAACAGGCCTTTGCGGTGCCGGCGGACCAGCGCGCCGTGTCCCGGGTCGACGCTCTGGCCCGCCCAGTCCCGACCGTGCCGAGTTCGCTGGATGGCGATGCGCTGCTCGACCGGCTGCGCGGCCAGGGTCTACAGGTCGCGATCGTGGTCGACGAGTACGGCGGTACCGCAGGCATCGTCACCCTCGAGGACCTGGTGGAGGAGATCGTCGGTGACGTCCGCGACGAGCACGATCCCCTGGATGTCTCCCAGGTCCAACCGCTGGACGAGCAGAGCTGGATCATTTCCGGGCTGCTGCGAGCCGACGAGGTAACCGATGCTGTCGGATTCGTGATGCCCGAGGGCGACTACGAGACCGTGGCCGGGTTCGTGCTGGAACGGCTGGGCCGCATCCCCGACGTCGGCGACCAGGTCGAGGTCGACGGGTGGCAGCTGACCGTGATGCGGATGGACCGCCGCCGCATTGCGGATCTCCGGCTCGTCCGGAACGCGCTTGCTGAGCAGGTGACCCCGTGAGTGCCGCTGCACTGCTCGTCGCGATCGTGCTGCTGGCCGGTAACGCTTTCTTTGTCGGCGCCGAGTTCGCTTTGATCAGTGCGCGGCGAGACCGGTTGGAGGCGATGGCCAAGCGCGGGGCGCAGCGGGCTCGCACGGTGATCCGGGCCGCAGAGATGCTGCCGCTGATGCTGGCCGCGGCGCAACTCGGGATCACCGTCAACTCACTGGGGCTGGGTTCGCTCGCTGAGCCCGCGCTCGCGCATCAGCTCGAGTGGCTGACCAGTCTCCTCAGAATACCTGACGCGGTGCTGCACACCGCGGCCTTCATCATCGCGCTGGGCATCGTCACGGTGGTGCACATCCTACTCGGCGAGATGGTGCCCAAGAACATCGCCATCGCAGGTCCAGAGCGCACCGCGCTGTGGATGGTACCGCCGCTGGTTGCCTTCATGCGGGTGACACGACCCGTCATTGCGCTGTTCAGCCAGGCCGCACGGTTGGTCCTGCGGCTCTGTGGCGTGCAGCCCCGTGACGAACTGGGCAGCGCCTACAATCCCGACGAACTGGTCAACCTGATCGCCGACTCCAGCCGCGAAGGACTGCTGGACAGCCAAGAGCACCGCCGGCTGACCCAAACCTTGTCCACGAGGAAACGGACCGTCGCCGACGTGCTGATCCCGATCTCCGGGTTGACCACGGTTCCCGCCGAACCCAGTCTGGGCGACATCGAGCGCGCCGTGGCCCAGACTGGTTTTTCCCGCTTCCCACTGTGCACTGCCCCCCTGTGTCCTGACCGGAAATCGGGCACCGAGGGGCAGTTGCTGGGCTATCTGCACGTCAAGGACGTACTAGAGCTGCTCGGCAGACCGCCGGACACACCGGTGCCACCGGGCAGCGCGCGCCCGCTGCCCGAGATGTTGTCTACTGCCAAGCTCGACGAGGCGCTGACCGTGCTGCGCCGCTCCGGCAGCCACCTCGCTCGTGTCGTGAGTCCTGGTGGAAGCACCGAGGGAGTTGTTGCGCTGGAGGACCTGGTCGAGGAATACGTCGGCACGGTTCGCGACGCCACC
The DNA here is from genome assembly GCA_019240665.1 of Pseudonocardiales bacterium. Classification (GTDB taxonomy): domain Bacteria; phylum Actinomycetota; class Actinomycetes; order Mycobacteriales; family Pseudonocardiaceae. Next base: position 6,008 of record JAFAXZ010000122.1, on the reverse strand, counting down.
CACGTCTCGCGCCCCACCGGTGCCCCACGCTGATGACAGCCTTACCAGTCCCGTTCGGATAGTGGAGCCTTGCAGCGTGGGCACTGGGCCCGCTGCTGGTGGGCGGCGCGCATCGCTGCCCACTCCTCATTCAGCCTGCGACGCTCTTCGGCCTGTCGGCGAAGCCTGGACTGTAAGGCCTGGATGGTCCAGGTCGAGCCGAGCAGCAGCCCGAGGCAGACCAGCAGCGCTCCTGCCCACACCTGCAGGGTCACCAGGCTCTGCACCTGCAGGGTCACCAGGCTCTGCGCGGCGTACCGCCACGACGCCCCGCTCCCTGTCCCCGGCCCGCGGGCCGGGCCCCGGCGAGGCGTGTCGCGCTCCGATGAGTTGTTGACATGATCGCCTTCCCCTTTCTGGATCGGTGGTGCGCGTTGCGGCACTGCGGCCTGAGAGCTGCCCCGGATCACCCGCCCATAAATGAACACAATAAAGCCTATAAAAAGTTCTAGCAAGGGGGTGGCTACGCCGCACTGACCCTTCCTCGGTTGACTACGGATAAGCCCTCACTAGACTTCAGCTATGGCTCCCAGGATGACGACAACCGTCCGGCTGGTTCTGGAGGCCCTCCTGCAGGTCTGGGATGACGACCCCACCGCGGCCCTCTACGGCTTGGAGATCACCGCACGTACCGGCCTGCTGCCGGGGACCACCTATCCGATCCTGCAACGGCTTCTCGACCACGGCTGGTTGACCGACGAGTGGGAAGATCTCGATCCGCGTGAGGCAGCTCGACCACGGCGCCGTTATTACCAGCTCACCGAGGACGGCGCGTCGCAAGCCCGCAAGGCCCTCGAGGATGCGTCGACGCGCTCGGACGCGAGACGCCTTGCGTGGGCTCGTGGGCTCGACGCGGCTGCTCGACATGAGACCGCCTAGCGAGCGGACGCCAGCCCGCTGAAGGGAAAGACCCCATGAACAAGGTCAACTGCAGCCGCCGGTCGACCGCCCCGGATTGCGGGGGGTGAGCCACAGTGCGACGCGACCAGCGGGCCAAGGTCGCCAAGAGCTGCGGTCATATCTTGGGCGTGAGCAACCTCATCCTGTTGGTCTTTGTTGAGCCCACGGCTCTGACTCTCAGCTTGGCAGTAGCGCTGACTCCATTCACGCTCGCTATGGCCTTGAGACTGACAGCCTTCCTTGCTTGCGGTGTGCTCAGCCTTGCGCTGGGTGATCGTCGAGACCGATCAGAACTGCTGGCCTGTGCGATTGGCGCAGTGCAGCCGTCCGGCGCGGGTGAGAAGTACCGAGAGGCCATGCTCGCCGAGATCCGCGCCGCTCCGTCCGACCGGGTACGGGCAATCGCAGCCAACCTGATGACAGCCGCCCCCAGGACCATCCTGGCGACCTGGGTCCGCATTCCGAGGCCCCTCTGGGAGCGGGCGCGCAAGACGGCAGGTGCTTCAACCGGGCATTCCGGCTCCTAGACGTTGAACCTGCTTACCTGAAGGCACGCCGGGCAGAGGGGTGAGGTTACGCCCATTGGAGGGGTCGAAGACCTGGGTTTGGTCCGGATCGAACCAGACTTGGACCTTCTCCCCCTGGGTCGCAGCCGACGCGACGGACAGCCGAGTGACCACCTGGCCAATGTCGGCGGTACCTGTCTCTGCGGCCAGCACCTCCAGCATGGCCGGGCTGGTCTGCTCGCCCTCCAGCGAGAAGTGGGCATACTTATCCGAGCCCAGTGATTCCAGCATCTCGACCTGCGCCGTGAACGTCACCCCGTGCTGCCTGGCCCCGGGCTCCACCAGTGTGGCGTCCTCAAAGTGCTCCGGACGCACCCCCATGATGACGTCGCGGGGTGCGTCCGCCGCTTCCAGCGTGTGACGCATCCGGTCGGATAGCGGCAGCTCGCCCAATGCACAGCACAAGGCACTCGCGTTCAGCCGCGCGGGCAGGAAGTTCATCGCCGGTGAGCCGATGAATCCCGCCACGAACAAGTTGACTGGGTGCTCATAGAGCAACTGCGGGACGCCGACCTGCTGCACCACCCCGCCGCGCATCACAACCACCCGATCCCCCAGCCGCATCGCCTCGGTCTGGTCGTGAGTCACATAGACCGTGGTAATGCCCAGCTTTTTCTGCAGCCGGGACACCGAAATCTGCATCTGTACCCGCAGCATCGCGTCCAAGTTGGACAATGGCTCGTCCATCAGGAACGCTTTGGGCTTGCGCACGATCGCGCGTCCCATCGCCACCCGCTGCCGCTGCCCGCCGGACAGTGTGGCCGGCTTGCGGTCCAGGAGTGGGGTGAGGTCGAGCATGCACGCGGCGTCAGCCACCCGGGCTTCGATGGTGGCTTTGCCGGCCCGGGCGAGCTTGAGCGGGAAGGCGATGTTCTCCCGAACGGTCATGTGCGGGTAGAGCGCATAGGACTGAAACACCATTGCCAGGTCGCGGTCCTTGGGTGCTCGCTCGTTGACCCGCTCTCCCCCGATGCGCAGCTCGCCGGAGGTGATGTCCTCCAGGCCGGCGATCATGTTCAGAGTCGTCGACTTCCCGCACCCGGAGGGGCCGACGAGAATGACGAACTCGCCGTCTGCGATCTCAAGGTCCACCTCCCGCACGGCGAGTGTGCCGTCGGAGAACCGCTTGGTCACCTTGACCAGGTCGATCGTGGCCACCACTACCCCTTGACTGCGCCAGCGGTCAGGCCGGCGACGATCCGACGTTGAAAGAACAGCACGAACAAAATGATCGGGATGGTCAGCAGCACGGCGGCCGCCGAGATTGACCCGGTAGGCTCGGTAAATTCCGAGGCCCCGGTGAACTGGGCGATGGCCACCGTGGTGGTCTGCGACGCCTCGGTGGCAGTCAGCGAGACCGCGAACAGGAAGTCGTTCCAGCAGAAGATGAACACCAGGATCGCGGTGGTGAATACCCCGGGTACGGCCAGCGGGACGATCACGCTGCGGAACGCTTGGAACGGTGTCGCACCATCCATCTGAGCTGCCTTCTCCAGCTCCCAGGGGATCTCCCGGAAGAACGCCGACAGGGTGTAGATCGCCAGTGGCAGCGAGAAGGTGATGTAGGGCAGGATCAGCCCGGGCCAAGTGTCGACCAGGCCGATCGTGCGCTCGATGTCGAACAGCGGCGAGACGAGCGAGATCGGTGGGAACATTGCGATCAGCAGCGCGACGCCGATCAGCAGCTTCTTGCCCGGAAAGGACAGCCGCGCGATCGCATAAGCCGCTAGCGTGCCGATCACCACCGACAGCCCGGTCGCGATGAGCGCAATGCCGATCGAATTGCGTAACGCACTGACAAAGGGGGCCAGCTGGAAGATCTGCTGGTAGTTCGACCAGGTGAACTCGGCTGGGATGAAACGCCCATCATTGATCGAGTTGAGGGGTTTGAACGACAGGCTGACAATCCACAGCACCGGCACGAGCGCGTAGCCGAGGATGACGATGTCGGCGATCACCCACCAACCCTTGCGGCCCCATCCGGCGCTCATCGCTACCTCCTTGCCTGAACCTTGGCGCCCGGCGCCGCCACGCCGAACAGCTTGACGAACACCAACGCGAAGAGAGCCACGGCAAGGAAGATGAGGACGCTGATTGCCGAGCCGATGCCCAGGTTGAACGCGCTGAACAGGTTGTCGTAGCCAAGCATCGACACCGACTCCGTACCGTTGGATCCCCGAGTCAGGATGTAGATGATGTCGAACACCCGGAATGCATCCAGGGTTCGGAACAACAGCGCCACCAGGATCGCCGGCTTCATTATCGGCAGGATCACCCTGGTCAGCCGTTGCCATGGTCCGGCTCCGTCCATTGCGGCGGCCTTGAGCAGGTCCTCGGGGACCAGCACGAGCCCGGCGAGCAGCAGCAGCGCCATGAACGGCGTCGTCTTCCACACCTCGACCAGGATGATCAACGCAATAGCCGTGACCTGATTAGTCAGTGGCGCCACACCCTCGGGCAGCAGTGCGGCCAGATAGCCCTTGCCCGGCGTCCAGGCGTACTGCCAGCTATACGAGGCGACTACCGTGACAATGCTGTAGGGGATCAGCACCACGGCGCGCACCAGCCCCCGACCGACCACTGTGCGATGCATCGCCAGCGCCAGCGCCAGCGCGATCACGAACTCGATCGCCACCGAGACCACTGTGATGATCACGGTGATGGTGAACGCCTGCCACCAGTAGCCAGAACCCAGCACCGCGCCGTAGTTGCCTAGCCCGACGAAGCCGTGTTGCTCGGGAAAGCGCAGGTCGAATCGCTCCAGCGATAGGTAGATCGCGTAACCGATCGGGTAACCGGTCACCGCCAGGATCACCAGCACCGCTGGCGCGCACAGCAAGGCGGCCAGCCGACGCTCCAACCGGGCTCTTTCTGATCCAGGCGTTCCCCAACGTCTTGTCCCCAGCGCGGCAGCGCGGACACCCGACCGCACTGTCATCGTCATGGCACCAGCCCCTGCGACGTGACAGCTTTGGCGATCTGGTCGGCCAACTGGTCCACCACAGTGTTCGGATTGATCTTCGATGGCGGGTTGAGGAGATCAGAGATCACGATCGAAATGTTCGCATAAGCTGGTGTCCTGGGCCGCACGCTGCCGTGGTCCAATGAATCCCGGATCTCTTGCCAGGCGGGATACCGCTTCCGCAATGTCGGGTCGTCATACAGTGCGGCGAGTGTGGGCGGTCTTTCCACCCCCACCGCCTGACGCAGCTGGTTGTCCCGGTTGCGCAAGCACTGCACCGCCTCAAACGCCTCCGCCGGATGCCGCGAGGTGGCGCTCACCCCCAAGTTGAGGCCACCGATCGTCACTCTCGCGGGCGTGCCCGCCACCACCGAGGGGTAGGGGGCCCAGCCGAACACGTCTCCAACCTGGCGACCGGTGTCGTGGCTGGTCGGCCGTCCCTGCGGATCGATAAACGCACCACCACCATCCTCATGCATCGAGACGTAGACGAACGGGTAGTTGACCTCGAACGCCGCTTTCCCGGCCTGCATGGCCAACCGAGTCTCATCCTCATGACTCAGCGACAGCGACGGGTCCGCAGCCCGGGAGGTGGCGACCCGCGCCATGACGCCCACCGCCTGCCGGGCGGCGTCACCCCGCGCCACCTGCACATCGCCGTTCTCCGCGACGATCGCACCGCCACCACTGGCCAACAGCGTGTTGAACCACACTGCCAAACCCTCATACCGCGCCCCCTGCACCTCGATGTAGTGCGGCAATCCCCTCCTCGCCAGATCCTCCGCCATCCGGATCATTTCGTCCCAGGTCTTTGGGGGGTGGGGCACCAGGTCCTTGCGGTACCACAGCAGTTGCGTATTGGTGGTCAGCGGAGCGGCATACAACCTGCCCTGGTACATCCCCGTCTCCAGCGGGACTCGGAGGGTTCCCTGCGCGACCTGACGAGCCACCTCGGGCGGATACGGCAAGATCCATCCCGCTTGGGCGAACTCCGCGGTCCAAATGTCATCGAGCGCCATGATGTCCAGGCCGGTATCAGAAGTGGCCAGCCGGCGCGCCAGGTACAGTCGCTGGTCATCGGTGCTATGGGTCGGCTGGCGCCGCTGCTCGATTGTGTAGCGACCGCCGGAAGCCCTGCTGCACTCCGCCGCCGCTGCCCGGTACTGGTCAACCCCGTCGGGGCTGGTATAGAAGACCAGCACGACTCGCCCAGCCGCGCCGGAACCACAACCCACCAGCGTTGCCGCAGCCAAGACGATTCCCCCCACGACCGCTGCCACCCGCCGCCAGACACCACCCATGCTCGCCTCCTCAGCCGTTCGCACCCAGGAGGCGACCACAGCATGGCTAAAGTCTATACAGGGCTCATATGAAGTCAATAGAGGGTCTGCTGAGGTTGCCTGCATCGGTTGTTTCAATGCATGTTTGCAGGCGAGCGCACCGGGTCTGTTGCATCGGTGGAGGGCAAGATCCGGGCAGGCTGAGATGATGCGTCCTCGTCCTGCTCGAGTGTCAGCACCAAGATCGGGCTTTGCTGAGTT
>JAFAXZ010000306.1 GCA_019240665.1 Pseudonocardiales bacterium | reverse complement strand
GCTGACACCCCTTACCTCAGCCGGGATTCACCCGAGGGCGCAACGGCTGATGCGGCGGCCCAGCGACCTGAAGGGCTGCTTCGACCAGGTGATGGTCTGGCGACAGCTGGCACACCGGGTCCGCCCGCGCAGCGTCCCCGGTGAGCTGGAAAGCCTGGCAGCGGCAGCCGCCGAAGTCGATTCCCTTGCGCGGGCAGCTGCGGCACGGCTCCGACATCCATTCGTATCCGCGGAACCGGGTGAACGCAGGGGAGTGGTGCCAGATTGCGCTCAGCGAGCGCTCGCGCACGTTGTCAATGCCGAGTCCGACGATCTGCGCTGCCGCCGGGCAGGGTAGTGCCCGCCCGTCAGGTGCGATGACGATATGTCGCCGTCCCCAACCGTGCATGCACGGCTTCGGGTAAGGCTCGTGATAGTCGGCGAGGACATAAAGGATCTCGAGGGTGTCACCATAGACCGCCTGCGCCTGCGCGAGAGCCTGCTCGGCGGCGGCGACCTGGTCGCGTGTCGGCAGCAATGCGGACCGGTTGATCAGTCCCCAGCCGTAATACTGCGTGTGCGCGAGCTCGAGCCGGTCCGCACCGAGCGCAGCGGCGAGGTCGGCGATCGGCCTGATCCGGCCGATGTTTCCGCGGTGTAGCACGACGTTGATCGTCAGCGGCAGCTCCAGCGCCGTGACCGCGCGAGCAGCCGCTATCTTGCGGCCAAAGACGCGGGCCCCTGCCACCGTGTCAGCTGCCATGCGGTCAGCGTCTTGCATGCTGAGTTGGACGTGGTCAAGGCCAACCTGCGCTAGCTCGTTCGCCCGCCGCTCGTCGAGGCCCACCCCGCTGGTGACCAGATTGACGTAGAAACCCAGGTCGCTCGCCCGCGCGACGAGGGGGGTGAGGTCAGGCCGGGCCAGCGGCTCACCTCCGGTGAGGTGAACTTGCAGCACGCCCAACTGTCGAGCTTCGTCCAGCACGCGGTACCACTCGTGCAGCGCCAACTCCGCAGCTTCCGGAACCGCAACGGGATTGGAACAGTACGGGCAGTGCAGTGGGCACTTGTAGGTCAACTCGGCGAGCAGGCCCAGCGGCCTATCCACGGTTGACCACCAGCAGATTCTGCATGATCAGGTCCTGCAGCAGTGACATGACGTCCTTGAGGGCGACGTCGTCGTACACCTCGCCAACCGCCTGCACCAGGTCTGCCACGCTGTGACAACCATCGCATTGCCGGATGACGGCGGCCGCCGTCTCATTCAGGATGAGCACACCCTCGGGGAACAGCAGCACCGTCTCACCATTGAGCGGGTCGGTCCCAGCGCGCACCCCGCGGCGTAGCTGTGGCCGGTCGGTCAGCGACAACGCTGCCGTCATCTACGCTCCTGCAATGAATGCTCGATCGCGTCGAGCATGCTCCACAGCACGTCAGTCTTAAACTCAAGGGCGCGCACCGCGGCGTCCTGGCCTTGTCTTGACGTGCAGTGTGATAACACGATATCCAGCGCGTCGGCGCATTCTTCCCGGGCTCGGCCAATGCGGGAGTCAAAGTACTCCAGCGCGTCGTGGTCAAGCCACGAGTAGTGTCGTTTCAGTGCAGCTGTCCGCCTGGCCATCGCCTGTGGGGCGAACAGTTCAGTCAACGAGGACGCGATGCTTTCGATCCATGGCCGTGTCCGAGCAAAGGTGACGTAGGAATCGACCGCAAAGCGCACCCCCGGTAGCACGTGCCGCTCGTCGGTGACCTCCGCCCGGCTCAATCCGACTGCATCCGCCAACGCCAGCCACCGGGCGCAGCCGCCGTCACCGTCCGCGGTGCCGTCGTGGTATGCGATTCGTGGCAGCCACCGCCGGCGGATTTCTGGCAGCGGACAATTCGCGATGATGGCGGCGTCCTTTTGCGGTAAGCTTCTCTGATAATACCACCGGTTAGCTACCCACGCCCGCAGATGAGACGGATCGAGCTCACCGGCGTCCATCCGCTGATGAAAAGGGTGCTTGTCCCAATAGCTGTGCTCAGCAGCGCGCAGCATGTTCTCGAACTCGGCACGCTCTAACGTCGGCTGATTTTCGCCCATTTTTCCTCCTCTACAGCTCGTATTCGGCACCGTCCTGCGCAATGCTTGCACCAGCGTTGGTGAGGCACGCTCGTTCGGGCGCATCTTCGAAGAGAATCGGATTGGTGTTGTTGAGGTGGGTGTACACGATGTGTGCATTGGTCAGCTGGCGAAGCAACCGCAGACTCCCCTCCTTACCGTTGACAGGCAGGTGGCCCATCGATCGAGCTGTTGCGGTGCCGCGCCCGTACTGGCCCAGCTCGTCATCGGTCCAGAACGTACCGTCCACGAGGACCAGATGTGCCCCGTCGAGCTGCTGGAGAAAACTTTCGTCGAGCGCCGCTACTGAGGGCAGAAACACCGCGGAGCGAGCGGTGCGCTCGTCGGTGATCCGGTAACCGATGACTATGCCGGAGGTCGGACCGGAGCCGCGGGCGTAACGGGGCAACCGACCGCTGGTGGCATCGAGCGCTTCACACCATAACGGTGAGGCTGGGCCGTGGCGGTATTGCAGTACGAACCGCTCTCCTGGCTGGACTTCGTGCCAGCGCACCACCGTGTAGCTTTCCAATGTTGGCAACAGACCGCACTGGGAAAGCAGGATTCGCACCGCCGCGGTGCCGTACACGTGCAACTCGCTGGCCTGACGAAGCGACAGCAACCCCAGGGTGTGGTCAAGCTCGGCGTCAGTGAGAAACACTCCGTGTATTGGTGCAGTGGAATCGTCAGGTCCAGGCCACAGGGGGGCGCACTCGCGCAGCGCACCATCGAGCTCTGGGCCAGCATTGCCGAGAAACCACTCGCCGCCACCGTCACCGACGGCGATGGTGGACGAGCGTCGCGACGCCACTGGGCGTGAGCCTGACCGTGCGGCGGCACACACCGGACACCCGCAGTTCCATTGCGGTACTCCACCGCCGGCCGCCGAACCCAGAATACGAACGAGCATCTCGGCTGAGCCGATTAATTCTAGCGCCGACCTGCGTACATCGTAACTTCCATGGGAGTTTCCAGCCGCTCCCAGGTTGGCGCTACCCACTGTCGGCGTGTTCCTGGCGCGTGGTGGCCCGACTTCTCGGGCCACCCGTTGACAACGCGACCGTGCCGATCGCCATCAACGACCATATTTGACCTCCGCTGACCCAGAAGAACCGTATTAAATTCATTATCAAGAAAGCACAAGGGACGCTTCATGATGACAGGGCGCATCCACTGATGTCAAGGGATCACACGGCCTATGCCGGGAATCTTGGTGTCGGTGGCACCAAGGCGGCAGCGTCGATCGCGGCCGCTCCGCCGCCAAGCCGCCCGAGCGGCGGCCGTTGGCCGGCCGCCAGTCCGACAGCGTGGGGGACCGATCCTCCGTGCTAGGCGCGGTGGGTGAGGGTACACCCTGACAAAACTTGCGACAGCGCCTTCCCGGCGGCCACCAATTTTCAGGGTGTGTCCCGACGACACCAAGCCGGCGCCCGGCCCACACTGGTATCTCATGGACCACTACCTAAGACATCCCGTGGCATCCACCAGCTGGTGGTCCATACCTAATCTCGTTCAGCAGGGAGGATGAGCGTGCCCACCACGACCTATTCGGAGGAATCGACGACACCGGTACGTGTGGACACACTCGCCGAAGATATCCACACGGGCCCTTTATCTCGAAAAGACCCGGTCGCAGTCAAGTTGTTTGCTGTGGTCCGCAGCGGGGAAGCCGCCATTCACCGGTGGCTGATGCGCTACAGTATCACCGCGCTGCGCGTGAGCATGGGAGCGGTGTATGTCGGGTTCGGTATCCTCAAGTATTTTCCCGGGTTGAGTCCAGTGCAAGACCTCGCCCTGGCGACCACGCACCTCCTGACTTTCGGGCTGGTACCTGCCGTAGTGTCCAACAGTGCGGCGATGGCGTTGATTGCGACGCTGGAGTGCACTATCGGACTGTTGCTGATCACTGGACGGTGGCTGCGCCTGGCCGTCTCTCTGCTGGCAGTTCAGCTGGGCGGCATCTTGTCCCCGATCGTACTGCTGACCGGGCGGATGTTTGCCGGGCCCCACCACATGCCCACTCTGGAAGGCCAGTACGTCCTCAAAGATGTGATTCTCCTCGCCGCGACCATGGTGATGATCGCTACTTCGGTGCGCGGCGGTGTTATCACCGATAGTCGGTGCCTTTCCCGAAAGGAGACGTAATGTCGGGGTGGGCGTGCCCCGCCTTACAAGCCGGTCTCCGCGGAACTGGGGGACAGCTCATTCATTGATGTGGGGGAGAGTGCGCCCGAGCTGCCAACGGCTGCGGATGCCGAGTTTTTGATAGATGTGTCCGAGGTGGGTTTCCACTGTCTTGATGGAGAGATGGAGCTGTTGGGCGATTTCCCGGTTACTTCGGCCGGCCCGGGCGAGCTGGGCAACGGTGGCTTCCTGCGGGCTGAGCTCGTTGGGTTTCCGGGTGCGGGTGCGCCCGCCAGCGCGCCGCCACTCGGCCCGCGCGCGGTTGGCATGCCAACCGGCTCCGCATGCCTCAGCGATGTGAAGCGCCTCTGCGAGCAGTACCCGCGCCCGGGCGATTTTCCCGCTACGGGTTAAGAAGGCACCGTAGTCGGTCAGTGTCTGGGTCTTGGCTAGCGGCATGGGCAGTTCGTCGTGGAGGTCAAGCGCTTGGGTGAAGTAGGTCTCCGCGAGTACTCGGTCCCCCATGCACTCAGCGAGGGCGGCTTGTCCGGTGGCAACGACGATTTTCGGCCATCGGCTGGGAAGCGTCACGGCACGCTGTGCGACCCAGTCGATCACATATCGTGCGTCGGTGTATCGGCCACAGGCGAAGTGGGCGGCGACCGCATCCGCTGCCCACGGCAGGTACGACGGGTCGGCCTCGCCGGTGCGGTCAGCCCACTCCTGGAGCTGGGCGAACAGTGAGCATGCGGTCTCAGGATCTCCTTGGCGGTGTGCGAGAACTCCACGCACGTGAAGTTCCAACCCATCGGTGCGGTGCAGGCTATAGCGGTCATGGTGGATCTTGGGGGTTGCCAGCTGCGCGCAGCAGAGCGCTGCCTGCTCCAGCTGTCCTTGCTCAAGGAGGACCAACGCTCGGTAGGTGATGGCGAGCGGGGACAAGTAAGGAGGCAACAGCTCGGCGAGTTCGCTGAGGCGATCGGCCAGGTTGAGTGCCTCAGCCAGCCGGCCTAGGCGGCACAGGCCGTCGATCCACGCGATCGCCGCCTGGACCAGAGTGATGGGTTCGCATCGGCGTTCGGCTGAGCTCAGGATCTCGGTGAGGAGTCGTTCGGCGTCGGTGAACCGCTCCGCGTAGACGGCCAGGGTGGCATAGCTGAGCGCGGGATGCCGGTATCTGTGCCGGTCTATGGACCGCGAGGTGGGGATGAGGTCCGCGCGGATAGCGGCGGCGGTCGCTGCCGTCACCAGGCCGTCGGGATTGCCGCAGCGATAGGCGACCGCGCCCCAGGCCGCCTGCGCTGAGGCCTGCATGACCCCGCGGGCCGTGGCCAGTTCGGCGGCTCGGTTAGCCCACGGTAGTGCGGCCCGGGGACCGGACAGTATTTGATGGTGAAAGGCCTGGTCGAGTAGAGCTCCGATGGCAAGTGCGGGATGTTCCTGTTCGGCCAGGACCACCGCCGATTCATAGCAGGCGGCGGCGCGCTCCACCTGGCCGGTGACGAAGCTGGCCTGTCCGAGCTCGCGCAAGACGGCGATACGGTCCGCGGTGGACAGCTCTGAGAAGAGTAATAGCCGCTCATAGATGGCTATCGCCTCCTCGTGGGTCCCGCACGCGGCCAGGGCCGCGCCTAAGTCGAAGAGCAGTTCTGCCGACGCGGTCTCACCGGCGAGTCGCATTCCTGCTTCCAGGTGCCGGCGGGCGGCGCGGACCGCGCCTACCCGCAGCGCCTCACGCCCCGCACGTGCCACCGTGGACACCGCATCAGGGTCACCGCCCAGCTGAGCGGCTAATGCATGCTCCGCAGCTTCGGCCGGATGGGCCCCGGAGGCAATCAGGGCGCGGAAGGAGGCCGCGTGCAGGTCCCTACGCACCGGAGGCGCGATGTCCTCGTACACTCCCTGCCGGATCAGCGCATGGGTGAACCGTGCCCACCCGTCGTCGTCCCCGTAAAGGAGACCGCCGCGGAACAAGCCATCGATCTCGGTAGCGGCCTGGGTGGCGGACAGTCCGGCCACCTCTGTCGCGACGGCGGCACGAAATCGGATACCGAGCACGCTCGCCGCCTGCAGGTAGCGCCGCCCGGCCGCACCGACCCCGACGAAGCGGGAGAACCAGGCCTGCCCCTCGGACAGCCTCCCGCCCCGGCGTAGCTCGATGGCGACCTGTTCCACCAGCAATGGGTTGCCACCGCAAAGGTCGATGGCCTGATCCACTACCGTGGCCGGGACCTGCTCGCTCACCCGGGAACACAGTAGCTCACGAGCGGCAGCGGTGCTCAGCGGAACCAGTTGCTCGATCTCGGCCAACCCCTGGGCGGCTAGATCCTGCGCCGAGGTGACCGCCGCTGCCGGCCATGGCCGCGCGGTGGCGATCAGCGCCACCGGCAAGGAAGCCAGGCGACGGCAGATCAGATGGATCACGGTCAGGGAATCCGGATCCGACCAGTGCAGATCGTCGAGGGCTACCAGCAGCGGGCTGACCGCAGCCTCCCGTACCCCGCGGAGAATGCCGTAGAAGCGGGCCTGCGCGGAGATGTCGGTGGCCTCGCCGCCGTCAGCGTCCAGCGTCACCTTGCCACCGGGAAGCTTCCCCTCGAGAAGCTGATCGAGAGCTTGGCCGATCAGGCCGAACGGCAAGACCGCCTCCACCTGGTCCCCCCGTCCGACACCGACTGCAAACCGCGGTTTCGCCACGGTGACCGCATGCTCAAGCACGGTGGTTTTGCCCAACCCGGCCGGCCCCACGACGAATAGCGCTCCACCCCGGCCCTCGTGGGCGTCGTCGAGGAGTCGCTCCAGCGCATCCAGCACGTCACCGCGCTCAGCCATCCCGGTGGTAGCCCGCCGATATCCTCCGGTCCTGGCCATGAACATGCTCCCTCGGTAGTCCATTCACGGGTCGGGTTGAGCTGGCCCTGGGGGAACGAGGAGGAGCAACGCCCGGTAAGTACATCATGCTCAGCCCCCGATCGTGTGAACCTCGAGTGGACCAGCATGGATCGATCTCGTGGTGCTGATCACGTTGAGCTGAGCCGAACTTCCAGAGTGCTGTGCTCAGCTACGCCGTTCGGATTTAATGAGGCGACGAAGTACGTAACAGTGCGCGACTTGCTCGTGGTAGCCGATCGCCAACTACACAAGGGCCTGCTCCAGGACGGCACCGTTGGTGAGGTCGTGCTGCCGGGCTACCACAGCTGATCGATGCTGTGACATCCGGTCCACATTCATCTGGTAATGAGCCTGAAACGTTGAATGATCGTGCCCGCAGGCGGAGGCTGTCTCTATGGCCTCGCCCAGCGCACCCCCCCGGTTTGAACTCCCCAAGGATCACCCTGGCTTCAGCGACCCGGCTTATCGCGAGCGCCGGGCCTGGATTGCCGAGGTTGGCGCCGCCTACCGCCGTGGCGATCCGATCCCGGACATCACCTACAGCGCTCAGGAGGACGAGGTCTGGCGGGTGGTATCCGCCGAGCTTGCCGTCAAGCACCGGGAGTACGCATGCGCCGAGTACCTCGCCAGCGCAGACCGGCTTGTCCTTCCAACGGAGCGTGTTCCGCAGCTGCGGGAGGTCGACGAGCGGGTCTACGGCCTCACCGGGTTCCACATTAACCCGGTGCCTGGCCTGGTGCCGACCCGAACGTTCTACGGGTCACTCGCGGAGCGGACGTTCCTCTCGACGCAGTACGTCCGCCATCACTCGGTGCCCTTCTACACACCGGAACCGGATCTCGTCCACGAGATCATCGGGCATGCCAACATGCTGGCCAGCCCGGTGTTCGCCGAATTCTACGAGCTGGCTGGGCGAGCATCGCTGCGCGCTACGACCGACGTCTCGCTCGATGTCTTCAGCCGCGTCTTCTGGTTCACCCTCGAGTTCGGCGTGGTCCACGAGAACGGTGCTGTGAAGGCCTATGGTGCCGGCCTCCTGTCGTCCTACGGTGAGATTCAAGTGTTCCGCGATGCAGAGATCCGGGAGTGGGACCTTGTCGCCATGGCGACGCAGGAGTACGACATCACGCACTACCAGCCGGTGCTGTTCGCGGCCACGTCGTTCGAGCAGATGCTCTCGGACCTCCGCGCGTTCTTTTCGTCCTACGACGACAGGGCATGCAACCAGCTGCTCTCCCAGCGGTGAGGATGTTCGCTATGCAGGGGAGGGATGTGCCGATGCCGGCCGGGACCGCACCTGTACCGACACTCCGACGACCGTGACCACGCAGGCATCGACCGTTCGCGAGTTGCCTGACGCGCTGCGCGACGGTGAGCAGTTCGCCGTGAAGCTGGGCGGTCGCCGGCCGGCCGTGTTTCTTGACTACGACGGGGTGTTGACCCCGATTGTCGATCGGCCGCAGGACGCGGTCATGTCCGAGGGCATGCGGGAGGCGGTCCAGGCCCTAGCGCAGCGCTGTTCGGTGTGTGTGGTCAGCGGTCGCGACCGATCCATCGTGCAGCAGATGATGGGCGTCGGCAACCTGGTGGTGGCGGGCAGCCACGGCTTCGACATCTGGACTCCGCAGGAGGGCACGATTGCGCACGCTGCCGCGACCGGCTTCGAAGACCTCATCTCCGACGTCAGGGACCGACTCCGCGCCGAGGTTGAATCGATTCCGGGTACGGTGGTCGAGCCGAAGCGGGCCTCGGTCGCGGTTCACTACCGGCTCGCTGATCGGGAGCACCACGCCAAGGTCACTGCGGTGGTGAACGACCTGCTGGAGGAGTACTCCGAGCGGCTGAGGGTCACCCCCGGGAAAATGGTGTACGAGCTCCAGCCGAAGATCGACTGGCACAAGGGCAAGGCCGTCTTGTATCTGCTGCAGACGCTGGATCTCGACGCCGACAATGTCGTGCCGCTGTATCTCGGGGACGACATCACCGACGAGGACGCCTTCCGGGCGCTGGCCGGGTGGGGCGTCGGCGTCATCGTCGGCCACCCGGACGATCCGGAGGTCGCGAACCGGCCCACCGCCGCTGACTTCGTTCTGGAGTCCACCGTTGAGGTGGAGCAATTCCTCAATACGCTGGCCCGCTGACACGCGCACCCACGACTACCGGCACGTCAAGCTGTCTCGGGACATTCGGGTGTTGCCGTCCCTCCGGGCGGTGCCGATCTATGAAGGTCGGGCCTTGCTGGCCGTCTTGTCCGCTTCTCGGGAGTAGTTCGGGTCGGTCACGAGCCGGCTGTGTCCGGCGCCATAGGCGAAGTACACCACGAATCCGATGACCATCCAGACGATGAATCGGATCCAGGTAGCTCCCGGCAGATTGAGCATCAGGTAGAACGAGGCGAGCACCGCGAGGATGGGGACCGCTGGGACGCCAGGGCATCGGAA
Organism: Pseudonocardiales bacterium; assembly: GCA_019240665.1. Classification (GTDB taxonomy): domain Bacteria; phylum Actinomycetota; class Actinomycetes; order Mycobacteriales; family Pseudonocardiaceae. Next base: position 2,821 of record JAFAXZ010000306.1, on the reverse strand, counting down.
CGCCCGGGGCAGGTCTGGACGTGTGCGGCGCAGCACCAAGACGCCAATGGCGACGAGGACGAAGGCGAACAGCGTGCCGATGTTGACCAGTTCGGCTAGCTCGGTGAGCGGTACAAACGTCGAGACGAGGGCAACGGCGACGCCTGTCGTGATCGATGTCCGGATCGGGGTGCCGAACCGCCGGCTGACCGCGGAGAATACCGGCGGCAGCAGTCGGTCCCGGCTCATGGCGAAGAAGACCCGGCTCTGACCCAGCAATAGGATCAACATCACCGTGGTCAGGCCGAGCAGCGCCCCTACCGAGATCACGGTCGCGAAGCCCGGTTTGCCCACCGAGCGGAACGCCTCAGCCAGCGGGGCGTCGACCTTGATGTCGGTGTACTTCACCATCCCGGTGACCACGAGCGACACTGCGACGTAAAGCGCTGTGCAGATGCCAAGGCAGGCGAGGATGCCGATCGGCATGTCCCGCTGTGGTCTCTTGGTCTCCTCCGCGGCAGTCGCGACGATGTCAAAGCCGATAAACGCGAAGAACACCAGTGCGGCGCCGGTGAAGATGCCACTGATGCCAAAGGAGCCGGGCGAGACGCCGAGGTCCTGCAGCAGCGACGGCGTGCTCGTGGCACCTCCAGCACCTGAGGAGCCGGGCGGGGGAATGAACGGCGAATAGTTGCTGGCCTTGATGTAGAACAAGCCAGCGACGATGACGAACAACACGATGCCGACCTTGACGGCAACCACCACCATGTTGATCTGCGAGGAGACCTTGATCCCCAGGCAGATCACACCGGTGAGGGTAAGCACGATCCCGGCCGCGACGATGTTGTGCCCACCGCCGTACGCCCACCCCGGGATGGCGATGCCGGCCGATTTCATCACATCAGCGAAGTACGACGACCACCCGACCGCCACTGTGCTCGCTCCGAGAGCAAGCTCGAGGATGAGGTCCCAGCCGATGATCCACGCCACCAACTCGCCGAGACTGGCGTAGGAGAAGGTGTAGGCGGAGCCGGCCACCGGCACGGTGCTCGCGAACTCCGCATAACACAGCGCGGCCAGCGCGCAGGCGATGCCCGCGAAGACGAACGAGAGTGCGATGGCCGGGCCCGCTTGGACCCCGGCGGCCTTGCCGGTGAGGACGAAGATGCCGGTCCCAATGATCACGCCCACCCCGAAGACGGTGAGCTCCAGGGGGCCAAGCCGTTTCCGGAGCTGGTGGGTCGGCTCCTCGGTGTCTGCTATGGACTGCTCGATGGTCTTTGTGCGCCAGAGGTTCACAATCTATTTCCTCGGTTCAATCTACTTCCTCATGGGTAACAGAGGCGGTCCACGATCATAACCGGACGCGCCTCGGGGAATTTTGTGTTCCTAATGGTCTCGCCGAAACGCCCGACAAGGGAAGAGCAGCTGTCTTCCACCGTCCAAGTCTGAGACCTCCGGAGGCACCGGGCAGGGGTGGTGGGTCGCGTCCACTCCAGGGCGTCATCCTATGGTCGACTTTGTCCGCGATAGTGAGAGGTGGTGCGCCGCCAGGAACTCGAATCCCGAACAAGGAGATTTTCGGACTGCTGTTTCGGTTGATTGCTGATAGATGCGATGACCTCGAATTTCTCCGATCACGAATGCTCGATGTCTGCGGTCTTTTTGTGCTGTCCGGGTGTCATGAAGTGGTTGAAAAGTATCCAAGTGACCATAAGCGGTTTCTCCCTTCACGCGGGGGCCCTCGTGCTGTCCCGTCGGCCTAGCGTAGCCCGACCGCGTCGTGTCAAAGACGTCCGGCGTGGTAGTGATGGTCGTCTCACCGGCAGGCTGTGTGACGCACGATGGTGACTGTTCGGCAGGGGGACCAGACAACGCGCGTGGTGTCGAGTCTCAGCGACGCAGGGTGGTGATCCTGCTACTACCGTGGATGTATGGGTGATCTCGTAGCCTGGGCGGCCAGGCTGGCGGGTGAGGAGTTGGCGGGGGGCACTGCCGCGTCGGTGGGCTCATTCGCAGGGGGTTGGTAGGGGTGCGCGGGTAGCAGCGCCGCGGAGCGTGCGCCGCCATGAAGCCGTACACATGCGTGTTGACGAGCATCTCCTCGTCGAAGCGGTAGATACTATACTATTGTACAGGGTGGTGCCGTGGCAGCGGATCTCGATTCCCGGGATGCTGTTCAACGGGCGATAGAAGGCCAGCGCGTTGCGTACCTTGGCGGCCATCGTTCCCTTAGTGATGCCCTCCTCCAGACTTCGGCGGGTTACCTCGGGGCTGGCAGGGTCGCCTAACAGAAGACGGCTTTCCGCGCTGAAGTGATCGCGTCCGGCCAGAGGTAGTTCTCGCTCTCGCGCACCATGGCGGCGATGGCGCGGCGGTGCTTCGGGTAGGGCAGGCGTCCTATACGGGACGTCTTCGGATGTTCCGCTGTGCGGTGCTCCCGTCCTGTTCGTTTGCCAAATATGGATGACTGACGCAGTGGCTGGGATGAGCTGGGGCGGGTGGCGGTCACCACAGTGAGCGGGTTGCTGCCTGACGCGCGAGACAGTCAGAAAGGGGAGGCGAAGCGCTATGGGGTTGCGCACGTGGTGGGCTGCGTGGGTCGAGCGACAGCGGGTTCGCAAGGGGTCGGGTGCGCGTGACGTGACGGACCTGCCGCCGATGCGGAAGCTACGGGTACCAGACGGGTAAAAGCGGGCTATGCAAGGGCTGCCGCAGCCTGCAATAAAGACACCACGTCGCGTCGTCTACTCCTCTTGGCGGACGCCATCCGGGGAAACGTGATCACTGACCGCTGTCAATCTCGCCAGCTCTTCCGCCATCGTAATCGTGTGGCAGAATT
>JAFAXZ010000299.1 GCA_019240665.1 Pseudonocardiales bacterium | reverse complement strand
TCGGCGGGTACAACGCCAACGTGTTGATGCTGGTCCACCTCCCGGGGAACGGGACCAGGGCCACGGCCATCTCCATTCCCCGCGACGACTACGTCGACCTCCCAGGCGCCCCGGACGGTATTGCGAAAGGAAAAATCAAGCAGGCCTATGGGTTTGCTTTCGACCAGGAACACAAGAAGCTGGTGGCTGCGGGCGTGACCGATCAGACCAGCCTGGAACAGCAAAGCCGCGACGCCGGTCGCCGGGAAGAGGTCGACACGGTCGCCCAGTTGTTGGGAGGCGTGCCGATCGACCACTTCGTGGAGGTGACCCTGGTGGCCTTCTACCAATTCGCCCAGGTGGTGGAGCCGATCACGGTGTGCCTGAATGAGGACACCCGGGACAGCTACTCCGGCGCGGATTTCCACCGGGGCTACCAGCAGATCAACGCCGCCCAGGCGGTGGCGTTCGTCCGCCAGCGACGAGACACTGTTCATCCGCAGTTGAACTTCACCGATCTGGACCGCGAACGCCGCCAGCAGGCCTTTATCGCCTCGCTGATCTACCAACTCAAGCAGGCTGGGACGTTTCTCAACCCAGGGCGGCTGCGCGCGTTGATCACTGTGGCCAAGCAGAACATCGCCGCCGACACCGGCCTGGAGTTGCTGTCCTTCGCCCAGCAGGCCTCCGCCCTGACTGGCGGAAACATCACCTTCACGACCCTGCCGATCGTCCGCTTCGGCAGAGACCCCGCCGGCGAGGATGTCAACATCGTCAACGTGCCCGAGATCCAGGCCCTCGTGCACAACCTGATCGGTACGCATACCTCGACGCCGTCTTCGCCTACGTCACCTGTCCCCGGGTCTGGGGGCACAGAGTCGGGCACCGTGGACGTGGTCAACACCACCAGCCGAAACGGGCTGGCAGCCGCGCTGGAACACGCCCTGACCCCCACCGGCTTCACCCCGGGTGTCACCAGCAACGGCCGCCGCCACCTGAGTACCACGATGATCTATTACCCGGATCCCGGCTCCGCGCAGGCGGCGCACACCCTGGCCGCGATGCTCGGTGGGCTGCCGACGGAACCGGACTCGACGGTGCCGACCGGGCATCTCCGGGTGATCCTGGGCGCTGACTACACCATGCCCGCCACCCTCACCCCAGGTGACTCCTCGTCCACCTCCACGCCGTCCGCCTCACACGGCAACGACACCGAACCCACCGACGCCAGCAGCCTCTCCGGCGCCGGGATCCCCTGTGTCAATTAATAGCGGCGTCAATTAATAGCGGCGTCAACCAGTAGCGGTGTCAATTAGCAGCAGGCCACCTGGCACCCATACCGGACCTCGGGCGGCTTCACCGCGGGGGCTGATCGACGCGATCGCCGGGTGGGGTGCACCCTGGTGGGGTGCGCATGGATGTGTTGCTGGTTCCTTCGCCTCCGCCGCCGTTGACGTGGGGGCGGCTGCTGACCATGTGGACGCCCAACCTGGGAGTGCTGGTGGTGGTGGCCACGCTGGGGATGGCTTACGGACTGGGAGTGCGTCGGCTGCGCCGAAGGGGCGTGGCGTGGCCGACGGGCCGGTCGTGGTGGTTTCTGACGGGTTTAGGGTCAATCCTGCTGGTGACGGTCAGCGTCGTCGGTGTCTATGCTGGCACCCTGTTCTGGGACCGCGCGGTGCAGAACATAACGCTGCTCATGATCACGCCGATGTTCCTGGCCTTGGGCGCACCGCTGACCTTGCTCCGTGAGGTGCTCCCAGAGCCGGCCACCCGACGGGTCAGCCGGGTTCTGCACAGTACGGCCGCTCGCGCCCTGACTTTCCCCATGGTGGTGACCGTCGCGCTGATCGCTCCGTTGTTCGTCCTGTACCTGACCCCGCTGTATGAGGCCAGCCTGCGTTCAACGGTCGTCAGCGCAGCGGTGGGCGTCGGCCTGGTCGCCGCCGGGTTTCTTTACTTCTGGACCCGGTTTCGCATCGACCCCACCCCACGCACCGATCCGTACCTGCTGACCATGGCAATCAGCGTCGCAGAGGTGATCTTCGATGGGGTGTTGGGACTGACCCTGTGGCTGGGCCCGCTGATCGCCCCGCATTATTACCAGGCACTGCACCGGGGGTGGGGACCGGACCTGCGACTGGATCAGATCATCGGCGCCGGGGTGTTGTGGATCGGTGGTGATCTGGCTGGTCTGCCTTTCCTCGCCGCGGTGGCGCACCGGATGATGCGGGAAGACCAGCGCCACGCCGCGGCCATCGACGCCGAACTCGACGCCCACGACGCCTCAGCGGGGGCCGCGGCAACCTCCCCCACCACCCCAGTCCCCACCCAGCCCCGGCTGTGGTGGGAAGACCACCCGGAACTAGCCCAACGATTCCGCCATCCTGGTGCGACAATTGCTGTCAGCGCAACGTCACACGGCAGCACCCACGATCGGGAAGAGGGGCCACGACCATGGCGGGATTGACGGGTTGGCATCTGCTGATACTTCTCGGTGCGTTGGTACTGTTGTACGGGGCTGGCCGGCTGCCCGATGCCGCGCGGGCGGTGGGCCGTTCAGCCCGGATTTTCAAGGGCGAGATGCGGGGCATGGCCTCAGACGACGAGGCGCGGGCCCGTCGCGCCGTACCACCGGCGACGCCTACCGAGCCCGCCGACTCCGCCAGCGGCGTGACCGAGACCCACCCGCCCGCTCCCGGCTCCTGACCGGCGCCTGCTCGCTGGAGATGGAGTACGGCAGAGCCGAGAACAGGAATATGACGGGAACATGGACGCGGGTCGTTCTGCCCTTAGTCGCGGCTACGCTCATAGCGTCGTGCAGTGTGGCCGGCGTACCGGGTAGCCAAGCCAGTGGGAACAATGTCCCGCCACCGCAGCTCAACCAGGATCACATCAGGACGCTCACCGCTGTCCTGGACAGCATGACCAGGAACTACGCCCAGTTCGCCGAATCTAGCCCGGGGCCGCAGGACATCGTCGACTACAACATCGGCGAGCTGTGGCAGAAGGGCATCGACGGAACGGGAACGACGATCGCGCTGATCGAAGGCTGGGATGACCCACAGATCAACGATGTCATCAAGGCATTCGACCAGAAATACGGGTTACCTGATCCGGACATCCAAACCATTTATCCCTCAGGTGGCGGCCACCTGCCCGCTCAATGCCCGCCGGGAATGGTTGCGCTGGGCAGCTACGGTTCGTGTGACGCGTGGAAAGGTGAACTCGAACTCGACGTGCAGGCGGCCCATCTGATCGCGCCGTACGCCAAGATACTGATCACCGCGACCCCGGCGGACAGTGAGATCACTGATGACGCCGCGAGCCAGGTCGCGCCCCCGGAGATGATGCAGGCGCTCGAGTACATCAGCAGGAACCATCTGGCCGACGCCATCTCGATCAGCGACGGAACGGGAGAGAGCACCTACAGCTACGGCAAGGCGGAAATCACCGCGCAGGACCCGGGTCTGCTGTCCGCGGCGGCCGCGGGCATCCCGGTGATGGCGTCGACCGGCGACTGCGGCGTGGTCCAGAACCTCCCGGCGGCCAGCTCGCAGTGCGGGAACACCGGCACGACGCCGGACACCGCAGCCTGGGATGACTCTCCCTGGGTCACCGCGGTGGGTGGCAGCGTTCCCCATGTTGACACCCGGGGACGGCGGCTGGGCCCCGACCCGGTGTGGCATCGCGGCAAGCTCTCCGCGGGCGCCGGCTACTCCTCGGTGTACCCGCGACCGGCCTACCAGGACCGGGTCGCCTCCATCACCCGCAGCACCATGCGCTCGGTTCCTGACATCACCATGGACGCCCAGCATGGGACGTCCGAGGCGGCGCCGCTGTTCGCCGGTGTGCTTGCCCTGGCTGCGCAGTTGAACCGGGGTAGCGTCGGTCCCATCAACAACGTGCTCTACGACGTCTTGGGCCCGCGCGGGGCGCACGCCGGAATAGCCGACGTCGTTGCCGGGAACAACTCGATGACCTCACCAACGGTGTTCGTCCCTGGTTTCCCGGCGACCACCGGATTCGATGTAGCCAGTGGCTGGGGCACGATCGACGCGAGCAGTTTCGTCTCGGATCTCGTCGCGGCAATCCGCGCCCAGAACGGGAACGACTCCCTACAACGTCAGGCGCTCGACGCGTTGACACGGTTGCAGCACAGCATTCAGCTCACTAGCACCGACATCGGCCCCGGGGATTCGACGTATCTCGTGGCGGCGGGTTTTCTGCCATACCATCCTGTCAAGCTCGACATCGACAACCACGAGGTCGCGACCATGACCGCCAATACCCTGGGATCGGTCTCGTACATCATTGATCCAGCACTGCTGAAGCTGCCCCGGGGAAGGCACACACTCACCCTGACGAGCATGTTGCTGACCGCGACGACAAACGTCGTGACAACCTGACTGAAGTGTGGGCACCCGGAGCCCGATGGCGGTGCATGCCGCGGATTTCCGCTGCGCCGGACCCGACGACCCAGGGGCTACCGTAGGTGAGGCGGTGCTGCTGAACGGAAGGCGACCGGACTGGACATCGACCGGCTCACTGCGCTGCTATCCCAGGCCGACCCCACCGGCACCCGGTATATCGGGGCCGCCGATCACGGCACTATACTTCCTGCGGGCGTACGATCGGCTGCGCGTCCTATATACCGTGCTCTCCTGAACACCGTGCTGGAGCCCCTGCCTGACAGTGCGGGTGTCGCTGAACTCCGCGACCGGGTGGCCGCTACCGCCGCGTGATGATGAGGGAGACCTGCCCGTAGGGCCAACAGGCGAAGGATCAGTCATGCTACGGGTCGCCGTGCCAAACAAGGGATCGTTGAACGGTCCCGCCACGCAACTGCTGAGTGCGGCTGGGTACCGGGTGCATCGCGAGCCCAAGGCTCTGTTTGCCACTGACGTGCCGAACGATGTGCAGTTTGTGTTCCTGCGGCCAACCGATATCGCCCGCAACGTCGGAGCAGGCGTGCTCGAGGTCGGCATCACCGGTCAGGACCTACTGGCAGCCGCGGGCAACGCGGAGGCGACGATCGAACTGCTGCGGCTCGATTTCGGCGTTTCGAGGTTCTACTTCGCTGCCCCGCACGGGGTGGCGGCTTCCATCGCTGATCTGGATGGAAAGCGAGTGGCCACATCGTTTTCCGCGTTGGTGAGACAGGCTGTGGCCAAGGCCGGTATCCATGTCGAGCTCGTCGAACTCGACGGCGCGGTGGAAACCGCGGTCGAACTCGGACTGGCTGATGCCATTGCTGATGTGGTGGAGACCGGCGCCTCGCTACAAGCGGCAGGCTTGCATACCATTGGAGAACCGATCATGAGGTCGGAGGCGGTGCTGGTACGCGGCGCGCAGCGCACCCTTGCGCCGGCGAGCGAACACGCCGTCGAGGTCCTGATCCAGCGGCTGCGGGGAGTCCTGATCGCCCGGCGGTACGTGATGATGGATTACAACTGCCCCATCGCGGCGCTCTCGGCGGCGCAGGAGATCACACCCGGCATGGAGGCCCCTACTGTCTCCCCGCTGCAAGAGGAAGGCTGGGCCGCGGTGCGCGCGATGGTGCTGCGCTCCGACGCCCAGGCCGTGATGGACCGCCTGTGGGCCGCCGGGGCCCGAGCGATTCTGGTGACCTCCCTGGAAGCCTGCCGCCTGTAACCGTGGTAGCTCGTAGCGGGAGCGCACCGCGCAACCGAGGTCGACCATCTGGTGTTCTTTTCGCTGTGACCGAAATCGACGAGGCGCTCCCCGCCTATCGCGCGCTGCGCGGCTACGATCGGAAACGCATTCTGGCCTTGCGACCGCGCGCGTGGCTGCTCACGCGGCCCTACGCCTGGATCGCCCGGGGGATAGGCCGGCCGGCCGGGCGCGGTCGGCTCGGCGCTGGCGCGTAACCCCGTGCCGGTGCTCATCCCCTGCCACCGCGTCACCCGCTCCGACGGCCAACCAGGTGACTACGTCTTCGGCATGCAGGTCAAGGAGGCGCTGCTGCGAGCCGAGGAGGTCAACCTCGACGAGGTGCGCAAGCTGGCCCGAGCACGCATCTTCTACCTCGGCAGCGACGCCACGGGCATCGTGTGCCTTCCCTACCTGCCACCACGCCCGGCGGATCAGCCCTGGACACCGGCATGGGTTCCGCAGCATCGGTCAAGCGGTCGACGCGGGGTACCGGCCATGCCTGCACTGCCGGCCGGGTGTGGCGCAGCCGGCATGAACATTCCCCAACGGCGAGCCGACGAACAGCAAGATGAGCCGCTACGGCTTGGCCGCGGTTGAGAAGACCGGCAGCACAGTCTTCTTGAACGTCGCGTTGGTGACCCCGGCGAAGGAGGCGTACCAGGCCAGGGCAGCGGTCACGATTCCGAGGTAGCCACCGATGCCGGTAAGGCCGGCCGCCCCCGAGTACGCGCCGATAGTCAAGAAGATGAACGTCGCGAGCAGGAGGACGAAGACGGCGGCCACCGCGCCGGAGACCCGCAGCGACGCTACCGTCATGTAGGCGGTGAAGATTGTCCAGACCAGCAGGAACAGCCCGGTCGCGGATGCCGCGGCCGCGGCGGGCAGACCCGGGGCGATGAACTTGGCGTAGGCGGCGAAGGACAACCAGAACGCGCCGTAAGAACTGAACGCCAGCGCGCCGAAGGTGTTCACCTTGCGGAACTCCCACATGCCGGCCAGCAGTTGGACTCCGCCGCCGTAGAACAGTGCCAGGGGCAGCACGACCGGCTCGATCGCCTTGGCGACCAGGCCGGCGTTGACGCAACTGAGGACGAAAGTGGTCATCGCGAATCCGGCCAGTCCCAGCGGACCGGGGTCGGCGATGTGATCGCCCGAAGGCTCGGTTCGCACCTGCAGCGGCTTGGACACGCTGCGTTTAGCGACGATGTTGGCCATGACTTGCTCCTTGTCATTCATCAGAGGGCTGCGGCCCGGACTCCGAGCGGAGCACCGGGCCGATGATGTTGCGTGTCGGGCACCGGTGGAATCGGAAGTGCTCACCCGGAACCCCAGCCCCGTGACCGGTACTCCTCCCACTCCCCGGGAGCGCTTCCCGGGGCCGCAGTTCCCGGGGCCGTAGTTCCCCGGGGCCGCAGTTGCAGCGCGAACATTAACGTGGCCGGCCCCAGAAGGCCCGGAGCGCGGCGAACGTGTCTCCAGTCCAACGGTGGGCTGTTGTTCTTGGTCAGTGCTGGGCGGGAGACGACCGTCGCCCCACCGACCGGTGCCAAACCAACGTCCTGATCTGCGGGAACGCTTTATCCTGGACCCCACGCTGACGACGACGGCTGGTTGCGGCGGCGCACCTATCTCGATCTTGTTGTTCATCACGGCTGCTGTGAGAGCCGGGACAGTTCTTGCACAACGTTATATCGTGTAGTATCGTGATAGTGTCCACAAGAAAAGGAGGTTGCCACTATGCGCACCGAACGAGGACACAGCGGCGGACGCCGCTCTCCGGGCCGAGACCATTCCATCCGAGGTGAGCGACATGGCCGCGGCCGGGCGCAGCGTGGAGATGTCCGCGCCGCCGCCCTGATCCTGCTGGCCGAACAGCCGATGCACGGCTATCAACTGATGCAGGCCATGACCGAACGCACCGGCGGGGCATGGCAGCCCAGCCCCGGTGCGATCTACCCGACCATCGCCCAACTCGAAGACGAGGGATTGGTCACCACCGAAGCCGAAGGTGGACGCAAGCTCGTGTCCCTCACCGACGCCGGACGCGCCTACCTCGACGATCCACGCCACGGCGTGACCGACCCGTTCGCGGCGATCACCGCCTCCGACACCGGGGCACCCCACCTACGTACCGCACTCGCGGAGGTACACAGCGCCGCCAAGTCCGTCGCCATCAACGGCACGCACGCCCATATCGCCGCGGCCCAGGCCGTGCTGGCCGACGCGCGGCGTGCGCTCTACCTGATTCTCGCCGAGGGTCCCAGCCGCTCAACCGAGGGCGCTAGAGACTCATGACCGGGCCGCGCTGAGGTCCCGGACCACGGAGTCACCTCCTGCGTGTTGGTGTGGGCGGTGCTGCCGGGTCGATGCCGTGATCACGTCGCAGCCGCCGATTTCAACCCGACCAGCTGCCGCACCAGCTACTCGTCCACGCTTCCTGCCGCTCGGCCGACACATCCGTCGCCACAACAGTCACAGGTGCCACCCCCGTCTCAGGAGTACGACAGTCCCATCCCGCACGTCGATCAGTGTCTGCGGTGACTGGACGGGCGATGATGACTGAAAGTCACTGAAGTGATTGTTTCACAAGCGTTCGGGGTAACTGCGTCACCGTGATTGTATCGTTTGAGGCGAAGATACCGCTGGGTATGGCAACATAGGTGTTCAAGGTCGGGTTGGCGTGCGGTCTATTGCTTTGCACGCCTGCACTCTAAGTGGAGGTGGCCGCAATCAATCGTATTGTAGCTATCATATCCGTCGCCGTCACTATCATTTCAATTGCGCGATTGCTGATCGTAAGCAATTATCAAACCCCCATTGCCATTGCGGTAGCCGCATCCAATGGGACGGTTAGTACGCTCACCGGCACGCTCGTGCCCTTAGTTCCACTGTTCCTTCCGCTGGCGACACAACTGCTTGCACTCTGCGCTCTTGGTGCGATGCTGTTCGGCTTCAAAATACGACTCCACCTGTTCTTTGCTACGGCCGCAGCGTTTTTTTCGACCGTTTTTGTGACTCCAACAAGGCTATCGCTGAAGGACGCATTACGGCCATCGTCAGAACTGGTGCGCAGCGTTGAAGTATGGGCACTGGTGCTTTTTCTGAACATTTGTTTCGTTGCGATTAACCTGCGCGTGCATGTAATAGAATTTACAACAGTATCAGCGTTCGTTGTTATCCTCATGGTCATCACGGTCACTGTACCCACGGTAGCCAGCTACTCATTTCCATCGTTAAGTGAGATACGACGTATTCCGAATGTCCTGCACCGGGTGTGGTTACCGGCGGAGCTCATCGGCATGAGCGATGGCTCGGAGCATGTTGGATATGTTCTCAAAACGGATGGAGTTTGGACAACTATACTGTGGGATTCTGATCGCAGTATCGTAATTGTTAGGAGTCAAAATATTACCAGTAGAACGATCTGTAGGATTGGTTCACCCGACGGACTACCGTTAATTTCTGTCCAGTCCACCGAGGTTCCGAAAATTGAACCATGCAGTTTTCCTGTTGTGAGACCAGCACAAATATCTCCCCTGCGGGTTCGCCTTCCACAATCTTTAGATCTTGACCAGATCCTTGACCACATCACGGGCCATGCCATGGAGAGCGGGCACAGTAGGGAAGCGGTCACGGCGGTCTTC
>JAFAXZ010000260.1 GCA_019240665.1 Pseudonocardiales bacterium | reverse complement strand
ACCAACTCGGCAGGGAGTACTTCGCCGTCCCCCCCGTGACGTTCCGGGAGGATGTGCTGTCCTGGCGGCGATACGTGGCCCGACTGCTGGACAGCAAGCTGACACTACGGGAGCCGGGGGATTGGCTGAGCGCTTGCGCTGCGGTTAACGGGTGAGGGCCAAGGCGGCCGAGATACCCCAGCCCTGCTCATCGGGTCATCACCGCGTGGTGGGGCAGCGAGCGGTCAACGTTCATCAACGCCTCCCCCAGCCGGCTGGGCAGAGCAGAGGCAGGGGCGCACACCAGGGAAGCCGCGGCCGGAGCATTAACCAAAGACAACGCGATGTATCAGTGCGCCCGTGCGCGGGCTCCTTCTAGTGACCAGCAACCTAGTGACCAGCAACGCCGCATGGGATGGCCGACCACAGTCCCACCGGGCTGTCTCGCGCGCAGGAACCGCCAGGCCTCGCCAGAGTTCAACGGTAAGGAGATTCCATGACCGAGCAGCCGCAGGTCCAGCCAGGTCAGCGTCCGCTACCGTCGGCGAGCGCTCCGGTGATCGGCTCCGGGACAGCGGTGCGAGAACAGGCAGCTGCCCAGGATGCCGCGGGACTGGGAAGTTGGCAGGTATTGCCGTTCCTGTCCGAGGTGCTGGCGGTGCACGCGGTGCTGCTGCCCACGGGAAAGGTGCTCTTCGCGGCCGGCTCCGGTAACAGTGCGGTGCGTTTCGCGGACGCGAACTTCGGTAATACGGCGTTGCAGTTCTGGACCAGTGTGGTGTGGGATCCCACGGTCAGCTCCCCGGAGGCGGGTTTCTTTCATCCGGATACTCCGCGGGACGCCCAGGGCAAGGTACTGGATTTCTTCTGTGGCGGGGAAACCCCGCTGGCCGACGGCCGGGTGCTGTCCACCGGTGGCACCCAGGGGTACCCGGGTGCCACCGCGCAGTTTGCCGGGCGGGCAGACACCCTGGTGTTCAGCCCGGTCACCCAGCAGTGGGCGGTGGTGCGGCCGATGGCGCACGGTCGTTGGTACCCCAGTGTGATCATCTTGGCGGATGGGCGGATATTGGCCACAGGTGGGCAGGACGAGAACGGCGCAGGGGCGCGTAACACCACAGTGGAGAGCTTCTTCCCGACCACCGACTACTGGCAGCCGCTGGGCATGCCTCCCGGGTTCGCGGGCCTGCCGTTGTATGCCCACCTGTACCTGCTTGCCGATGGCTCGGTGTTCTACGCCGGCGGGCACATGGACGACGGGCCCGCGGCCCCGCTGCGCCTGGACCTGACTCGCAGCCCGGCCACCGTCACCCCGGTAGCGGGCCTTACCCGGGTCGATGCCCGGGACCAGTGCGCCAGCGTGCTGCTCCCTCCCGCTCAGGATCAGAAAGTGATGATCATCGGTGGGGCTCCGGGGGGCGGCAACGCCATCGCCGACGTCGATGTCATCGACTTCACCCAGCCGGTGCCCGTTTACCAGCCGGCTCCGGCGCTGAACGCGCCCCGTAAACACCCCAACGCCACCCTGCTACCCGACCGCACCGTGCTGATCACCGGCGGCTCGGCTCGTGGGGAGGACCCCTCGGTGGCCACCAACCACGCCGAGATCTTCGACCCCGCACATCCGGAGCGGGGCTGGATCCAGGTCGCGGAAGCATCGGTGACCCGGATGTATCACTCGGTAGCGCTGCTGCTGCCCGACGGGCGGGTCATCACCGCCAGCGGCAACCCCGACCAGGGCCACCAGGTGAACTGGGTGCCCCCGGACCCCAACGAAGAACTGAAGATGGAGATCTACTCACCGCCCTACCTGTCCCGCGGGCCACGGCCGGCCATCGACGCGGTACCCACCGAGTGGCGTTACGGCCAGACAATCGACATTGCCACGCCGGACACCGGCACCATCCAGTGGGCCAGCCTGATCCGGCCCGGAGCGACCACCCACTCGTTCAACACCAGCCAACGCCTGGTTGATCTCCCCATCACCGCCCGAAGCGGCAGCACCCTTCAGGTCCAGGTCACCGGGGAACCCAACCTGGCCCCACCCGGCTGGTACATGCTCTTTCTCACCAACACCGACCAGGTCCCCTCGGTCGCCCGCTGGGTACACCTAGCGGCCGCTCCCGCCGCCGCCATCCCCCCGGGCGCCTACCCCCAGACCGTGCTGAACACCGAAGGGCTCCTCGCCTATTGGCCACTGGCCGAAACCAGCGGCACCGTGGCCTACGACATTGCCGGGGACCACCACGGCAGCTACTACAACCACCCCCACCTCGGCGCCTCCGGCCCCGGCCCGGCCACCGCGGTCACCGTCAACGGGATAGATCAGTACATCCTGCTGCCCCGCGACGTGGGCAATGACTTCAGCCTTGAACTGTGGTTTGCCACCCACGGCGGCGGCGTCGGCACCGCCATCACCCAATGGTGGCAGGGCGCCGGGTTGCTCGACGCTGAGGTCCCCGGCGTGGTCGACGACTTCGGCACCTCTCTGGATGCCACCGGAAGAGTCTGGGCCGGTACCGGTAACCCCGACACCTCCCTGCACTCCGCCCCCGGCCTCAACGACGGCAGCTGGCACCACCTGGTGTTCACCAGAACCCAGGCCACCGGCGCCCTGACCCTGTACATCGATGGCGCCCAGGTCGCCACCGGTCACGGCGGTACCCAACCACTCACCTCGGCACCCGGGTTGCGAATCGGGGTTTTGCAAAGCGGGGTCAACTTCCTCGCCGGCAGCGTTGCCGACGCCGCCATCTACGCCACCGCACTACCCGCCGCCACCGTGACCGCCCACTTCGCAGCTCGCCACTGAACGAGCAGCACCGGAGGGACTCCCGAAAGGCCGACATCAATTCAGCTCCCCAGCAAAGAAGTCATCATGACATCACAAATCGACTATCGACCGTTGAACGTGGCTTTGCGGCCCCAGTCCCGCGCCCTGCACGCGTACACCAGACGAGCCAAAGTATCCAGCGAAGCCATCGCCAGCGGGTTCATCCCCGCCCAGATCTCGACCTCACCTATCGCGGAGGCCGAACGATCACAGACCTCGTGTTTGTCAACCGCTACCTGGGTGGGCCCGCGGCGTGGGACGACGAGGCCCGAACCGACCCCGACGTGGAAGACGTGATCCGCACCGGCAATGAAGAGTTGCTCGGCTGGTACTCCACAAGGGGCGGAGAAATCGGGGACATCCCGATGATGCTCGCCGGCCCAGGAGGCCTCTCGCGTGTCATGTGGGAAGTCACATGCAGCGACGGCCGCACCCATCCAGCGCAACTCGAGTGGTCCAACAAAGTTCACGGCCCGGAAGGTCCCCACAGGGCACAGAACTGAGAACGCGCTGTATCTCAAGGAGCTCATCATGAGCCAGTGGGCGAGCATCGAACCCCGCCGACGAGCCACCGCATGGCCAGAGGAAACAAGTCGCGCGCTTGTCACCGCCGATCCTGCCAGCGACATGAACACGGCAATGTTGCGGTCGTCGACGCTGTACCGGTTCATTATGGGACTCGACTCGACGTTTACCGAGATGACCCCGTCCGAGATGAGCGCGCTCGGTGATCCGCTGGCCCAGTTGCTCACAGGAGGCGTCTTCCCGCTCACCGTGGACAAACTACTTGATGAGCTCAACGCGAGGGGTGTCTTACCGAAGCAGTCGTCATTCTTGATCAGTGAGGTCGGACAAATACCGCCTGCGCAGGCCACATCCCTGGCCCGGGATATGCGTTTCGCGATTGTCCGTAGCCGGTCATCCCGGGCTGACCTGCTGATCAGCACCAGCGCGGTTGGCAACCCGCACACCGTTTTTCTGCAGGTCGCCGCATGGGATGACCACACCGAGTTGTTCAACTATTATATGCGGCTAGGCGGGGCGTGGGTGTGGGCCGGAAATTCCTATCACGCCCTCGCTCCGCCGTCGCGTGGTAATGGCCCGTTTGACAGCCATATCAACGGCAGCCTCGTCATGAAGGAACTGAAGCAGCCGTGGATGAATTGGCAGTCCCAGAACGCCACTATTCTGCTCGACGAGAATGACCCGCTGCGACAAAAGAGCCTCTATCAGAATTTGTCCGGCGCGGAGAGCCTCGAGAGCATAGTCCGCGATGGAATAGCGCGATGGACTACCGCACGCCTCAAGCACACCATGACCACCGAGGGTCAGATCACACATGTCGACTGGCTGCTCCGCCAGTTGTGCATCACAACCACCGTGAATCTGGCGAGCTCAACGACCACCAGCGCGATGGCCGTGGCGGACCAATCAGTAGAGTTGAGGCCGCCGCTGAGTTTCTGGTTCAACAACAACGGCCTTATCGATGGCCTGAACATTCCGCTGCGCGACGACTTCACCCCTCCCGTGGTGACAGCCAAGCTCTATGCCGACAGTCTCGTCCGCTACGACTTCGCGCTGACCCAGGGAGAGTTCACACAGAAAGGAGATACGTTCTTCGCTTTCGTGGTCCCCGAGGTGGCATTTGAGGATATCGACGTCGTCAATCAGATGGTGAGTCGCGAGATTCTCACCGCACACTTCGCCGCGAGCGTCCTCATGGTTGACTTCCCCAATCCCGTGTTCAGCGGAGCCCGCGCGAAGCTCCTCCAGTACGTACCAACCGAAGCCAAGCTCGATATTGCCGGTGGTGGATTGTCACGGCAGATCGCAGACACCATTATCACCAGCGCGGCCAGCCACCAGGCAGGCACCCCAGAGGCAGAGTTCCGCGCGAACTGGGAACTCGCAGACTCCGACTGGCAGAACAGCTTCGCCGCGAGAATCGAAGACTATATGACTGCCGTGTCGACTCGCATCGCAACAGCTCAGGGCTTCGATGATTACGTCCGGTTAGCCGAATCCCGACGTCGCGAGTTCAAGACCATGCGGTTGAACGAATTTTCGCTGACGTTACCGAAAACCAACATCCCGCTCGAAGCACCGTTGTTACAGATGCAACCAAATGGCACAGTTCGAGAAAAGACTCGCACCGCGTGACACCTCAGTCTGCTCTTTAAGGAGCCTCTCATGCCACTGTCACAGTTCGACCCGCCTGGCGGTCTGTCGGATCTCACTCAACTAGGGCGGAAGCAATGGAGCGCCTTCATCTCTGACGCGGTAGACACCGCGATTGCTGGCCGCACTGACCACTCGAACGACAGCCCCCGAGCCCAGTACTACAACCTGACCAAAACAGACACCGCCGACGATGCCAAACTCCAGGAAGTGAGCTGGATCGCCTTCCCAAGAGTGGTGAAAATCAACTCCGTCTCCGATCGCCAGCGATGGCGGCGAGCAGATTCCTCCCGAGACGTCCAGGACGAATACTGCGAGTGGAGCGTCACCCGGCGAGCCGACGGAAAGATCACACGAGTCACTTTCACCTGCGAAGGTCCAGAATACTGGGAGCTGCTGGCGCAAACACAACCTGATACCGTGGTTCAGTTGTACCAGGAGTTTGTAAACCCCGCAATTCAAAGAAATGATCTCTTCGATGCCTCCGGCCGCTACATCCCGCGAAACAGATGGAACAGCACGACCACCGACGGCGCCATGCATCTCGTCCAGATCTCGAATACGCTGAGCGCCGAGATCGAGCTCTCTGCCGCCGCGAGCATTGTCCGCGTCAAGAACGGCCGAGAGCTCACCGCCGAGCAGGAGCTGGTCGAGTGTGCACAATATGGCGTGCCGCAACGAAACAGCGACCCACACATCGGGGGTGTGGTCAACAGTGTCGCGCGCCTGAAGGCCGACGTCGCATTGAGCAACCCCGTAGGTCTGTACTTCAAGGATCTGGCTACAGACGGTTGGGCTACCCCCGATGGCTCGGACCCGAAAACGTACTGGACGTACCTCAGAGGTGATGCGGAACACCCGGTGCGGGCCGTATACGAAGTCCCCCCAGATAAAGGCTTCACCGTGAGTGATATTACAATATTAGGCCAACCAATCAACTTCGGAGCGCAGATCACAGATTTCATCAGCATCAAGCTCACGGCAGTGGCCTGCCGCTTTGACAGAAGCACGGCAGTGCCAATGGCATGTGTCGGACCTGCAGCCACCGCGATAGGAGGAATTGGCGGACCCACGAGATGAGAGTTCCTCGACCCGGTGATACGTCGGGTGTGGCTGTGACACGGTCCTGGAGGGAGTGGGCACCTCCCGGGGGAATCCGCTAGCGTCCAGGGTTGATGAGTCAGTACGTCGCAGCGATCGACCAGGGCACGACGTCCACCCGCTGCATGGTCTTCGACCACGACGGTCGGGTGATCAGCTCGGACCAGCGGGAGCACCACCAGCACTTCCCCCAAGCCGGCTGGGTGGAGCACGACCCGCTGGAGGTGTGGGCGAACACCCGGGAGGTCGCGGCCGGGGCGCTGGCCAAGGCCGACCTGACGTCAGAGGACGTCGCCGCAGTGGGCATCACCAACCAGCGGGAGACCGCTGTGGTGTGGGACCGGCTCAGCGGCGAGCCGGTGCACAACGCGATCGTGTGGCAGGACACCCGCACCGCCCGATTGTGCGCCGAACTCGGCGGGTCCACCGGTGCCAGCCGGTACCAACACCGCACCGGATTGCCGCTGGCTACCTACTTCTCGGGTCCCAAGATCCGCTGGATGCTGGACCAGGTGGATGGCGCCCGGCAGCGGGCGCACAACGGTGAGCTGTGTTTCGGAACCATCGATACCTGGTTGCTGTGGAACATGACCGGCGGACCCTCCGGTGGACTGCACGTCACCGACGCCACCAACGCCTCCCGGACCCTCCTGATGGACCTGGACACCCTGTGCTGGGATGAAGGCATCGCCGAGGAGATGGGCGTCCCGGTATCGATGCTGCCGCGGATCAGCTCATCATCGGAGGCGTACGGCATGGTCCGGAAGCCCGCCGCGCTGGCCGGGGTGCCCATCACCGGCATCCTCGGTGACCAACAGGCGGCCACGTTCGGGCAGGCCTGCCTGGCTATCGGGGAGGCCAAGAACACCTATGGCACCGGTAACTTCATGCTGCTCAACACCGGCACCGAGAAGGTGCACAGCCGCAATGGTCTGCTCACCACGGTGTGTTACAAGCTCGGGCCGCAGGACCCGGTGTACGCGTTGGAGGGTTCGATCGCGGTTACCGGATCACTGGTGCAGTGGTTGCGGGACAACCTGGGCATGATCTCCTCGGCGGCGGAGATCGAGCACCTGGCGGCTACCGTCGAGGACAACGGTGGAGCCTATTTCGTGCCGGCTTTCTCCGGGCTGTTCGCTCCGCATTGGCGCTCCGACGCTCGGGGCGCCATCGTCGGCCTGACCCGTTACGTCAACCGGGGGCATGTGGCCAGGGCGGTGCTGGAAGCTACCGCGTTCCAATCCCGCGAGGTGCTCGACGCGATGAATGCCGATTCCGGGGCCACGTTGACCTCGCTCAAGGTCGATGGCGGAATGGTGGGCAACGAGCTACTCATGCAGTTCCAGGCCGACATCCTGGGCGTCCCAGTGATCCGTCCCGTGATCAATGAGACCAGCGCGTTAGGCGCCGCCTACGCCGCTGGCCTGGCGGTCGGGTTCTGGTCCGGGACAGAAGAGATCCGAGCCAACTGGGCGGCGGACCGGCGATGGGAGCCGACTATGGTCCCGCAGCGACGCGAGGACCTCTACGCCCAGTGGCGCAAGGCGGTCACCCGGACCCTTAACTGGGTCGACGACTGACCGTGCGGCGTCGGCTCAGTACCAGCGCCACACCAGATCCGGCCATGGCGACCGCGCCGCCTACGGTGAGCGACACCGCCAGCACGCTCACTCCAGCCTGCGGTGCTGCTTGACTGTCCACACCAGTTGTGCTGACCGACGCGTCAGCCATGGCCACCGGAACGGGACCCAGCAGAGCCGCGCCAGCGACTAGCCCGCAGGCGACGATCCGCATCGCAACCTCCTCATGCCAGCCCTCTTACTCGATAAGACGCATGGGCACGGCGAGAGGTTGCCTCAAGCTCAGCGCACTGCAACGCACACCCCTGAGCAGGCGTAGGCGACGACGGCGGCGGGAACGCAGGGTGCATCTCGCGGCGGCTACGCTATCGCGCGTGCCGCTCTACGCCGCCTATGGGTCCAACATGGATCCCTCACAGATGATGCAGCGCGCGCCGCACTCGCCGATGGCGATGACCGGGTGGCTGATCGGGTGGCGGTTGACGTTCGGCGGCGAGGACTTCAGCTGGGAGGGGGCGCTGGCCACCGTCGTCGAAGATCCCACCTCCCAGGTGTTCGTCGTGATCTACGACGTGACCCCGGAGGATGAGAAGCTGCTCGACCGCTGGGAGGGCGAGGATTTCGGGCTGCATAAAAAGCTGCGACTGCGGGTGCACACCCTGGACGGCTCGGCGCTCGCCTGGCTCTACGTGCTGGACGCCTATGAAGGCGGGCTGCCCTCGGCGCGCTACCTCGGCGTCATCGCTGACGCCGCCGAGGCGGCCGGCGCCCCGGAAGACTACGTCGCCGAACTGCGCAGCCGCCCCTGCTCCGGCATCGGCCCCTGACCCTCCGGCGTAGGTTATCCGCGAAGTAGCCGCGGACCCGACTCCTGGGCGCCGCTGAGTCACTCCCGCGCAGCGCCGATCAGCCGTTCCCGCTGTGCGTCGTCGGTCGCCGCAGCCAATCCGGTCAATGCCAGGGCAAGCGCTCCGTCACATACCGCGCGGTCCGCCGAGGGTGTGGCGCATGCCGTGGCAAACTCATGCTGGTGGTTCACCGCGTCACCGCAGTCGATCGCGATGGTCGGATGGATCGCCGGCAGCGCCCGGGACACGTTGCCCATATCGGTGCTGCCGGTCGGGCGGCCTCGCTCGTCCTCGGGACTCAGCGGGGAGCGGCCGAGCCCAGTGATCGCCACGCGGTAGGCGGTGGCGAGCCAGGGGTCGGGAACGAGATCGGTGTAGACGGGACAGCCCTGAGTCACCTCGTGGGCGCACCCGGTGGCCAGCGCTCCAGCCTCGAAACAGGCCCGTACCCGGATCTCCAGCTGGTGCAGAGACTCGACATCGGACGCCCGCAAGTAATACAGCGCCGAGGTGTCAGCGGGGACGATGTTGGGTGCGGCACCGCCGTGGGTAACGATGCCGTGCAGCATCTGCCCGGCCTCCAGATGCTGGCGTAACAAACCCACTGCCACCTGGGTGACGGTGAGGGCATCGGCGGCGTTGCGACCCCGATACGGCGCAGCGGCTGCATGCGCCGCCTTGCCGGTGTAACGCAGCTGAAGTTCGGTGACAGCCAGCGAGCTGCAGGCGCAGGTCTCCTCCGGCGCCGGATGCACCATCATCGCCATCGCCACGTCGTCGAATACCCCTCCCCGCAGCAGAAGTACCTTGCCCCCACCGGACTCTTCGGCAGGCGTGCCGATCAGCTTGATCGTCAGATTCAGTGCCTCGGCGACCTCGCGCAGCGCCAATGCCGCCCCGGCCGACGCCGCCGCAATGATGTTGTGTCCGCAGGCGTGACCCAACTCGGGCAGCGCGTCATACTCCGCGCACAACCCGATCACCAGCTCGCCCGCGCCGTAGGTCGCGGTGAACGCGGTGTCCAGACCAGCCACCCCGCGCTCAATCTCAAAACCCTCGGCCTCCAACAGGTTCGCCACCTTGGCTGCACTGCGGTACTCGGCAAAGGCGAGTTCGGGCTCAGCGTGGATGCTGCGCGACAACGCACACACGTCATCCGCGTGCCGTTCCACGGCTGCGGCGAGGGAAACCGGCGCTGTATCCATCCCCATGATTCTCCCCGACCGGAGTCAGAACGTCTCGGCGGGCACGTAGGTGCCCCAGACGTCGCGCAGCGCATGGCATACTTCACCCACCGTGGCGTGGGCGGCGAGTGCCCGCTTCATCGGGTACAGCACATTGCCGCCGACGTCCTTGGCGGCGCGCCGCAGCTCATCCAGAGCGCGGTCGACCTCGGCGGATGATCGCGACGAACGCAGCGCGGCGAGCCGGGCCCGGGCACTGTCCTCGATCGCCGGGTCCACCCGCAAGGGCTGGTAAGCATCCTCGGTATCGAGCCGGTGACGGTTGAGCCCCACCACCACCCGGTCGCCGGAGTCGATCTCCATAGCGGTCTGGTAAGCGGTTTTTTCGATCTCTGATTTCTGAAAACCCGCCTCGATCGCATGCACCGCGCCGCCCAGTTCGTCCACTTTCTCGATCAAGGCCACCGCGGCGGCCTCGACCTCATCGGTCATCGCCTCGATCGTGTAGGAACCGGCGAAGGGATCCACCGTGGACGTCAGGTCGGTCTCGTAGGCCAGCACCTGCTGGGTGCGCAGGGCCAGCCGGGCGGCCTTCTCGCCTGGCAGCGCGATCGCCTCGTCATAGGCGTTGGTGTGCAACGACTGAGCGCCACCGAAGATCGCGGCGATCGCCTGCGCGGTGACCCGGATCAGGTTGATCTCGGGCTGTTGCGCGGTGAGCTGCACGCCAGCGGTCTGGGCATGGAATCGCAGCATCAGCGACTTGGGGTTGCGCGCGCCGAAACGCTGCGTCATCATGCGAGCCCAGATCCGTCGGGCGGCCCGGAACTTGGCCACTTCCTCCAGCAGCGTGGTGCGGGAGACAAAGAAGAACGACAACCGCGGCGCGAACTCATCGACGACCATCCCGGCATCCAGCGCGGCCTGCACATACTGCGCCCCATTGGCCAGCGTGAAGGCGATCTCCTGCACCGGATTCGCGCCCGCCTCGGCCATGTGGTACCCCGAGATGGAGATGGTGTTCCACTGCGGGATCTCGGCCTTGCAATAGGCGAAGATGTCCGAGGTAAGCCGCAGGGACTGCACTGGCGGGTAGATGTAGGTGCCTCGCGCGATGTATTCCTTGAGCACGTCATTCTGCACCGTCCCGGCCAGTTTCGTGCCCGGCACGGCGTGCTCTTCGCCCACCAACTGATACAGCAGTAACAGCACGCTCGCGGGGGCGTTGATCGTCATCGAGGTGGACACCTCATCCAGCGGGATTCCGTCGAACAGCGTCCGCATGTCCTCGATCGAGTCGATCGCCACCCCGACCTTACCGACCTCGCCGTGTGCGATCGCCTCGTCGGAGTCGTAGCCCATTTGCGTGGGCAGGTCGAATGCCACCGACAGGCCAGTCTGCCCAGCCCGCAGGAGCTGGTGGTAGCGGGCGTTGGACTCGGTGGCGCTGCCGTACCCGGCATACTGGCGCATCGTCCAGGGACGTTGGGTGTACATGGTGGGATACACCCCGCGGGTGAACGGGAACTCGCCGGGCTCGCCCAGCCGCTCGGCCAGCCCGGCTGCGACGTCCTCCGCGCGGTACACCGGCTTGAGCGGGAAGCCGGACTGTGCCGTCTTCTTCGGAGCCGTCTTCTCTGGGGCCGTCTTCTGAGGGCCGCTCTTATCCATCATCGCCTGCCCTCCTCCACCCCGCTGAAGTCTGTATGACACACCCCGGCAGGGACCACAACGCAGGGGCCCGCAAGGCAGGCATCATGGGGCCGTGGCCAACGCCTCACCCCGCCTGGTGGCGGGTCGCTACCGGCTCGGCGCGGTGCTGGGTCGGGGCACCATGGGCACAGTGTGGTCAGCACACGACGAGGTACTCGGGCGGCCGGTCGCGGTCAAGGAGGTGCTGCTGCCGCCGGGCATCCCGGAGGCCGAGGCGGACGCGCTGCGGGAGCGTTCGTTACGGGAAGCCAGGGCTATCGCGGCCCTGTCGCACCCCAACGTGGTGACCCTCTACGACGTGGTCCGGGAGGGCGCCGCGCCATTCGTGGTGATGGAGCTGGTAGCCTCCCGCAGCCTGGCGGAGCTGTTGCGCGACGGTGCCCTGCCGCCGCAACGGGTGGTCGCTATCGGTGCCGCGGTGGCGGCAGCGCTGCAGGCCGCGCATGCCGCAGGCATCACCCACCGGGACGTCAAACCCGGCAACGTGCTGATAGCCCACGACGGCCGGATCAAGCTCACCGACTTCGGGATCGCCCGCAATCCGGCCGATCAGACGTTGACCGCGACCGGTCTGATGCTGGGCTCCCCTGCTTATATCGCTCCCGAGATTGCCTCCGGCGGGCCGGTCAACCCGGCGTCAGACCTGTGGGGACTCGGCGCGACGCTGTTCGCTGCGGTCGAGGGCAGGCCCCCCTACGACGCGGGCACCGCGATGGCGACAGTCGCCTCGGTGGTGCAGGACGACGTTCCCAGGCCGTCATGTTCCGGACCGCTCGCCGACGTGATCCGGGGGTTGATGGTCAAGAACCCAGCGCGCCGGATACCACTGTCGCGGGTACGCCAGCTGCTGGGTGCGCCACTCGCGCCAGCTGATCCCGAGCTCGTGATGCGCCCCATCCCGGTCACCGTTCCCGTGGCCATGACGAGTTCCCCCATCAGGGCCCTCGACAACCACCCCGGAAGCGTCCCAGACGCACTCGAAACGCCGCTCCGGGGGACCGGGCAGCTCGCGGCCGACCCGGGCCCGCTGCCCTTCGCCGCGCCCTCCCGCACACAGGGCCCGGCCACGACGCACAGGGTGGGGAACACCGGAGGCAAAGGCACCGGCGCCGGACGCCGAGCAGTCCTGTGGACACTGGCCGTGCTGCTGTTTTTCGGTGCCGCGAGCGCCGGCTTCGGGTTCGCCCGGGTCGTCGCCGGCCGACCTGCCTTGCCCTCCCTGGGAGCCCGGGCCGTCGTGGGAACGAGCCCCGATGATGGGGTGCTGACACCCCGGGTGCTGCACGTCACCGAGCCGAACGGCACCCGACCGGTTCGGTTCACGGTCACCGTGCCGCAGGGCTGGCCGGAGTTCCGTGAGCAGCGGGCGCTCGGGAACAACTCCGGCACCGTGATGCGCTTTGTCTCCCCGGACGGCTCGGAGGTCATCGCCGTGGAGCGGGTCACCGGCGTGCTGCCCGGCGGTGGCGTCGACCAATACCTGACCATCTACCTGCGCAAGCTGGCACAGGGGGTGCCCGAGCTCGTCGAGACCCAGCGACAGAGGCTCTCCGGCGGCACGCTGGACGCCACCTTCCGGACCCGGGAGGGCGGCGAGCTGCGCCGCACCACCTACCTGCGGCTGGTTCCGACCAGGGCAGACTTGTGGGTGGTTTCTGTCACCGTGCCAACCGAACGAGAGGGTGCCGGGCGCACGAGGCTATTCGAACCCGTGATAGCGGGGTTCGCTCCCGGCCTGTAGATCACTGGCAGTCTGGGCCCTAGGCTGCCGGTCGTGACCGGCCCGGCACAGATCGCCCGAGACGCCGCTTTGGTACTCGCCCAGCGCACCGGGGCGCCCGCGCACGACATCGCCGTGGTACTGGGCAGCGGCTGGCGCCCGGCGGCCGACGTGCTGGGCGCTCCCACCGTCGAGATCCCCGTCACCGCGCTGCCCGGGTTTATCGCACCGCAGGTCAGCGGGCACGCCGGGACAGTCCGGTCGGTGCGGCTCAGCGGGCCCTTGGGTGAGCGCCGCATCCTGGTGCTGCTCGGTCGCACGCATAGCTACGAGGGTCATGGCGTAGCGCAGGTGGTGCACGGGGTACGCACCGCCTGCGCGGCGGGTGTGCGGGTAGTGGTGCTCACCAATGCCGCTGGCGGTATCGCCGAAGGGCTTGGGGTCGGCCAGC
>JAFAXZ010000217.1 GCA_019240665.1 Pseudonocardiales bacterium | reverse complement strand
TCTGCCTCGTGGAGCTTCAGCGTTGTCGTAGTGTGCTGGGTCATATCAACGGCTTGGCTGAGGATGGGGAGTGGCACTGTCAGCTGCCGGAGGGTCATGAGGGCGTGTGCCGGGCTCCGGAGGGCACGACGTGGTGAGGTCTGGTCTGGTTCCTGGTGTGGCGCGGTCGGTGATCTATCGGGTGCAGCCGGGGGATTTGGTGAATACTTTGTTTCCGGGGGCGTCGGAGTTCGCTCGTAAGCCGGCTGTGTTGGCGACGGGTATTTTGGTGGCGTTGTGTGAGTGGCCGGCGATGAATGCGTTGCGTCAGGTTATGGGTGATGATGAGGATAGTTTGGGTATGGGGGTGTGTCTTGCTCATCGGGCGCCGGTGTGTGTGGGGGCGAGGCTGACGTTGACGGCGCGGTGTGTCAGTGTGCGGGGTCGGGTCAGTCGGTGGGATGTGTGTGCTTATGAGGGGGCTCGGGTCGTGGCGTGTGGGTGGGTGGAGTTCGCGGTGGTGCGGACGGCGGCGTTCTTGGAGCGGCATAAGCTCGCGCGGGCTGGTGGTCCGGCTGGGCGGAGCGTAGGGCACCCATCGAGCCAGGAATGTGCGCAGGAGGCCCGGGGCTTGGTGGCCGCCTGCGGCGCGGTGAGTCCCAACCCGATAGTCCAGACATAGCGGGATCCCGATAGGTCTGCAATAGCGCCAGAGCCCCGATGAGGGGGAAGCGGGCGGATCTAGGAGTGCGATCCGCCCGCTTGCGGGGGAAGAGCAGGCGCATCAGGCACCCAGCGGGTTGAAGCCCGCGGGGAGCTCCAGCCGGTGCGCGCTCATGAACCCGGTGTCAGCGAGCACCTCCCGGGTGGGCCCGTCAGCGACGATCTGCCCGTGGTCGATCACCAGCGCGCGCGGGCACAGCTCCAGCGCATAGGGCAGATCATGAGTGACCAGCAGCGTCGTCATCCCGAGCCGCTTGATCAGATCCGCGAACTCCCGTCGGGCCGCTGGGTCGAGATTGGCGGTCGGCTCGTCGAGCACCAGCACCTCGGGATACATAGCCAGCACCGTGGCCACCGCGGCGCGCCGCCGCTCGCCCAGGGACAGCCGGTGCGGTGGGCGGTCGGCGGCATCCACCAGGCCGACGTAGGACAGCGCCTCGGTGACCCGGGTCTCCAGGGCATCGCCGGACAATCCCAGATGAGCCGGCCCGAACGCCACGTCGCGCCCCACAGTGGGAGTGAACAGCTGATCATCAGGATCCTGGAAGACCACGCCAACGCGCCTGCGGACCTCGGTCAGCGTGCCTCGCCCGACCTGCACACCGCCGATGAACACCGACCCAGCCGACGGCGTGAGCACCCCGTTGAGCTGCAGCACCAGTGAGGTCTTGCCGGCACCGTTCGGGCCGAGCAGGGCGACCCGTTCACCGGGTCCGACGTGCATCGAGACCCCGGACAGCGCACGGCGGCCGTCCGGGTAGGCGAAGTCCAGGTCCCGTACCTCGATCGCGGCGACACTGTCAGCAGTCCGAGAGCCGACGAACCGCCCGCGACGGATCAGCGGTGCTGGGGCAGGTGCGCGGGTGGCACGGCGGGGCCGCCACGAACCCACGGCGGTACCGTCGCTGTGCGGGGTCAGCGAGATCGGCGTGCCTACCTTGGACTCATAGCCGGGCAGCTGAACCCGGTAGGCGCACAGGTCGCAGTTCATCCGTACGTCGCCGGCCCGCGCCTCCCGATAGCGCTCCAGCACCAGGCGGGCCAGCCGTGGGTCGGGACCCAGGTGTCCGGCGCCCCGGACCTCAACCTCGGGGTGGTCCTGCGCCCAGGCGGCCGCCTCGGCGTAGATCCGGTTCAGCAGCACCCCGGGGAAGAGGAAGAAGGGAGCGAGGACCGCGGTCCCGGCGCCCAGCAGCCGCAGCCGCTCCAGTGTCTCGGGGACCGATGGAGTGGCGATGGAGACGAACCCGGGCTCGACGGTACCCAGTCCGCGCCCATCGGCGAGTAACCGGCTGACCTTCCACAGGTCCGCGCAGGCGTCGGGGTCGCTGCATCCTCGTCCGATCAGCGCCACCCCCAGTTTCTCCGGGACGGCGTCACCGGCTGCGTCCCGGATCCGGTCCGCGGCAATCTCCAGCACGTGCGGCTCGATGCCCAAGTCGCGGGCCAGGGAGAAGGGCACCCCCGGGTGCCGGATCCGGGCCCGGGCCAATGCTGCGGGACCGTCGTTCTTCAGGTGTCCGGCGGCCAGCAGCACCAGCGGCACGCTGACGATCTCGGTGGCGCCGTGGGCGATCAGCTCGTCGATGGCCTCATCGACGGTCGGTGAGGCCAACTCGATGAAGCCGAACCCGGTCAGCAGCTCACCTGCGGCGGCGCGGATCATCCTGGCCAGCGCCCAGAACTCCGCCACCCCATTGGTGTCCCGACTGCCGTGCCCGACCACCAGCATCGCGGGCCTGCAGGCGCGACCCTGCGAGGAGGTCTCGCGGGCTGTCATGATGCCAGCACCGTCCCGATCGCGGCCAGCGCCGGCATGGCCAGCGCGCCAGCCCACGCCACCCGAGACGCCGCGACACCGGTCAGCGCGGTCGGCAAGGCCCCGGTGTACCCACGGGATACCATCGCCAGATACACCCGCTCGCCACGCTCGAAGGAGCGGACGACCAGTGCGCCGAGTCCAGCCGTCACGTCGCGGACCTGCCAGAGCCAGCGTGCCTTTCCCCCTCGGCAGATTGCGGCGATACGCATCCTGGCCAACTCGGCGGCCAGCACCTCGGTGTAGCGCACCATGAACGCCGCGACCGCGGTGAACACCCGCGGCACCCGTAACCGCTCCAGTCCCGTGATGATCTCCGGTGGCGGCGTGGTCGCGGCCAGGATCCCGGTGGCGAGTAGCCCGAACGTCGCCTTGAGCGCGATAGTCGTCGCAGCGTGCAACCCAGGTACCGACAGCCCGACCCCGAGCACCGTCAGCGACGGTGGCCCGTCGAAAATCGGCAACGCGAGTACGAACAGCAAGAACGGCACCTCCACCAGCAGCCGGCGGCTCAGCGTCAGCGGCGGCAGCCGGGCCAGCGCGGCGACTGCGGCGAGTAGCAGCAGATACCACAGGTAGGGCCAGTACTCGCCGGTCGGAGTGGCCGCCACGGCGAGTACGAACAGCGCGGTGGCGGCCACCTTGCACTGCGGCGCCAGGTGGTGCACCGGGGTGTCGGCCGGGACGAGCAGGCTTTGGTGCGCCGCACTCATGACGCCACTTGCACGAGGTCGGCGCGCAACGCGAGCAACCCCCGCACCACCAGCGCGGTGACTACCGCCTCGACGACGGCGACCAGCGCGTACACCCCGATGGTCGAGACGGCGATGGTGCCGGTGGGCACCCCCGCTGCACCACCTACGGCGTATTCCGCGGTGAACAGCACCGCTGCGGTGAGTACCGACACCGCAGCGGCGAGACCGGCGGCTACCGACGTGCTGGTAGGTCCCCGGGGCAACACCCGGCGCAGCCCGAGCAGGACGGGATAACCCACCGCCGCTGGCACCAGGGCCAGGTTGACCACGTTGACGCCGAGCGTGGACAGCCCGCCGTCACCGGCGAACAACGCCTGTATCACGGTGACAACGGTGATGACCACCGGTCCGAGCCACGGTCCGAGCAGCGCCACGGCCAGCGTGCCGCCGAGCAGGTGCCCGCTGGTGCCCACCGCCACCGGGATGATCGGTGCTTCCAGGACCAGGAAGAATGCCGCGACGAGCCCGGCCAGCGGCAGCTGCCGCCCGGTGAGCTCGAGCTGGGTGCGGCGCACGCACATCCCAAGCCCCGCAACGGCCACTGCGGCGCCGGTGATCGCGACCGCGGGGGAGACGAAGCCGTCAGGGATGTGCACAGCTCACCTCGCCTGCCGTGACGTCCAGCCGCGCCACGTCGCCGATCACAGTGGTCAGCGGTGCGGGCAACCGCGCAGACGGTGGCTCGGCCAGGGTGCCACGGACGGTGCGTTGCTGCGGGCGGCTTGCGGCGCTGATCGCGGCGACCGGGGTGTCGCCGGGCATACCGCCCGCCCGCAGCGCGGCGATCACCCGGTGCAGCACCGCTCGGCCGGTGAGCAGTACCACGGTGCCGCCCAGGCGGGCCACGGCGTCCCAGTCCACCTCGTCGATGTCGTCGTTGCCGGCGACCACGGTGAGCGTGCGGGAGCGCTGCCGGACCATCACCGGGATCCCGGCCGCGGCCGGTGCGGCCACTGCAGCGGATACCCCGGGTACCACGTCGACGTCCACCCCGGCGCGGGCCAGTGCTATTGCCTCCTCGCCGCCGCGGGACACCACGAACGGGTCACCGGCCTTGAGCCGCACCACGCACACCCCGGTCCGGCCAAGCTCGACGAGCAGCGCGTTGATCTCGTGCTGTGGTGGAGCCGGGGTGGCGCCCTGCTTGCCGACGCAGTGCCGGGTCGCGGTAGGGGCGAGCGCCAGGATGTCGGCCATTGAAGGGCGGTCGTAGACGACGTGCTCGGCTCGGGCCAGCAGCATGGCGCCGCGCCGGGTGACCAGCTGCGGGTCACCGGGTCCGGCACCTACCAGGTGAACGGTCACAATGCCGCCTCTGCAAGACAAAGTGCGTCGGCGGTCATGACCGTGCACCGAGCGACCTGGCGGTTACCAGCCAGGTGCCGAGCCGGCTGGTGTCCGCGGCGCCGACGATCACCACGGTGTGCATTCCAGCTCTGGCTGGGTCCAGCGTGGCCAGCGTAACCAGTTCCACCCGCTCGCCGTCCCGTCCCGCGTCGGTGACCAGCCCGACCGGGGTGTCACCGGGCCGATACTCGGCGAGGACATCGCGGGCCCGGTGCAGCTGCCACGACCGCCCTTGCGAGCGCGGGTTGTACAGCGCGAGCACCAGGTCGGCGGCGGCCACCGCGCGCAGCCGGGTCTCCACCGCTTCCCAGGGGGCGAGCAGATCGGACAGGGTCAGGCAGGCGAAGTCGCGAGCCAGGGGGGCTCCCAGCAGCGCGCCCGCCGCGATGGCCGCCGTGATGCCGGGCACCACCCGCACCGCCGGGCGCCGCGTCGGGGGCAGTGCGGTGGCGGTGGTCAACGCCAACGAGGCCATCCCGTAAATTCCGGCGTCCCCGGAGGACACCAGGGCCACGCGCGCCCCACCGGCCGCGGCGCGTACCGCGTCCCCGGCGCGCTGCTGCTCGGCGCCGATCCCGCTGGGCACCACACTCTGGTGTGGGCCGGTGAGGTCGGCACAGGCCGCCAGGTAAGCGTGGTATCCGAGGACGACCTGCGCGTCCCGGACGGCGTCCTCAGCGGCCCGGGTGCGATGCGCCGGACCTCCCGGTCCTAGCCCGACGACGGTGAGCAGGCCGGTCACGGGTACCTGCGCTTGGCGGTGGGGATGGGCCGTCCGGTGGTGCTGCCCGGCAGCGAACGGCGGCGGTAGCCGTGCGAGTACGTGGGATCGTAAAGCCGGCTGCGGGTCCCCGTTCTGGACAGCGCCGGTCCCACCAGCACCAGCGCGGCGCTGCGGATTCCGGAGGCGGTCAACGCATCGGCGAGGCCGTCCACCGTGGTGGTGATCACCGTTTCGTCCGGCCAGCTGGCTTTCGCGACGACGACAGCGGGGGTCTGCGGTAGGTAGCCGGCCAGCAGCTCCTCGCGCATCGCGGCCGGCCGGGCCGCGGACAGGTAGATGGCCATCGTGGTGCCATGGCGAGCGAAGTTGGCGACGCTCTCCCCGGCCGGCATCGACGCTGCGGCCCGACCGCCGCCGAGCCGGGTGAGCACGGCGCTTTGTGCCACCCCCGGCCCGGTGAGCTCCACCCCGGCGGCGGCCGCGGCGGCGGCGAGCGAGCCGACCCCGGGCACGATCTCGAAAGCTCGGCCGTGCCGCGTGCACCAGCTGATCTGCTCGGTCAGCGTGGAGTACAGGGAGATGTCCCCGGAGTGCAGCCGCACAATCACGGCTTCCGGGTACGCCGTGTACACCGCGAGCACATCTTCCAGCGTCATGCCCGCCGAGTCGTGTAACTCGACACTGTCGCGGCAGTGCTTCAACACCGCCGCAGGCACCAGCGACGATGCCCAGACCACCACGTCAGCGGCCGCGAGCCGGTGCGCGCCACGCAGGGTGAGCAGGTCAGGTGCGCCGGGCCCAGCGCCCACGAACGAGATCAGCCCAGAAGCCATCAACCCAGTGGCCGGTCGCATCAGGCCATCCCATCTCCGGTGCTACCGGGTGGCCGGTTTTCCTGGCTCAGCAGGGTAACGCGCTGGCGGTCACCGCCCGGACAGGGTGAGGCAGGCGATCCGGGCACCCGCCTGGCCTGCGTGGCCGGGATCCGTTGAGGTCTGCATGGCTTCGTGTATCACGATCGACCCGGGCATCCGGTCGGTGAAGACGAAGGGCACCGTGGTACGCGACGTACCGGCGCCGGCGGCGTCAGTGCGCACGTCCAGCCAGATTTCGTTGTTCGGGTTGGCGTACTCGGGATTGGTCGATGGGGCTTGGGGGGTCGCTGCGGGATCCATGTGATTCTGATAGTGCGGACCAGCCGCCTCACCGGTGGCGCCACACGCTGTGGTGTGCGCGTGCACCGCGTAGCCCCGATTGGGCAGCAGCCCGGCGACCGTCAGCTCCGCCCGGGTGGACCCGTCCGAGGACGGGATGAGGGCGGCCGTGACAGCAGTCCCGGCCGGCGCCAGGGCCGGGTTGTAGGTGAGGGCTTTCGACGTCGGGTTCGGCGTTGTGAGCGTGCCGCTGCCAAACAGAGCGACCGTATGGACCGGACTTGGCTTACCAGCGGATGGCGAGGGCATGCTGACCCCTCGGTACGCGCAGCCCATCGGCATGAGAGCCAAGACGACGCCGGCCACGATGATCGTAAGCCGCCGCCCCACTATGCGAGGTTTGCCTTCCCCGAAGAGTCCCCTCATTCCCCTCATGAGGGTATTGTAGTAGCTTTGCCTACGCTCGGCGAGGCGAAATTACTTATCGTTGGGGTCGCTTTCCATGGCGAGTACGAAGTTCTGCACGTAGCGCAGCGCCAAATCCTGGCGATCGGTGGGGTAGGGGGCCCAGGCAAGCGCGTCCCCTGCGAGGCGCAGTAACTGATCTTCGCTGAGTCGGGAGACGATCAATCGAGCGAGTTCGGCTCCGTCGAGGTCCGGACGCAGGCGCCGGGCGAGCACATACTGGGTGGCCAGCTCGTCATCGTGATCTTCGGGGCTCATCTGCGGTCTCCGTTCGGCCCACCACCGTCGGTGCGTGCACCCCCACCACTGGTGCGTGCACCCCCACCACTGGTGTAGCACCATTGTGGCGGCAAGCTGTAGGCGTGCTGAGGAGCGGACAGGGGACGACGTGACGCCGGCTCAGCATCCGATTGAGGTCGAGTCATATCGGATCCTCCGGTCCCAGGTGGACACCGCGAGGCTGCCGCCGGGTACCCGCGTGGTGACCGAGCGGGTGATCCACGCCAGCGCGGACCTCGATTACGCTAAGGACCTGGTCTGCGACGAGGACGCGCTGCGTGCGGGGCAGCGGGCGCTGGCTGGCGAGGCGCCGTTGGTGGTTGATGTTCGGATGCTCGCCGCCGGCATCACGTCGCGGCAGTGCGTAGTCGCGCTCGACCTAGTGCCAGCGTTGGGGCCGGTGCAGGGGCTGACGCGCTCCGCTGCGGGGATCCGGATGGCCGCTGCCGAGCACCCCCAGGGCGCGGTGTGGGCGGTGGGCAACGCGCCGACGGCGCTCCGCGAATTGGTTCGCCTCGCTGCGGACGGCGTGCTGCGGCCAGCGCTGGTGATCGGACTGCCGGTGGGCTTCGTCGACGCCGCGCAGGCCAAAGCGGCGCTCCGGGACTCGGGTTTGCCTGCGCTGTCCAACCGCAGTGCCAAGGGCGGCACCGCGGTCGCTGCGGCGGCGGTCAACGCGCTGCTGTCCTGGAGACCGGTCCCGTGAAGCCGTACCTGGTAGGACTGGACCTGACCGGGCGCCGGGTCGTCGTGGTCGGCGCGGGCACGGTCGCGCAACGGCGGCTGCCGCGACTGATCGCCGCTGGCGCCGACGTGCTGCTCGTCGCCCCCGACGCCACCCCGGCCGTCGAGGCGATGGCCACGGCGGGGGAACTGCGCTGGGACATCCGGGGTTACACCGACGGTGACCTCGAGGGCGCCTGGTACGCCCTCGCCTGCAGCTCCAAGCCCGCGGTCAATGCCGCAGTGGCCGCTGAAGCTCAGCGGCGGCGGGTGTTCTGCGTGCGGGCCGACGATGCGGCCGGTGGCAGCGCCGTCACTGCGGCCACCGGGGAACACGAAGGGTTGCTCATCGGCGTGCTCGCCGGGCGCCGCCCGCGCCGCTCCGCCGCCGTGCGGGATGCTCTCCTCGACGCCCTCCGCACCGGGGTGGTGGACGACGCTCCAGACGCCGAGGAGCACATCACGACTCCGGGGGTGGCGCTGGTCGGCGCGGGACCTGGCGACCCCGACCTGATCACCGTGCGCGGGCGGCGGTTGCTGGCCCGAGCCGACGTGGTGCTGGCCGATCGGCTCGCGCCGCGGGAATTGCTGGGCGAGCTCGGTGCCCATGTCACGGTGATTGACGCCGCGAAGGTGCCCTACGGCCGGGCGATGGCCCAGGAGCGGATCAACGCGCAGCTGATCGAGCACGCCCGGGCCGGTCGGTTCGTGGTGCGGCTCAAGGGCGGCGACCCCTACGTCTTCGGGCGTGGCTTTGAGGAGGTGCTGGCCTGCGTGGCTGCCGGAGTGCCGGTGACGGTGGTCCCCGGCATCACCAGTTCCATCTCGGTACCGGCGGCGGCGGGGATTCCGGTGACGCACCGCGGCGTGACCCATGAGTTCGTCGTCGTGTCCGGGCATGTGGCCCCGGACGATCCCACCTCGCTGGTCGACTGGTCAGCGCTGGGGCGGCTGCGCGGCACCCTGGTGCTGCTCATGGCGGTGGAGCGGATCGGTGTGTTCGCCAACGCCCTGGTCACTTACGGCCGGTCACCGGACACCCCGGTCGCCGTGATCGCCAATGGCACCCTGCAAGGCCAGCGCGTGGTGCGCTCCACCTTGGCGAACATCGCCGTCGCCAGTGCAGGGATCCGCCCGCCCGCCATTGTGGTGATTGGGCCGGTCGTGGCGCTGCGCGCGCTGTGAGTGGCAATGCGCGGAGTGGCAATGCGCGGAGTGGCAATGTGCGCTGAGCTGGCGACCGATTTCCGGCGTGGAGTGGTGCTTCCGGCTTGGGCCCAGGTAGGCAATGGTGGTGGGATTCAACGCACTGGACCTCGACATGCTCCGAGCGCGCCGGACGATGAAGTGGTCCCGTTACCCGCCCGACGTGTTACCCGCCTGGGTCGCGGAAATGGACTTCCCGCTGGCTCCCGCGGTGCTTGAGGCCGCCCGCGGGGCACTCGACGCGCACGACCTGGGTTATCCCGAATCAGCGGGCCTTGCCGAGGCGTACGCCACATGGGCCGCCCGGTATCAGGGCTGGCGGCCTGATCCCGCGCTGGCCTGCCCGGTCGCCGACGTGATGGCTGGGCTGGAGGCCGCCCTGCGGGTACTCACCGAGCCGGGCGACGGCGTGGTGCTGCTCACCCCCGCTTACCCACCCTTCTTCGCGCTACTCAAGCAGCTGGGCCGGGTTGCGGTGTCGTGGCCATTGCTGGACCGGCCTCGGGGGTGGACAGTGGACCTGCAGCGGCTGGGCGACGCGCTGCGTGACGGCGCCCGCGGGGTGCTGCTGTGCCACCCGCACAATCCCACTGGCCGGGTGCTCACCGGCGAAGAGCTGACCGCCGTTTCGGAGATCGTCGATGCGCGGGGCGCCCACGTGATCTCCGACGAAGTGCACGCCCCGTTGTCGGCCACTGATGTCAGCTTCATCCCGTATGCCGCGAGCGGGTCCGCGGCCGGCGCCCACTCGGTGACCATCACCAGTATTTCCAAGGGCTGGAACGTGCCCGGGCTGAAGTGTGCGCTGCTGCAGGCACAGCCGGCTACCGCGCAGGTCACTGCTTCGGTGCCGAAGTATGAGCGGCTGCGCGCGTCGGCGCTCGGGATGGCCGCCAGCATCGCGGCCTGGACCGATGACGGCGGCTGGATCGATGAGTTGCGAGTTCACCTGGATCGAACCCGAGCTGAGCTCTCCCACTGGGTCCGGCGTACCCCTGGCGTACGGGCGCATCCTGGTCAGGCCGGTTACCTGGCCTGGCTGAATCTGCGCGATGCCGGCTTGGGCGACGACCCGGCGGCGGTGCTGCTCAACCGTGGGCGTCTCGCGGTGAGCCCGGGACGCGACTTCGCGCTGCCCGTCGAGCAGGGCAACGGACGGATCCGACTTAACCATGGCACGTCGTTGCCCCTGCTGCGGGAGGCGCTGCGCCGCATCGACAGCACAATCGACACAATCGACGGCCACCGCTACCCGTGATAGCTGGCACCGCATCCGCCGAACTGGTCGCGACCGTTCGCTTCGGCGCCAAGGGGTGCGCCGTGACTGACGACAGCAGGCACCCGGCGTGACCCCACCCGCGGCGGTACGCGACGATAGGTTCGTGGACGACGAGAATGAGTTCCCCACCGAATCGACCGAGCCATCGAGCACTCCGGGCGTCCGGATCACTGCCTTGAACGGGGCGACGATCATCGTGCGGACCGACCTGGCAACTCGGCTCACCACCCTGGACTTGGAGGACCCCGAGGGCGTGTTGGTCGCAAGCCGAGTCCTCGGCGGAGAGGACCTCCAGCGGCTTGTCGATGCCCTGACTGTCGCGTCGGAGCAATCCCAGACGTCTGACGTCCCCGTGGTGGTCGATGTTTCGGAGGTGATCGGTCGGGACTGAGGTGCTGCCTGTCTGCTCTGCTACCCCCCGATGGCTGCCGACACAGAACTCGTTGCCTGCCGGATCGGCCACACCGTCCACCACAGTCCCGGCGCGCTGTGCTCGGCCAGCATCGACGCGCCCAGATTGACGCGCTCAGTCCGGTGAGCCGGGTGACTTCCGCGGTGACTCCGCCAAGGTCCCGATACGCTGCGAACTCTGCGATCTCACCCGTCCGAGGAGTCCCTGAAGCATGATCACCAGGTTGTCGACGCTGTTCCTGCGCACCCTGCGCGAGGACCCGGCGGACGCTGAGGTGCCCAGTCACAAGCTGCTGGTGCGCGCCGGGTACGTCCGCCGGGTCGCCCCAGGGATCTACTCGTGGCTGCCGCTGGGCCTGCGGGTGTTGCGCCACATCGAGGCTGTGGTGCGCCAGGAGATGGACGCGATCGGCGGGCAGGAGATCCAGTTCCCCGCGTTGCTACCTCGGGAGCCTTACCAGGCCACCGGTCGTTGGACCGAGTACGGCGCGAACCTGTTCCGGCTGCGCGACCGCAAGGGTGGCGATTACCTGCTCGGCCCTACCCACGAGGAGCTGTTCACGCTCACCGTTAAGGGCGAGTTCAGCTCCTACAGGGACTATCCGGTGATCCTCTACCAGGTGCAGACCAAGTACCGGGACGAGGAGCGTCCCCGGGCCGGGATCTTGCGTGGCCGGGAGTTCCTGATGAAGGATTCCTACTCCTTCGACCTCTCCGACGAGGGGCTGGCGCAGTCCTACCGGGCGCACCGCGAGGCCTACATCAAGATCTTCGATCGGCTCGGGTTGCG
Source organism: Pseudonocardiales bacterium (assembly GCA_019240665.1). Lineage (GTDB taxonomy): Bacteria > Actinomycetota > Actinomycetes > Mycobacteriales > Pseudonocardiaceae. The sequence goes on along the minus strand of JAFAXZ010000217.1, from coordinate 3,654 downwards.
CTACGTGATCGTGTCGGCGCACTCCGGCGCGATGGGGGGCTCGACCAGCGAGGAGTTCCTCGCCGAAGCTGAGACTGGTGAGGACACCTTCGTGCGCAGCACGGAGTCCGGGTACGCAGCCAACGTGGAGGCGGTGACCACCCCGGCGCCCCCGGAGTTGTCGACAGACGGGCTCCCGCCGGCCCGGGTGCTGCATACCCCGGACACCCCGACTATCGACACGCTGGTGGAACACCTCAATGGGGCAGGTCTGGGCCGTACCTTCAGGGCCGCGGACACCCTGAAGAACGTCATGGTCAAGATCCGGCAACCCGGCGCGCAGCAGTGGGAACTGCTTGGTGTCGGGCTTCCCGGCGACCGCGAGGTCGACATGAAACGGCTGGAGGCCTCGTTGGACCCAGCCGAGGTGGCGCTACTCGACGACGCGGATTTCGCCGCGCACCCATTCCTGATCAAGGGCTACCTCGGACCGGGCGCCCTCGGCGCGAACGGGGTGCGCTACCTGGTCGACCCCCGGGTGGTTCGGGGTACCGCGTGGGCCACTGGCGCCGACCGTCCCCACCACCACGTCGTCGACCTGGTATGCGGGCGCGACTTCACCCCCGGTGGCACTATCGAGGCCGCGCAGGTGCGCGCTGGTGACCCCTCACCCGACGGGGCCGGCACCCTGGTCGCCGCCCGCGGTATCGAGATCGGGCACATCTTCCAGCTTGGCCGCAAATACACCGACGCCTTCGCCTTGGACGCGCTGGGCCCCGACGGCAAGCCGATCCGGATCACCATGGGTTCCTACGGTATCGGGATTTCCCGGCTGGTTGGCGCGATCGCCGAGCAGAGTCACGACGCGCACGGGCTGATCTGGCCACGCGAGATCGCCCCGGCCGACGTGCATCTGGTGAGCGCGGGTAAGGACGACACGGTCGGCGCCGCTAGCGAGCGGCTGGCCGCTGAGCTGGATGCCTCCGGCCTGCGGGTGATCCTCGATGACCGCCTGGCCACCCCTGGTGTGAAGTTTGCCGACGCCGAGCTGATCGGCGTGCCGACCATCCTCGTGGTGGGGCGCGGCTTGGCGTCGGGTGTCGTGGAGGTCAAGGACCGGGCCACTGGGGAACGCACCGAAGTACCGGTAGACGGCGTGGTGGTGCACCTGCGGGAGCTGTGTAGCAAGTAGGTATCAGCCGGACAGGAAGCTCAGCCGGACGGTACGGACCGGGTTGTCGCGGTTGGTGTCCACCAGGCAGATCGATTGCCAGGTGCCCAGCGCGAGTTGCCCGCCGAGTACCGGGACGCTGGCGTAGGGCGGCAGTAGCGCGGGCAGCAGGTGATCCCGCCCGTGCCCGGGAGAGCCGTGCCGATGGCGCCACCGATCGTCGGCGGGCAGCAGCTCGCGCAGCGCGGCGAGCAGGTCGGTGTCACTGCCAGCCCCGGTCTCGATCACCGCAAGGCCAGCGGTCGCATGTGGTAGCCAGACATGCAGCAGACCATCACCCGCCGGAACCCGGTGCAGGAAGGCGCGGCAGTCCTTGGTGATGTCGTAGATCTGTTCGCGCGAGCCGGTCTGGATACGAATTTGCTCGGTATGCACGGTCGTACGGTAATCGCGTGGTCGTGCTCAGCGTGCGCGTGCTCAGGGAGCCCCAGGAAATGGCACCGTCAGCGGGGTAGCGCCCGCGGTGGCGCGCCAGCGGGTTGCTCGTACGGCCGTTCCGGTCAGTGCCTCCAGCGCGGCCCCGCGCAGGCCCGGATCAGCCGGGCTGCGCTCGATCACCGAGCGCCACGCCGCGGCTGCGTCGGTCTCCGCGGTGATCGCCAGTCGCAGGGCCGAGGCGGCATCGGTGACCGGTTCTGGGGTGAGGTAGCCCGGTTCGGGTGGTACTGGCGGCGCGCCCGCGTCGATCAGTACCCGCTCAGTGGCATCGCGCCGAGCCTGATGGGCGGTCGCGGCCTCGTCGAGCTGGCTGTCCAGCGCATTCGAAACAAAGGCCGCGACCAACCCGTAAACCCAGATCGCAGCATGCTCAGCCGCCAAGGCGCGCTGCAAGGCATCCACCGGCACCTGGCTCCCGCTCATGACAGCAGCGCTGCGTGGCTTGCGCAGCAGGCCGCTACCGACGCCAGCAGTGCCGCGCGGTACCCAGGCAGTGTCATGACCAGTCCGGCTGCCTCGTCTTGTGCCGCGTGCATCGCCTGGGTCAGCGCCGATCGAGCACCGGCAAGGTCGGAATTGGCGGGCGGGGCAGCAACCGGCGGGGGCACAGCCGATGGGGAGGCGCTGCGTGAAGTCGATCCGGGCCGGGCCCGGCGCAGTTCGGCGCGCAGCGTCGTGGCATGCGTCATCCGATCCGCGGCGAGCGCTCCTGCCGCTGCGGCCAACGCCGAGTGCGCTCGGGCCACCGTGGTCGCCAGGGCCGCATCAGCCTCGGCACGTCGGGCTGGGAACTCCAGCGGATCGGGCCCCTCGGGGGCGTGTGCCGATAAGGTGCACCCGGTCAGCGCCGCCGGGCCGGCCAGGAGCAGTGTGGCTCCGGCGGTCAGCACGCGGCGACGGTGAGGGCCGACTCCTGACACGGTTGGCCATCTTGCCAGGACCCCGGTTTGCTGGAGGGCCAGCACCGTGATCCACTCGACGCGAGTTAGTCCTGCGACGCGATACCCTAGGTAATCCCGGCCGGGGCACACCGTGCTGGGTCGTCGCCCGCATCGCCACGTCGTAGACAGACAGTCACTTTCGTCAGGAGGTCACAGTGACCGCGCAGCCCGCGAATCCCGGCTCAGCAACCGAGTCGGTGGTGCGCGACGCGGTGGGCGGCACCGGATTTGAGCTCGAGAGCCTGGAGGAGGTGCGCGCAGGCCAGCGCCGGCTGATCCGGGTGATCATCGATTCGGACGCTGGCGTTGGGCTGGATGACGTCGCCACGGTGAGCCGCGCGGTGTCGCTGGCCCTGGACCAGCACGATGAGCTGATCGCTGGGCCCTACACCCTTGAGGTGACTTCACCGGGAGTGGACCGGCCGCTGACCCAGCCACGGCACTGGCGGCGGAACCGGCTACGGCTGGTCCGGGCCGCCCTGGTGTCCGGGGGAGAGCTAGTCGGCCGGATCGGTGACTGTGATGACGAGGGCGTCACGCTGCTGGTGTCGGGAGCCCTTTACCGGGTGCGCTACGCGGAGCTGCGCCGCGCGGTGGTGGAAGTGGAATTTCGCCAGCCGCCTGTTCCCGAGCTCGCTGCGCTCGACGGCGCGAGACGGCAGGATTTGGAGGAACGGTGAACGTCGACATCGCCGCGCTGCGCGCCATTGAACGGGACAAGGACATCTCTTTTGAGACGGTTCTCGAGGCCATTGAGACGGCGCTGCTCACCGCGTACAAGCACACCGACGGCCATCAATCGAACGTGCGTATCGACGTTGACCGCAAGACCGGTCTGGTCCGGGTGCTGGCGCAGGAACTCGACGAGGACGGCAATGTCCGTCAGGAGTGGGACGACACCCCCGAGGGGTTCGGTCGGATCGCGGCCACCACGGCCCGCCAGGTCATCCTGCAACGGCTGCGCGACGCCGAGCACGAGCGCACCTTTGGTGAGTTCTCGGCCAAGGAGGGCGAGATCGTCGCCGGGGTCGTGCAACGCGACGCCCGAGCCAACGCCCGTGGTGT
>JAFAXZ010000084.1 GCA_019240665.1 Pseudonocardiales bacterium | reverse complement strand
TCCTCGCCCACTGGCGATGGGAACTGCGAACGAGAACAGCGACGGCAAGAGCCGGATGACAGGAGCCCGGTGAGCCGAGAGGTTCACGCCGGGATCTGCGAGAGCCGGAGGGTGCGACTCCCTCCGGCCACTCGACATCGGTAGTGGCGCGCTGCTTGATCATCAAACGTTATTGATCAACCAGTACAAGTCGGCATAACCGCTTGGTCTGTACCGGTATACACCACAACATCGGGCAGGTAGCCCTCGCCAATTCGGTCCCAGAGGCTGCTGCTCAGGGTGCCAACCGTCACCATGTCACCTTGAGTTGTACATTGAATGGTAACATCGGCACCATTTGTGAGCACCCCAATTTTCGGGGCACTCAATGACGGAAATCGATAAACGTACGGGTTTCCGCCCTGCACAGTACCGTGCCTAGGTGATGGTGTTGCACTGGTCGACGCTCCACCATCCTGGCCTGTTGGTACGCCTGATGTACCCTCAACAAGCGCAAGAAAAATGGCATAAACAACTAGGATGCTGCCAACTATAAAGCAGGGAATCCTGACTGCCTTCCCCACTGTGGGCATCACGGTACCAGAAAAACTGAAACCTCCACCAATGAGACCAACCAGAATCAACACTCCGCCGACAAGGCCTAACACGGCCGATGTGGTCACTTGGCGGCCACCTGGGCTGGCCCTCCGGCCTGTGGGGGTAGCGTGGACGAGCACCCGGTTGATGCTTGCCACCAGCCCGGTTGTTGCGGTGTTCTAGACATTCCGTGTATCCTCCTGGTCGGGAGCGACCCGCTTCAGCGCAACTTGCCGTCCTTACCTCTGTCTCTGTCACACTGGTCGTCGCCGGCCCCATCACGATCGTTAGCCCTGTGTCGACGATCACAGGAACTTCCCAGGTGTCAATGTCCGAAGTCGTCTGCACGGGCAACCTGGTGTTTCCGGGGCGAGTGCAGACGAGTCCGGACATCCAGCACGCCCGGACTCATGTGCACGACACTCCTGTGCCTTGCAGGAGCTGGGGCGGGTCCCACGCAAACGGCCGTCTACCGCAACATCCGCGTCGACCCCCCGCCGCCAGCTGGCCACCGTGCATAGGACTTCAGACATCCGTTCGGTGGGCCACACCGTAGCTGGCCAGCTTGTCGGTGATCAGGACCCGTGGCACGGACCGCCACCCCCGCAGCAGCTTACGAAAGAACCTGGTAGCGGCCTTGGCGTCGCGCCGAGAGGTGACCAGGATGTCCAGAACACTCCCGTCCTGGTCGACCGCCCGCCACAGGTAGTGGGTCTTGCCGTGGATCTTGATGAACACCTCGTCAAGGTGCCATTTGTCGCCCGGTCGGGGCAGTCGGCGGCGCAGTCCGTTCGCGTAGGTCTGCTCAAACTTGCGACACCACTGCCGGATGGTCTCGTGAGAGACCACAATCCCGCGCTGCAGCATCATCTCTTCGACCTCACGGAAGTTCAGCGGGAACCGGTGATACAGCCACACACAGTGACTGATGATCTCTACCGGGGACCGGAACCCCCGTACGACGGCACAACGGCGGCCATCAACCCAGCCCCTCCCCACCGAGATCGACCCGCCGATCACCCAAGCCGCAGACGACCTCACCAAGTTGACAGAGGGCCGCCCAGGGCATGCAGGCCAACCAGCAGGTCACGTTCCTCACCGAGGGTGGTGAGGACGGGAGAGCATCTGTTGGACTGGTTCCACATCACCATGCGGATCACCGTCATGACCAACATGGCCAAATCGCTGCGACCGCCACCCCCGGACCCGGACCTGGAGCTCTCCGCAGAGACGGTCACCAGGCTGGTCAGCGAGATCGGCAACCAGCTGCGGCGGCTGAAGTGGTTTCTCTGGCACGGCAACGTCGTCCGCGCCCTGCACACTGTCGAGGACATCACCGCTGACCTGGAGATGTTGCATCCCGGCGAGCCGACCAAACTGCTCACGGCGGTGCGCGAGTTCGACAGCTGCTCTCCGAGGCTGGCTTCCCAACCCCGCGCGCTCCCAGCGCAGCCTTTCTAACTACCTGCGCAGCGATACCCGAGCTCCGGGCCGTAGCCACCACCACCGCAGTGCTCGACCCGACCCGCCGACGCTGCTCAGCTCAGTCCGTGGCCAGCGCTCCTCTGCCTCGCCGGGTAGGACCGTCGCATTACTGCGACGGTCCCCCCTCAGAACCGTGCGAGCGGTTCGTCACCGCACACGGCTCAAGCAGGCCCCGTTGGGCGCTTTGGGCTGCTGTGCTGGGTTCCTGCGCTGGCAGGAAGCGTGGACAAGGCGGGTCTGGTTGTCATCCGGTGGGCCGTGTCGCCCGTGATACACCAGGTAATCGCTGGTGATCGCGCGTCGGGTGACGGGGAGCCACCACCTTTCCCATTGTTCGGGAGATTGTGGTGGCTGCTCGGCGGTGAGCAGGTGGTCCCCGCACAGCGGGCAGCGCGCGTCCTGCTTGGTGAGCAGGCGTAGTGTGTAGCTGTCGATGGGGGGTGTGACCCGTCGGCGCCGTTGTGCCCAGTAGCTGGCCAAGGCTGGGTCGTCCGGGGAGGACGTGCCTTTGACCAGGGTGTGCCG
>JAFAXZ010000004.1 GCA_019240665.1 Pseudonocardiales bacterium | reverse complement strand
CCCAACTGGTGGGGCTGCTCCCGGTCGCTCAGATCCCACAACCGCACGGTCCGGTCAGCGCTGGCGCTGGCCAGGGTGCGCCCATCAGGAGAGAACGCCACCCCGTTCACCGTGCCGGTGTGGCCGGTCAGGGGCGCGCCGAGCGGGTGGGGTCGGTTTCGGTCGCTGAGATCCCACAACCGCACGGTCTGATCAACGCTGGCGCTGGCCAGGGTGCGCCCATCAGGGGAAAACACCACCCCAATTACCGCGTCGGTGTGGCCGGTCAGAGGCGCACCCAGCGGGTGGGGCCGCTCCCGATCACTGAGATCCCACAACCGCACGGTCCGGTCAACGCTGGCGCTGGCCAGGGTGCGCCCATCGGAGGAGAACGCCACCCCGTTCCCCGGGCCGGTGTGGCCGGTCAGGGGCGCACCGAGCGGGTGGGGTCGGTTTCGGTCGCTCAGATCCCACAACCGCACGGTCTGATCAACGCTGGCGCTGGCCAGGGTACGCCCATCAGGAGAGAACACCACCCCGTATACCGCGTCGGTGTGGCCGGTCAGGGTCCTGACATGGGGGGTTGCTTCCAGAGTTTGAAAGAGGCTGGTGTGGGTTGGTGGGCTGGCGTCAAACTGCTCGGCAGCGACACCAAGCTGAAGGGCAAGCCGGGGATCCTGGTCGCGGATCCGCTCGGCCTGGGCCACCATACCCCGGGCGATGGTAATACGCTGAGCCGCAACGGCGAGGTTCCGTTGGCCCACCGCGACCACCGCAGCCACGAGCGCTGCGATGAACAGCACCGCCAAGGCGGTGACGCCACCCCGGGCCAGTCGCATGGTGCGGCGGTGCTGGCGGATGTGCTCCCCGACCAGCTCGTCCTTGTCAACCCCGCGCACGGCTGCGGAGATGTCGGCCACGCAGTCCCGCAACCGGGGGTTGGACTGGTCCACCTGCTCCACCTCGTGCAGCCAGCGCAGGTCCACCCAGCGAGGACTTTCGCGGAACGCGCCACGCAGCGCGGGTGGCAGGGCCGCTGTCATCCCGTTACCCGATGCGGCGTCCTCGGCCCAGGCGAACTCCCCCTCGGTGAGCACCACGAGCACCCGCTGCGGGGACTTGTTCTCCCGCCACCAGGCAACCTCGCGGTTGACCCACTCGGACTGGGCCGCCCTCGGCGAGGCCATCAACACCAGCCACGCCGAGGCGGCTAACGCTTCCTCGATGGACGTCCACAGGCCTGGGTTGGCGGACAGGCTCGCGTTGTCCCGGAAGACCCGCAGGGCGCGCGGTCGGTACCAGGGTTTGGCGAACCGCTCCAACCCGGTCTGCAGTGCCGGTGCGAGGACACCGTCCAGGGCGTGACTGTAGGAGAGGAACGCGTCATATCCCGAGGTCCCAGCTGCCACTCCAGTCCCATCGGTAGCGCGTAGTGTCCGCCGCTTCGGACAGTGCCGACATACGTCAGACGGGCCATGAGCCACCAACGGCGGGCGTCCTTGGCGATTATCATCACCCGCACGGCCGGCCCGCGCGAGCACGGCCGGCAGGCCGCGCGCAGCACGCGGGACCGGCCCGGCGGGCACACGAGTGTGATGACAGACTTACCCACGTCGACGCCGCCGGTAGCGGCGCCTTGATCCCATAGAGGGGAATTCGGCAACACACACGGCGCAACTCACTGTGAGAATCTAATGACTTTCCGTGAGTAAGGGTCCGGGGTCGAAGCCGTCGACGCAAGCGGCGGCTGGTTGAGTAGTTTCGCTGACGGTCTCCTCGTGGGGGGCCTACCTGTCGGCCGGCGGCTACGTCCTATGGGCCCTGTCGGCCTCGATCACTGTGCATCGCTATGCGGGCGGCGGTCAGCTTGATCACTGTGCATCGCTATGCGGGCGGCGGTCAGCTTGGCGTGAAGGCCGGCCAGCTCGGCAGTGTTCGGCAATCTGGGGTAGCCGACTTGACTGCTCTCCGGCTTGGCCTACTACCCCGGCTTGCTCAGCAGGTACTTACAGCGGCGAAGAGCGGAAGCGGCACGGCAGCGCTACCCACTCCGGTCACAGACCGGTGAGTAGGGTCGGGAGCTGGCGCGATGACTACCACTGACGGTAGGTCCCGTAGCCTTATGTTCCTGCGGTTTCCCGCGAGGCTGTCCCACTACGGTGGCCATGGCAAGCAGATGTTCCGTTTCCAGCTCCCGCCCGTCAAACCGG
>JAFAXZ010000332.1 GCA_019240665.1 Pseudonocardiales bacterium | reverse complement strand
CTGGCTGACGGCCGTCCCCGCTGCGAGTCGCGGGCTGTGTTCGTGACCGTGCGGCGGCCTTACCGGCAGCTGAGGTCGGAGGCGGTCCGCGCGGCCATGGGCCGGGCCTGTGACCGGGCCGGGCTCGAGCGCCGGGGAGCGCACCGGCTCCGGCACGCGCTGGCGACCGAGATGCTGCGCGCTGGCGCGTCACTGCCTGAGGTCGGGCAGGTACTGCGGCACCGCAGCCAGCTGTCCACGGCGCTTTATGCCAAGGTCGACCAAAACGCGCTGCGCCCGCTGGCGCGCCCGTGGCCTGGAGCGGGCCGGTGAGCGCGCTGAGGGCCAAGGCCGAGGAGTACTTGGCTATGCGCCGCGCGCTCGGGTTCAGGCTGACCACGCAGGGCCAGCACCTGATGAGCTTTGTGCGCTTCTGCGAGGAACGCTCCGCCGCTCATGTGAGCGTGGATCTGGCGCTCGAGTGGGCGACCCGGACTTGTCGGGGCAGCGGGGATGAGGTCTATCAGGCCCGGCGGCTCGATGTTGTCCGGATCTTCGCCCGGCAACTGCGGGGCGTGTCATTACAACTGTGGTGCGCCGCGAGGCGCTGATTGTCCGAGTGGAGGTGGGAGTCCTTCGCCGCTCTGCCGTCGTAGCGGTGGGGTGAAGCTGGCGGCAGCCTGATCCACGGGATGGTGGGGAGGGTGGGAGCAGCCGCGACGAAGTCGGGTCGGTCCAGTACTGCCGGATGGGTCGGGCCCGGTGAGCGAGACGGGAAGGCATACGCGAGGAACCGGTGTTGAGGCCTCTTGAATGGTGACCAGCTCGAACCCGGTGGATGGGGGCTGGTTGGCGGTGCGTACCGCTGGTCCTTGGTGGGTTGGCGGGGACTTCTGGGAGGGTGCCACAGGCCTGGCCTGGGAGGTCACGGTGAAGGTCTACGGCGTAGCCGTGACGATGCCGCAGGGGTAAAGCCGGGTGCCTCACCCGTTGATCGGATGTCAGTGAACGCGGGAACCGCTTGCTGTGCGCTCCACTCGGTGCCGCCATACCAGGTGGTATCGGAGGGATAGGTGCGTCGCCGACCGAAGGCGGTGAGCGGGGCGGAGCCGTTGTAGTACTCCGAGGTCGGGAAAGCCGGCTACATGGGGAAGGACGGCAGCGTGTCAAGTGAGGAGAGGACTGCAATGTCCGAAGGTGCGCCGGTGAATACCGGTGTCGCGCGCTGGCCGGAGGTTGATTCGGCGTGGTGGGCGGTACGGAGGATGCAGCTCAAGTTGCATCGTTGGGCGACTGAAGATTCCAGTCGTCGGTTTGATGATCTGTACAACCTGGTTTGTGATCCGGCGTTTCTGGTGCACGCTTTCGAGCGGGTGGCCACCAATGTCGGGGCGCGGACACCTGGGATCGATCGGGTCACGGTGGCTCGGATTCGCTCCCAGGTCGGGGTTGAGGTGTTCCTGGATGCGGTGCGTGCGCAGCTGAAGACGCGTACGTTCGTCCCGATGCCGGTGCGGCAGGTGATGATTCCCAAGGCCAGTGGTAAGCTGCGGGCGTTGGGGATACCGACCGTGGCTGATCGGGTCGTTCAGGCGGCACTGAAACTGGTCCTGGAGCCGATCTTTGAGGCGGACTTTCTGCCCTGTTCGTACGGGTTTCGCCCGAACCGGCGGGCGCAGGATGCCGTCGCGGAGATCCAGCACATTACCACCCGAGGTTACGGGTGGGTGCTGGAAGCCGATATCCAGTCGTGTTTTGACACGATCGATCATACCGTGTTGCTCGGCAGGGTACGGGCTCGGATCAAGGACAAGAAGGTCCTGGCGTTGGTCAAAGCTTTTCTTAAAGCCGGGGTCATGAAGACTACCGGTGAATGCGACGACACCTGGACCGGCACTCCGCAGGGCGGGATTTTGTCCCCGTTGTTGGCTAATATCGCGCTCTCGGCGCTGGACGAGCATTTCGATCGCCAGTGGAAACAAACGATGGGCACGTGGCATCAACGGGATCATCGCCGCAGGCAAGGGCTGGGCTGCTGGAAGCTGACCCGCTACGCGGACGACTTCGTCGTCTGCGTGAAAGGTGAGCGCCAGCACGCCGAGAACCTCCGGGACGAGGTGGCCGAGGTGCTTGCCCCGCTGGGGCTGCGCCTGGCGCCGGAGAAAACCCGTGTGGTGAGCATTGACGAGGGTTTCGACTTCCTGGGCTTTCGCATCCGACGGATGCGGAAACGCGGAACGAAAGACCGGTACTTCGTCTACACCGTCCCCTCCCAGAAGGCCAAAGCGGCGGTCCGGGAACGGATACGGTGGCACACCCGCAGATCTACCCTGCACGAGGAGCTCGACCAGTTGCTGCGTCGGGTCAACCACGCGTTGCAGGGGTGGGCGAACTACTTTCGCCATGGCGTGTCCAAGTCGGTGTTCTCCCAGCTCGACTCCCACGCCTGGCGTCGGATCGGGACCTGGATACGCCGCAAACACGGACGCATCTCCTGGCGGGAGGTCCACCACCGGTTCTGTGATCAGGGCTGGCGCTTCGCCCACAAGGGGGTTCATTTCCGTGGCGCTTCCAGCGTCGCGGTCACCCGATACCGCTACCGCGGGACCCGGATACTAACCCCCTGGACCATCACCACGGCTGCCCAGCCGAGCTGATCAACGGTAAAGACACGCGGAGAGCCCGTTGCGGTGAGAGTCGCACGGCGGGTTCGGGCGGGCGGCCACGGGAAACGGAGCGGGAGCAATCCCGTCACCGCGCCCGTGGCCGACCCCACTAAGCCGCGGATGGACCAAGATGGGCCGTTGTGATCATCACTCGGCCGGAAAGGGAACCATCCGTGAGTCAGGGCATCAATGTTGATGATCGTGATGTGGAGGCGTCTCGGCGGTTGGCGGGGGCGTTGGATTCGTCGGTGATTGAT
>JAFAXZ010000291.1 GCA_019240665.1 Pseudonocardiales bacterium | reverse complement strand
GGTCTCCGGCTGTGCGCGAGAGTGCGCCGAGGCCCGCAGCAAGGACTTCGGGGTGATCGCCACCGAGACTGGCTGGAACCTTTACGTCTGCGGCAACGGCGGTTTCCGGCCTCGACACGCTGACCTGCTGATCTCGGACGTGGACACCGAGACGCTGGTGCGCACGATCGACCGGTTCCTGATGTTCTACGTGCGTACCGCCGACCGGCTGCAGCGCACCGCGCCGTGGCTGGAGGAGCTGGAAGGCGGCCTGGACCACCTGCGAGACGTCATCGTGCACGACTCACTCGGGATCTGCGCGGAGCTCGACGCCGCGATGGAGGCGCACGTGGCGGGCTACTCCGACGAGTGGCGCGGCGTGTTGGAGGATCCGGACAAGCTGGCCCGGTTCACCTCGTTCGTCAACGCGCCGGGCGTGCCCGATCCGACCATCGAGTTCGTCCAGGAGCGTGGCCAGCCAACGCCTGCCCATCGCCGACCCGGCCAACCGGTTCTGATCGCCGGCCCGAAGCTAGCGGTGGTCCCGTGACCGCAGTGCACGCGAAGGCGCACTGGACCGCGGTGTGCCGCTATGACGACCTCATTCCGGAACGGGGGGTAGCCGCGCTGGTCGATGGCATTGCGGTGGCGGTGTTCCGCACCCATGATGGTGCCCTGCACGCCCTGTCTAATGTGGACCCCTTCAGCCGGGCTTCGGTGCTCTCGCGGGGAATCGTCGGCGACCGCGGGGGGCGGGCGACGGTGGCCTCACCGATTTACAAGCAGGTCTTCGAGCTAGCCACCGGGGTATGCCTGGACGACCCCAGCGTCTCGGTGCCGACCTATCCAACGCGGGTGGTCAACGGCATTGTGGAAGTCTGTTCCTCATGACTGCGGTGTCGCTCGGGCGGAGACCCGAGCTGTTGCCGTTGGCGGGATTCACCGTCGGCGTCACCGCCGCACGGCGGGCCGAAGAGCTGGGCGGCTTGCTGGAGCGTCGGGGCGCTGAGGTGCTGCACGCCCCGGCGATCCGGATCGTGCCGCTGGCTGACGACACCGAACTGCACGCCGCCACCGAGCAGCTGATCAACCACCCACCGGACGTGGTGGTGGTCACCACCGGCATCGGGTTTCGCGGATGGGTGGAGGCCGCCGACGGGTGGGGACTGGGCGAGGCGCTGATCGGTGCGCTGCGCCGCGCCACCTTGCTATCCCGAGGCCCCAAGTCGCGCGGAGCGGTCCGGGCCGCGGGACTGACCGACGCCTGGTCGCCTCCGTCGGAGTCCTCAGCCGAGGTGCTGGAACACCTGTTAGCCGGTGACCTCGAAGGGGTGCGGGTCGCCGTGCAGCTACACGGGGAGCCGCTGCCGGACTTCGTCGATGCCCTGGACTGTGCGGGTGCGCAGGTTATCCAGGTGCCCGTCTACCGGTGGGTGCTGCCGGAGGATCTCGCGCCACTGAACCGGCTGCTCGCGGCGGTGCTGGACGGCGGTGTCGACGCGGTCAGCTTCACCAGCGCACCCGCCGCGGCCAGCGTGCTCAGCCGAGCCACCGAGCTCGGGGTACTGGAGCCATTGCTGCAACGCCTGCGCCGGGATGTCGTCGCCGCCTGTGTCGGGCCGGTCACCGCGGGCCCGTTGGTATCCCGAGACGTGCCCACGGTGCAGCCGGTGCGCTCCCGCATCGGCGCGCTGGTGCGCACGCTGTCCGAGACACTGCCGGCCCGGGCGCCGCGGTGGCCGGTCGCGGGTCAGGTGCTGGAGTTGCGCGGGCATGCCGCGGTGGTCGACGGGGTGCTGCGTGCCGTGCCACCAACCCCGATGGCCCTGTTGCGGCTGCTGGCGGCACGTCCCGGCCGGGTGGTGCCGCGTGCTGAACTGTTGTCCGTAATGCCCGCGGCTGGTGACGATGAACACGCGGTGGAGACCGCGGTGGCCCGGCTGCGTACCGCGCTGGGTGCCCCACGGCTGGTGCAGACCGTGGTCAAGCGCGGATACCGGCTGGCCCTGGACCCCGGAGACTGCCGGTGAGGGCTTCGCCCCGTGAGTGGCGATGCGAGCTATGACTCGCATCGCCACTCACGGGTCTGTCGTTGTAGCCGCGCACGGAACTCGGGATCCTGCTGGTGTCGCGGTGACGCGCCAGTTGGTTGACGCGTTGCGCGTCCGGCTACCCGGTAGACCGGTGCTGCTCGCCTTCGCCGATGTACTCGGTCCTGGAGTGCGCGAGGTGGTTGCCGGCGCGCCCGGTCCGGTCACCGTCGTTCCGGCATTCCTGAGTTCCGGTTACCACGTGCGGACCGACGTGCCCCGGGAGGTGGCCGCCACCGGCCGCCGGGACGTCACCGTCAGCGCTGCCCTCGGCCCGCACCCGCTGCTGGTGGACGCGGTGAAGGACAGGCTGCGCGCGGCAGGGTGGCGTCACGGTGATGCGGTGGTGTTGGCCGCGGCGGGCTCATCGGATCCGCGGGCAGTAGCCGACGTGCGGGTCGCGGCCCGTCAGCTGTCCGGCAAGGTCGGCAGCCGGGTCCGGGTCGCCTTCGTGGCTACCGGAGCGCCGCGGGTGCCGCCCCTGGTCGCTGGCCTGCGGGCCGCCGGGGAACCCAGGGTCGCGGTGGCCTCGTGGCTGCTCGCCCCAGGACTGTTCTACCGCAGGCTCACCTCGGCTGGGGCCGATGTGGTGGCCGCACCACTGGGCGGGCATCCGGAGGTGGTCGACCGGCTGGTCCAGCTCGCCGAGATAGACGCGGTGCTGCGCAGCGCGTGACATCGTAGCGATTCTGTAGCGCATGCACGTCGTGCGCGAACAGTAAGGCCGACCGTGGCGCACCACGTGTCGTAGTCTGCCACGGTCGGCCAGCCCTCCCGCAGCTGAAACCCGGCGATGAGCCGACCTCCCGGCGCCAGGCGCCGCGCCCACGCGATGACGACCGCGGCGCGCCGGTCGCTTGCCGCAAAGGGAATGACATTGCCAGCAAGCACGACGGCGTCGAATCGGATTGCCAGGTTGAGTTCGCTGAGGTCTGCCTGCACCCAGGTCAGCTCGGGTGCCTTCGCGCGTGCCAGGCCGATCATGTCCGGATCAAGATCCGCGCCGACAACGCCAAGCCCGCGGCGAGCCAACTCGATGGCCACCCGGCCGGTGCCACACCCCCCGTCCAGCACGTTCGATCGCGTGGTCCCGGTAGTGGACGGCTTCGCCGCGGGGAAATCGGTCGACCGTCGTTGGTGCATTCGCGCCGGTAAATACGATGAGTGGGAACATTGCGCGATGGAACAACTCGGCGATGTGGATCGCGACGCCAGGGTCATGGCTTCCCAGCCCGATGCCGACATCGCAGGGGTGTAGGTCGTGGTGCATGTCATGGTAGTCCCAGAGGGATTCAACGTCTGAGCGGAGATAATCGGGCCGAACGCGGTCCACAAATAGTTCGCGTCCTGGCCGAATCGGCGGGCGGACTGTTCGGCCTCGACCAGGAACGTCGTGGCGTCAGTCCGGTTGTCGTGGCGGGCGGCCGGCAACGCACCGACCAGTTGCAGCGTGCCGTGCATCGACAAGTACTCGGGCGTAGCGGCACCAAGATCGGACTGCAGACGGTCGGACACGGCACGGGTCAGCGCGACGGCTTGTTCGTACTCGCCAATGGACAGCAAGGCGTGGGCAACCGATCGGTACAGCGACCCAATCATCAACTCGCTACCGGAGGCATGCGCCGCGCTCAGGCCCTTGGTGGCGGACAGCGAGGCGAGATCCGCCTCCCCAATTTTGGTCAAGAATCCGGTGGCCAGTTGGTACACCGAGGCCAGCAACCGGTGGGCGTGTAGCCCGTCGTCGGTGTCCACGCCGTACTGCTGAGACGCGGTCATCGCGTCGGTGATCAGCAGCGGCAGCCGGCGAGTCAACCAGGAGTATCGGGACCGCTGGTAGTCCTCCCACTCGCTCGCGATCTCCCGCTCCAGTCCGTCGAGGCGGATAGGTTCATCGGGTTGAATCCCATGGAGTAAGAACTGCCGATGGCCCATCAACTGTCGCGTTGCCGGTGGACAGCGCTCGGGACGGCCGTGAGCACCCGACCCTTACGCCCCCGTACACCGCATCGAGCTCACGAGGAGGGTTTTTGATCGTTCGGATTGTTGCTCCCCGATCGGGCTGGACGGCGCTGCTGTCAGGAAGTGAGAAGCGAGGCGCTATTGGGCCGACCGGCGTCGCGCACGGCGTCACCGATGCGGCCTTCGCCGCTGCGCTCGATCGGTGATCGGGACACCCACCACGGTAGACTGCTGCACCCGGACGGCACGATCACCGCCGCGTGCGGCGGAAGCGCCCAGTGATGCG